>JAISJK010000060.1 GCA_031261565.1 Candidatus Adiutrix sp. | reverse complement strand
GGTGATGGTGGTAACGGCGGCGAGGGCGGTGCTTCGGGCCAAGACGGCGATGGCGGCCACGGCGGTAGCGGCGGCGATGGCGGCGATGGCGCTAGTGGCGGCAATGCCGAAGATGTCACTCTGCTGGTTCTCCCCCCGGCTCAAGTCACTTTTGATGGCCCCGTTACCCTGTCGGCCGGCGCTGGCGGCGATGGCGGCACAGGCGGCGATGGCGGTGATTGGAATTCTTCGGATACTTCTGCCAAGGGCGGCGATGGCGGCAAGGGCGGCCAGGCCGGCCGGGGCGGCAATGTGACCCTTAACATTCAGAGCGACCTGGCTGTTTTTAATAATGCAGTCAGCCTGACGGCCGGCAATGGCGGCGATAGCGGCAGTGACGCCTCAGGGGGCACCGGTGTCTACGGCGGCGCGGCGGGCACCTCCACTGAAGGCGGCCAAGGCGGCGCGGTAACGCTGACAGCCAAAAACGCAATCTTGAGAGGCGACCTCAATGTAACTAGCGGCGATGGCGGTGCGACTAGTGGCATCGCCAACCCTTATGGCGGCCCGGGCGGTGACGCGGTGTTTAATATTACCAGCCACCTGACGGCTGACAGCAACCTGACCCTGACTTTCACTAAGGGTGATGACACACTTAGCCTCGGTAATGTGGTTGAAGCCTCTGCCGGCAATCTGCGGGTGACAGTCAATGATACCTTCCATATCAATCCGGGCCGAACAGTCAATATGAGCATCTCAAATGATCTGGATTCCTATTTCAGGAATGATCTGGTGTGGTTTAACACCCTGCATCTGGATCAGGGGTCATCTTTTATTGCTGGTGCCGTGGCGGGCACTTATGGTTCGGATGACATCGGCGACTCCAATCCAGATGGTATCAGCTCAGACACCGTCAACTACCTGATTACCAACCTCTGGGTCAACAAGGAAACCACCTGGCAGACCGGCGGCGTTTACGCCCCGGTGACCAATGATGGCTGGAATGGCCACAAGGTCAAATTTGACCTGACCAACATTCTGGGGCCGACCGGCGTGCCCATGCTGACCACGGGTTCCCCAGCCACTATTGACCTGTCTCATTTAGACCCGGTTACCCAGCATCGGGTTTACCTGGATAATCCCAATGCCGCTACCCCTCAGCCCTTCCTCACCTCGGCTTACGAGCTGAAACAGCTGCACCTGGGCGCCATCACCCTGGTCAACACCACCAACGGCTCACCCTCGGCTTTTAGGGGCGCCGACGGGCATTACACCAATCAGGCCAACGCCAACTATTTCGCCTATAACGCCGGTCTGCGGACTTATTTCTGGGATGTCTGGGTGGACGGCAATGACCATAATGCCCTGAAGGCCACCAACTTCCACACCTCCGACGGCTACAAGACCTATCTCCAGGGCAACCTGGCCGGGGTCTCCACCCTCAACCAGACCTTTAACGTCACCACCGACCCGGCCCTGAAGGAAGCGGCCGAAGGCCCGGTGGACACCACCATCCTGACCGCCAAAGTCGGCGGCTACTCGGTGGAGACCGACACGGGCAGCGATGTGGAAGTGGAAGGCTTCAGCGCCACCCTGGCCCTGTCCCGCAAATTCGCCAATGAGGCCGGGCAGACCACGGTGGGCGCCTTTGTGGAATACGGCCGGGGCGACTACGACACCTACACCGACATCAACCACTTTGCCTGGTTTAACCGCCGGGGCCAACTGGAAGCTGACGGCGACGCCGACCACATCGGCGGCGGCGTCTTCGTGAATCACAAGTTTGACCAGGGCACCCACCTGGAAGCCTCGGTGCGGGGCGGCAGCCTGGACAACGACTACCAGCTGACCAGGGACTCCCGCTACTTCCCCGGGGCCCCCGGCAGCACCAACCCTTACCTGGGCCAACACCGCTGGGATACCAGCCAGAGCTATTGGGGGGCCCACCTGGGCCTGGGCCAGGTCATTGACCTGAGCGAGACCCTGAATGTGGATCTCTACGGCAAATTCCTCTGGACCAGGCTGGAGGGCCAAACCATCAAGACGGCCATAGAGCGCTTTGAATTTGACGAAATAGACTCGGTGCGCACCCGCCTGGGCGGCCGGTTAAACGCGGTCAACGAAACCGGCGAATTCAAGGGCTATGTGGGCCTGGCCTGGGAGCAGGAATACAGCGCCAAGGCCGAGGGGTTTGTCAGCGACTACGCGGTCAACCGCGACAGCGTGACCGACAGCCCCGACCTGAAAGGGGCCAGCGGCTTTGGCGAGCTGGGCCTGGCCTACAAGCCGGCCGACGGCCGCTACACCATTGATGTGAACGTCTTTGGGCTGGTCGGCACCCAGAAAGGGGCCGGCGGCACGGTGGGCGTCCGGTTCGACTTCTGAGCCCGGCCTGACACCTTCACCTATCATGCCCGGCGGCGGCCCCCTTTTGGGCGGGCCGCCGCTGTTTTTTAGGTGGCCCCGCTCTTGCTAAAATCAGGGAACGATGTTATTTTATGGCATTATATTGTTTAGGCGCATAAGATTCGGTTTTTAAGAATCGGCCCATTACCTTGAGGAAGCGAGAAACGCCATGAGCTTGAAAGCCTATATCTTTGCCCTGCTGAGCGGCCTGGCGCTGGTGGTGCTGATCCAGATGGGGGCCAGCTGGCGCATCTCCCGGGAAATGGGCGACAGCCTCAAACGTCATTCCGACCAGATGGCTCAAAATCTGACGGCGGTCATCCGCGAGGGCGAAGCCGGCCGCATCGCCGAGACCCTCCTGGCCAAATCCGTTGATCTGCAAACCATGATTGCCGAGTCAGAGCGGGCCACCCTCCTGGCCGGCGACTTTTTCACGGCTCAAAGCCTCCTGGCCCGCCGGTCAGCCGCCCACACCGAGCTGGCCCGGGCGGCCCTGGAGCGCTTCTGCCGGACGGTGGTGACCAGCCGGGATCAGGCCGCCGCCGGCCTGGGGGTCACTTTTGAAAAGGGCCAGTTCTCCCAATTCGCCCCCTATCTGGTGGTTTACGCCTTCCGGGAAGACGGCGGCATAAACTACTCCGACGAGGTCACGCCCCCGGAGGATCACGACCCCGGCCGGCCCCTGACCCCGGCGGAAGTGGACGCCTCCCTGGCCAAAGAATTGACCCTGCCCTATTATCAGACCGCCATCCCCGTCGGCCATGACCGCAGCCGGCCCCTGCCGGAAAAAGTCATCTGGACCGAGCCCTATTTTGAGCCCCTCAGCTCTGAATTCCTCGTCTCGGCCACCATGCCCCTCCAGTTGGAGGGCCGGGCGGTCGGGGTGGCTTTTTTGGACATGCCTCTGACCCTGATGCAAGACCTCGTGGCCAATATGGCTGAATCCATCACCCCCGGCACTATTCCCCTGGCTTTCAGCGCCGGTTCCGGCCAGTTGCTGGCCACTCCGGGCCAGCCTCAGTGGGCGCCGGCCGAGGCTGACGACCCGGACAATCCCGGGCAGAAATCAATCCAGCCCAAAAATCTGACCAGCGCGCCCTTTGGGGCCGAAGTCTTTCAGACTTTTAAAACCCTGGCCGCCGGCCAGGTCAAACTGACGGCCGTCAAGTATGGCGGGCGCGAATACAGCGCCTTTCTGGCCAATATCTCCGACCTTTTCGGGCTGGCCATGCTGGTGCCCGACGAGGAGCTGTTCGCCAAGACTAACCGGGCGGCGGCCCTCCAGGCCGAGTTGGGGGCGGCCCAAAAAAGCGAAATGCGGAGCCTCCAGGCCACCGCCCTGATCTCCCTTTTGCTGATCGCCGCCGCCCTGGCGGTCATCGCCAGCTTTATCCGGCGCATCACCAACAACCTCAGCCTCATTGTGATCGACCTCAGCCAGGAGGCGGAGCACATCGACGCCACCTCCGGGGCCGTCTCCGGCCTGGCCGCCGCCCTGAACACCGGGGCCGGCGAGCAGGCCGGGATCCTGTCCACCACCTCGGCCTCCATCGCCCAGATTTCGACCCAGATCCACGCCAACGCCGCCTCCACCGAGCAGTGCGGGCAGGCCATGAACCAGGCCACCGGGCAGGTGGAAACCGGCACCCGCCTGGTCAGCGACATGAGCCAGGCCATGAGCGACATTTCCCGGGTGACGGATGAAATCGCCAAAACGCTCAAGAGCATTGAGGCCATCGCCTTCCAGACCAACCTCCTGGCCCTGAACGCGGCGGTGGAGGCCGCCCGGGCCGGGGAGGCCGGGGCCGGCTTTGCCGTGGTGGCCGAGGACGTGCGCAATCTGGCCGGGATGACGGCCGAGGCCTCTCACAAAACCGGGGATCTGATCAGAGAGGCCATGGCCCGGGTGGCCACGGGCGTGACCAACACCGGGCGGCTGGAGGAGGGCTTTAAGGGCATTGAAACGGCTGCGGCCCGGGCGGCGGAGCAGGTGTCGCAGATCCGGTCAGCCACGGCCGAGCAGGCCAACGCCGTTGACTCGGTCAACAGCGCCATGACGGCGCTGAACAGCGCCGTCGAAAGGATCGGGCAGGCGGCCGACCAGTCGTCCAAAACAGCCCAGGATCTGACCGGGCAGGCCGGCTCCCTGGCCGACACCTTTCAAAAGCTGGATGATCTGACCCATGGGAAAAAAACAGGCCGGGGAGGGCCGGGCGCGGCGCGCCCTTTACAACTGCGATGAGAGCGTGAAGCCGTCGCGGCCGGCCTCTTTGGTCTTATAGAGGGCCGCGTCCGCTTTGGCGAATAATTCCTGGTAGCCCCGGCCGTCCTGCGGGGCAAAGGCTATGCCGATGCTGGCGGTGATGCCGCTCTCGGCCCCCGGGGGGGTAATCTTCAGCCACTCGGCCCGAATCAGCCTGGCCTTGTCTTCGGCTATGGCCACTGAGGTCATATTTTTGCAAAAGACGGCGAATTCATCGCCGCCCAGGCGGCCCACCACATCCGCCTCGCGCACCACGCTCCGCAGGATCCGGGCGCATTCCGACAGCACCAGATCCCCGGCGGCGTGGCCGAATTGATCATTGACGTCTTTGAAATAATCCACATCAATCATCATAAAGGCGTCCAGCTGATCCTTCTCCGGCCGGAGGCGCAGGATGGCGCTCACCCGCTGCTCAAAAGCGCCCCGGTTGAAGAGCTTGGTCAGCCCATCCGTTTCCGATTTGATGGTGACCAGCTTCAGGCTGTAGATGTATTCCTCAATTTTACGAACCATGGATTTCAATGATTCGGCCAGGCTTTGCAGCTCATCCCCGGTATTGATTTTCATGGCTAAAATGTTGGATTCATCGTCTGGCTGGCTGCTTTTGGAAATGTTGAGCAGGAAACTGTCGGCCGCTTTGGCCATGATATTGATCGGGCGGATGATGATCCGGCGAATAATATAGAGATAAATGGCCGCGAAAAACACGGTGATGATGATGATGATGGTCGCCAGCTGCCAGAGATAGGCCGAGAGCTCGGCCACCACCTCATTGACGTCAAAATCGACGCCCACATAGCCCAGGCAGCGGCCATCGCGGCCATAGAGCGGCTCGTTGACGGTGATGGTCCAGCCGTATTGGGTTAGGCCCATGATGGTGTCAACCCGGCCGCCGGCCCGCAGCTGCTTTTCCGTCTCCGCCGGGTAAAGATGCTTGCGCCGGCCCGTGTCCGGGTCAATGGAGGTGAAAGGGTCAAACTCCCCTATTTCGCTGTCTTCGGTATCGTAGATATAGTTGATGCCCTCGTCGGCCACGGTAAACACATAGAATACTTTGCCCCGGCATTTCTCCTGGGCCCGCCGGATCATCTCCATGGTCTGCTCATACTCCTGATCCGGAGCGCGGGTTTCCAGGTATCGGGGCAGGGCGTCGGCGTCAAGGCTCAGAGCCACAATGGCCGCAGTCGTCTCGCCCAGGCGGTGGTAATAATGTTCCGCTGATTCTTTGAATCTGAGATAGCCGACAACCATCATAGTGCCGCTCAGGGCCACAATCATAAAAACAATTAAAGCCGTCAGCCGGCGGCCCATGGATCGGTTGATTTTTCTATCCGGCGGAGACTGGTTGCTCATTATGGCCACGACATTTGAAGAAGATTTGAAGCTAGTTTAAGACAGCTCCGCCCGCTTGTCAAGGCGGTTTCAAAATGACGATGGCGAATATTAAGAGGGCAACCACCAGTGGCTGTATTGCGCCGGTTTACAATCCTGGTCAGGAATGTTAAAATATGCCTTTCTAATCGGCGGTGAGGCAGTGATAACGTGAAAAAGACCAAATTCATCTTCGTCACCGGCGGGGTCTTGTCCTCTTTGGGCAAAGGCCTGGCCGCCGCCTCCATCGGGGCCCTGCTCAAGGCCAGGGGCCTCAATGTTTCCATCCAGAAGCTGGATCCCTACCTGAATCTAGATCCGGGCACCATGAGCCCCTTCCAGCACGGCGAGGTTTTCGTCACCGACGACGGGGCCGAGACCGACCTGGATCTGGGCCATTACGAGCGCTATCTGGGCGTGCCCATGAGCCGCAAAAACACCTACACCGCCGGGCGCATCTACTCCATCGTGCTGAATAAAGAGCGCCAGGGCAAATATCTGGGCGGCACCGTCCAGGTCATCCCCCACGTCACTGATGAGGTCAAGGCGGCCATAAAATCGGCGACCACGCCGGAGATGGATGTCCTCCTGGTGGAAATCGGCGGCACAGTGGGCGACATTGAAAGCCAGCCCTTTCTCGAGGCCATCCGCCAGCTTAAAAATGACCTGGGCAAGAGCCGCTGCCTCTATATCCACCTGACCCTGGTGCCCTACCTCAAGACCTCCGGGGAGCCCAAATCCAAGCCCACTCAGCACAGCGTCAAAGAGCTCCGATCCCTCGGCATCCAGCCCGACATCATTATGTGCCGCTCGGAGCAGGCCCTCAGCCCGGAATTGAAGCGCAAGATCGCCCTTTTTTGCGATGTGTCGGAAAACGCGGTCTTCTCGGCCGTGGATGTGGGCAATATTTACGAAGTGCCCCTGGAATACCACCGGGAGGGTATTGACAACAAAGTGGCCCGCCTGCTGCGCCTCAAGGGCGAGCCGGATATCGCCCCCTGGGTTCGGCTCAATGAGCGGCTGGGCAACCCCAAACAGGAGGTGACCATCGGGCTGGTGGGCAAATATGTGGCCCTGGGGGAATCCTACAAAAGTCTGCACGAGGCCCTGACCCACGGAGGCCTGGACAACCAGGCCCGGGTGACTATCCGCCACGTCAACGCCGAGGATCTCAAACCCCGCAACCTGGAAAAGCACCTGGGCGGGCTGGACGGCATCCTTGTCCCCGGCGGCTTTGGGGATCGGGGGGTGGAGGGCATGATTCTGGCCGCCCGCTACGCCCGGGAGAAAAGGCGCCCCTTTTTCGGCATCTGCCTGGGCATGCAGTGTCAGGTCATTGAGTTCGCCCGCCACGTGGCCGGTCTGCCGGAGGCCACCAGCGAGGAATTCAACCCCAAAGCCAAAGATAAAGTCATCTACCTGATGACTGACTGGTATGACCACCGGGCCGAGCGCCACGAAAAGCGCACGGCCCAGAGCGACCTGGGCGGAACCATGCGCCTGGGCTCCTACCCCTGCCGCCTGGCCCCCAGCTCCCTGGCTTTCAAGGCTTACAAAGAGCCGGAAATCAACGAGCGCCACCGGCACCGCTTTGAGTTCAACAACGATTACCTCGACCTCATGGAAAAGAGCGGCCTGAAATTCGGAGGCCTGTCCCCGGATCACACCCTGGTGGAGATGCTGGAGTTGCCGACCAAAGAGCACCCCTGGTATCTGGGCTGTCAGTTCCACCCCGAGTTCAAATCCACCCCCATGAAACCCCATCCCCTCTTCCGCGATTTTATCAAGGCCGCCCTGGCCGGCCGCCCGTCGCCCACCGCTAAAAACTGAGGCGCCTTTATTTTTGTGATATAATGTTTAGCTTATAAAGAGGAGGGCTTTAGAAAAGCCCGAACCGGCGACCAATTAAGCGCGAGGTAAATTATATGTGGGATTATACGGAAAAAGTCAAGGAACATTTTGAACACCCCAGGAATGTGGGCGTGGTGGAACGGATTGACGGCGACGGCCAGGTGGGCTCGCTGTCCTGCGGCGACGCCCTGCGGCTGACCATCCAGGTGGACAAAGCCAAAGATACGATAGAGGACGCCCGCTTCCAGACTTTTGGCTGCGCCAGCGCCATCGCCTCCTCCTCGGCCATGACCGAGATGATCAAGGGCAAATCGGTGGACGAGGCCCTCAAGGTCACCAATCAGGATATCGCCGATTACCTCGGGGGCCTGCCCCGGGAAAAGATGCACTGCTCGGTGCTGGGCCGGGAAGCGCTGGAAGCGGCTGTGGCCAACTACCGCGGCGTGCCCCTGCCCCAGTCCGACAGCCCCATCATCTGCGAGTGCTTCGGCGTCACGGAAAAGGAAATTGAGCGGACTATCCGGGAAAACTCCCTGACCTCAGTGGAGGAGATCACTTTTTACACCAAGGCCGGCGGCGGCTGCGGCGGCTGCCAGCCCGAGCTGGAAAAAATTTTAAAACGGGTGCTGACGGGCAACCGTGAGACGGCCCTCAGGAAGACCCCGCTGGAAGGCGACGGTGCCCCTCCCAAGCTGACTTTTCTCCAGAAAGCCAGGCTCATCGAAGAGGCCATCACCCATGAAATCGCCCCGGCCCTGATGCAGGACGGCGGCGATATTGAGCTGGTGGATATTGACGGCGATGAAGTTCTGGTGCGGCTGAAAGGTTCCTGCGCCACCTGTCCCTCGGCCAAGCGCACTTTGGCCGATTTTGTTACGGAAAAGCTGCGCGAGCTGGTTTCCGAATCCATCACTGTCAAGGAGGTCCGGTCATGAGCGATGACAAAAAACTGATTTATTTTGATAATAATGCCACTACTCCCATTCACCCCGAGGTGCTGGAGGCCATGTTGCCCTTTTTCGGCCCGAAATACGGCAACCCCTCCAGCATGTATCCCCTGGCCATGGCTTCAGCGGCCGAGCTGAAAAAAGGGCGGGAAAAAACAGCCGCCCTCCTGGGCTGCGAGCCCCGGGAAGTCATCTTCACCTCCTGCGGCACGGAAAGCGACAACACGGCCATCTGGTCGGCCCTGCGCACCCAGCCCGACCGCCGTCATTTCGTCACCAGCCGGGTGGAGCACCCGGCCATTTTGAGCAATGTCACTCTGCTGCGCAAGCTGGGCTACCGGGTCACCGAGGTGGGGGTGGACGAAAAGGGCAACCTCCTGTGGGATCAGTTTATTGAAGCCCTGACCCCGGACACGGCTCTGGCCAGTTTCCTGTGGGCCAACAATGAGACCGGGGTCATCTTTCCCATTGAGAAAATGGCTGAGGCCTGCTCGGAGCGCGGCATTCTCTTCCACACCGACGCGGTGCAGGTGGCCGGGAAAATACCGTTAAATCTGGCCAAGACCAAAGTTGATATGCTGTCTGTCTCCGGCCACAAGCTCAACGCCCCCAAGGGCATCGGCCTGCTCTATCTGCGCCGGGGCGTCAAATACGCGCCTTTTATGCTGGGCGGACACCAGGAGAGCGGCCACCGGGGCGGCACGGAAAACGTGCCCTACATTGTGGGCCTGGGCCGGGCCTGTGAGCTGGCCCTGGCCCATATGGAGGATGAAAATACCCGGGTCAGGGATCTGCGCGACCATCTGGAGGCCGGGATCATCGGGGCCATCCCCTACACCCGGGTCAACGGCGACCCGGCCAACCGGGTGCCCAACACCACCAACATCAGCTTTGAATATGTGGAGGGCGAAGCCATCCTCCTGCACCTGGCCGCCGCCGGCATCTGCGCCTCCTCCGGCTCGGCCTGCACTTCCGGCTCTCTTGAGCCCTCCCATGTGCTGAGGGCCATGGGGGTGCCTTTCACTGCGGCCCACGGCTCCATTCGCCTTTCGCTGTCCGTCAGCAACACGGCCGAAGAAGTGGAGACGGTCATCAAGGCCTTCCCGCCCATCATCGCCAAGCTGCGGGAGATGTCGCCCTTCTGGAAAGACGACGGCCCGGCCAAGGATAATTCCATGCTGACCTGCGAAACCGGCAGTTGCCAGGTCTGTGGTGGTTAATTATTTTGTTTTAAATATATTTATGCTATAATGATAGCTAATGTCTGGATTGTAAAGTCAAGGAGGCCGAAAGCGGCATGGTTCTGAACCAGAGACTGAAAAACCGTTCGGCCCGTCGGCGGGGTATTTATATCCTGCCGAACATCTTTACGACTCTCAGTCTTTTTTTCGGTTTTTACGCCATTCTGGCCGCCGTTAACGGGCGCTTTCCCCAGGCGGCCTGGTCCATCCTCCTGGCCGCCCTCTGTGACGGGCTGGATGGGACGGTGGCCCGCATGACCCACACTACCAGCGAGTTCGGGGTGGAATACGATTCCCTGTGCGATCTGGTTTCTTTCGGGGTGGCCCCGGCCATCACCATCTATTTGTGGGCCCTGACCCCGGCCTCCCTGGCCGTTTTAGACCCTCATCATCAGCGGCTGGGGACGGCGGCGGCCTTCATTTTCCTGGCCTGCGGGGCTCTGCGGCTGGCCCGCTTCAATGTTCTGGAGGGAGTGCGCGACCCCGGGTTTTTTCAGGGCCTGCCCATTCCCGGCGGGGCGGTCATGGTGGCTGCGGTCGTGTTGTGGCATGACCGCTTCGGCTCACCGCCCCTGACCCCCAACGGGCCGGCTGTTTTAGCCCTGACCCTGCTTTTGGCGGTGCTCATGGTTTCCAGCCTGGACTACTTCAGCCACAAAAACAAGGCCCTCTTCCGCAACCGGAAACCTTTTGAAACCCTGGTGGCCGTTGTCCTGCTCCTGGGGCTGATTATCGTCAAAATAAAGAGCGTCCTCCTGCCGCTGGGCTTTCTCTATCTGGCCAGCGGCCCCTTAGTGACCGTGGTCAGAGCCCGCCGCCGCCGGTCGCCTGTCCCGGGCGGGATAAGACCCGCTGAATTTGACGGGATTGAGGATCAGACGCTCAAATAATCAAAGGGGCTTAAATTTGAATTTCTTTTTGCTGATACTGGGTATTTTTCTGATCGGAACGGTGGCCTCCCTGCTCCGGCGGCGGGCGGTCAAAAGCCCCAGCCGCAGCGGCCGCTACCGCTCGCCCTACGGGGCCTCCAGTCTCAACCTGGAGCGCCCCGCCCCAGCCCGCTCCCGGCGTAGCCCTTCCCGGTCGGCCGCCCTGGCCGGGCCCATTTTCCTGGGCCTGGTGCTGGTGGTCATGACTTTCTGGCTGGTGGCCGCCTTTTTCCTGCCGGAGGGTGAGCAGCCCTCAATGGTGGCTGAAACCCAGGCTGACGCGGCCTATCCCGAGCAGGCCCTGAGTCTGGCCGGTCGTCTTTCGCCCGGCGGGCCCCCGGTCAGGGATGAGCCCGGCGGGGTCATAGTTAAGGATGAGTCCGGCGGGGTCATGGCCCAGGCGGCCCAATCCACCATGTTCGTCAGCCCCGCTGCTCCGGCGCCCGGTCTGACGGCGGCGGCCCAGGCCATGGTGACGGCTGACAGCAGCCGCTTTGGGCAGGTCGGCCTCCTGCCCGCCCAGACCTCCGCGCGGCCGGCTCCGCCCCCGGCGCCCCCGGCGCTCCCGGCCCGGCCCGCTCCGGCCGCTGTGCCCGCCAACCCCCTGCCGGCCCGGGCCGCGTCTTCTCTCCCCCAGGCCGCCGCCCAGACCAGGCCGCCCCTGGCCACTAGCCGGCCCAAGCCGGCGGGCGACACGCTCCTGAACGCTTCCCGGGAATTCACTGTCCACCTGGCCTCGTTTAATGACCGCGAAAACGCTGAAAAATATAAAGATCAGTTGACCGCCTCCGGGGAACAGGCTTTCATATCGGAAGTCGTCATGGATGGCCGCCGCTGGCACCGGGTTATGAGCGGCCGCTTCGCCACCAGAGACGAGGCCGAGGCCTACGGGCGCGACCTGAAGCGGCGCAGTCTGACTGCGGCCACCGGCAGTTATCTGATCAAGCCGGTTGAGTGAGACCGGGCGGAAAGGGGAGAATTATTGATTCATTCGCCATGCCCGCCGACCGGCGCCCGAGCCATAATCAGTGACCCGTTACCCCGACCTTTCAGGAGCCTTTAATGCTGTTCATTTTCGCCGCCATCAAATCCGCTGAAGAGCTGGCCAAAGTCAAGGCCTCCCTGGAGGAAAACAGCGCCATCCCCTACGAGATTCTCCTGGGGCTGCTTCTGGCTCTGGCCGTGGTTATCCTGGTGTCCGTCCTGATTTCTTATGCCCGCTACCGGCGCCACCTGGTCATCTTCCGGGGCTGGACCTCCATCAGCGACCCCAACCGCATTGCCGCCGTCTTAAAGCGGGCGGCCACCCGCCAGGCCTCCTCAACCCTGGAAGTTTTTGGGCACCAGCACTCCAGCATTTACCGGGGGCAGGTCTTTGACACCCGGCCCGGCTCGCACGTCACCCTGGAGTTGTCGCTCATGCCCAACCCCGATGTTGATTTTGAAGGCCTGCCCGTCCAGATCCATCTCAATTTCCGGCCGGCGCCCAAAGAGGACATGGAGCACTACCAGTTCTCCAGTCACACCCTGCCCATCAGCTTTGAAAAAGAAAAAACCTGGCGGGTGGCCCGGCTGGAGGTGGCCTGGCCCAAGAGCATCATCAGCGCCCAGAGGCGGGATTTTCTGCGCCTGGAGCCGGTGGCCGAGCACGCCATGAAAGCCGTCTTCCACCCGGCCCCCGAAGCGCCCCCGGAGGATCCGGGCGATTTGCCCGTCATCACCGAAGGCGCGGTCATTGACTTAAGCGTGGGCGGGGCCCAGCTCATTTTCAACGGCACCCCGGGCATCGCGGAAGATCAGAGCTATCTGATCACCATAGATTTGCCCATGACCGGCCTGGATCTGGCCTTGAAAAGCACCCGCCTCCACTTTTTTTTCAATATCCGGGCCCGGGATGTCATCTGGCTGAGCCCTGATTCGTCCGAACCGGACACCCGCACCATTGTGCGGGGCAATTTCACCGGCCGCTACCGGATTCTTCCGGACACCGGGGCCTGGAGTTATGTCAGCTTCAGTCCGGAAACCTTTCAGGATGTCTCCCACTGGATTCACGCCTACCAGCGGCATCTCCTCAAAAAAGGCAATGGCCTGATGCCCATCCCCCCGGAGCGCCCGAACATTTTCCCCTCCATACCCCCTTCCTGCGGGTAAACCAGCCCTACCCAGGCCGCAGGGCGGTTGACAAACGCCGGCTGCGGGTGTATCTTAAAAAAAGGCCGGAAGTGCGTTAACACCCCCGGCCCGGCAGGGCAGCGGCTCTCCCTTCTACCTGCGATGAGATAAAAGGTTATGCCCCTGTGGGATCCACTTCCCACAGGGGCGGTTTCATTTAGCGCCGGGCTATTTTTTGTCTAGCCAGCGAGCCACGAGAACCACCAAAACGCCAGCAATGACGTTCAAGAGGAAGTCCATATGCACCTCCTTCCCAGGAGAGCATACCCCGCAGACAAGATACCCCACCCGCCGCAAATCCGCAAGCCCCATCTTACCAAAAATTGGCGCAACAACCTCCGCCAATTCCCCTTCCCGCGGGTAAACCAGCCCTACCCGGGCCGACGATAAATTCGGTGGTTGACATCTCCGGCCATCAGGGCTATACTCTAAAATAAGTTTGTTCGGTGCTGATCAGGAAATGCTGAAGGCCAAAGAGATGCTTCTCTTTGGCCTTATCTGTTTTTTAGGCCTTTTGGTTTTTTGAGGAGGGACGTTCATGTATACGGTAGCACTCATTGGCGGCCTGGAACATCTGCGCAACAAATACATTGATACGGCCAAAAGCTTCGGGGTGGATCTGAAATTCTTCGAAGGCCGGGAAAACTGCATCCGTCACCGCTTTGGCGAGCTGGACATGATGATCGTCTTCACCGACAATGTCTCCCACTCGGCCCGCCAGGAGGTGGTCAAGCACGCCCGGCTGAACATCATCCCCCTGCGTCTGCGCCATTCCTCCAGCATCTCCACTTTGCGCAAGTGCTTTGCCGAGCGCGCCTGACCGGCTACTGATCTTTCAGCCCTGCGCGTCTCAGCCTTGCTCCTTGCGGCGGCGGATCTGCTCGCGCTGGTTAGAGAAAATCCACTGGACTATCTCGTTCTGATCCTTGCCCAGGATGTCGGTAAACTCCACGCCATAGACAAAGGGGAAGGCCATATCAGGCTCGCTGAAACTTTTGACGTGCACCACCCGGCCGGCGATGTCCATGAGGCGGCTGTCCTGGCCCGGCAGTTGCAGCCCTATTTCAATGACCGCCCCGTGTTTTATCTCCAGCAGATGGCCGAAAGCCAGGCCAAACTCGGAAATATCCACCACTATGCCATGATTGGTAAAGCTTTTGCGGCTGGCTCGCTCGGCGACCATGCCGATCAGCAGAGACAGCTTCTGGTCAATCCGGGATAATAATATCTGCGACTCGGTTTTGGGGGCCGGGAACTTGATGGCGTCAATGGCCCCCAACCGCTTTAAGACCGAGGCCTGCCCTCGGGTATACTCGTCAGGCGAACCCAGCACATTGAAATAGAACTCGGCGGGCAGAGCCGCCCGCAGTCCTTTGCGTCGATCATCACTGGAAGACATAGAGTCCGTCCTTCATGGCCGGTTTAAGCGGCGCGACATCGGCCACGGAGCGGATGGCATCGCGGCCTTCCCTCTTGGCCAGATAAAGAGCCTGGTCAGCCAAGTATAGCATATCCTCGGGCGACTTGACCATAAAATGTTCCACACCGGCCACTCCCTGGCTCACCGTCTGGTGAAAGACCGCGCCGTTGCCGGGGTCAAAATATTTATGGTCGAGCATGGATTTCACGCGGGTGGCCACCACCAGGGCCTGCTCCTGGCTGGTATGGGGCAGGAGCAGGGCAAACTCCTCGCCGCCCAGGCGGGCGGCCAGATCGGTCGCCCTGGCCACCTGGGTGAGGATGTCGGCCACGCTTTTTAGAACCAGGTCGCCGAATTGATGGCCGTAGCTGTCATTGACAACTTTAAAGTGATCCAGATCCAGGCTCAGGAGGGCCAGGCCGTGTTGGTGGCGCTTGGCCTTGGCGAACTCCCGCCGGAAGACCTCATCAAAAATGCGGTGGTTGTAGAGCCCGGTCAGGCCGTCCAGAGAGGCCAGGTTGACCGCCTTTTGATATTTGGCCGCCGCGCCCAGAGCGGCGGCGGCGGCGGCCATAATTTCCAGGATAATCTCCCGGTCGGCCGGATTAGGCTCAGCCGAACCCTCAAAATAGAGATAAATTTCCCCCAGGTGATGACCTTCCGAGGCCAGCTGGTAATCAAGGCGATCCCGGTTTGGCTGGCCGGCCCCGGACTTCTCGTCGGTCAATTCATCGGTCAATTCATCAGCCAGCCGCAGCTCCACCTGGCGGGCGCCAGTCATATTTTTGACGGAATCCGCAATGTAACCCTTCAGCTCCCGGCTTTCGAGACGCCCGGCCAGGCCACGGTAAAAATCGGCCAGAGATCGCAGAGATTCACGCATAATTCCACCTCTCCACATATTCAGTGAGGCCCCAAAAACTTCCCCGGTTATTCATATGCACATTTAGGGCCAGAATAGCCGGAGATAACCCTCAAGTTGTGGCTCAGGTCTGGTCAGTCCCGGGAAGCTTTAAAAAAGTGGTAAAAATAAAGGCCGCCCGAGTAATAGGTGATAAGCAGGGCCACATAGAGCATAACCGTGCCGATGGCGTCCAGGTTGGCCCACAGGAGGTCGTAGTGCCACAGGAGGCAAAAAAGAGCTATATTTTGGGCCAGGGTTTTCTTTTTGCCCGACTCGGAGGCGCTGATGACCAGACCGCGCTCAGCGGCAATGGCCCGCAGACCGGTGACCGCGATTTCCCGGGCAATGATCAGAAAGGCCACCCAGGCCCTGACCAGCCCCAGAGGGATCAGCATAATCAGGGCGGAGGCCACCAGGAGCTTGTCGGCCAGCGGGTCGAGAAACTTGCCCAGAGTGCTGACAATATTGTATTTCCGGGCCAGGTGACCGTCCAAAAGGTCGGTCAGGGCGGCGGTCAGGTAAATCAGGGCGGTGACGGCCAAAATCAGGCGCTGGTGGCCAAAGGCGTTATTGGCCAGGGCCAGCAGGGCCACAATCAGGGGAATGGCCGCCAGACGGCTGACCGTGATGATGTTGGGCAGGTGCGGATGGCTGACGAGCTTGTTCCAGTTCATACCAGGCCTCTTGAAGATAAGGTTAAAACTGCAGTTTGTATTTTTCGTAGTTGCGCAGCACGATGACCACATAGTTTTGAGTCTCGGCGATGTCAGGCACCCGCCAGCCTCTGGCCACCCGCTGCGGGCCGCAGTTGTAGGCGGCGATGGCCAGGGTCAGGTCGCCGCCAAAGGTGTTGAGCATCTGGCGCAAATAGCGGCTGCCGCCCATGATGTTCTGCTCGGGGTCAAAGGCGTTGGCCACCCCCATTTCCCGGGCCGTCCGGGGTATGAGCTGCATCAGGCCCTGAGCCCCGGCCCAGGAAACCGCCCGGGCGTCAAAGGACGATTCCGACTTGATGACTGCGGCGATCAGGGCCGGGTCAAGATTGTAAATAGCCGCATACCGCATGATAAGGGGCCGCAGGGTATTGTGGGTGAAGCGGGAGCTGGCCCCTACCAGGCCGCGCTGGATGGTGACCACGGCGGTGAACTGGCGGTAGCGGGGGTCGTCCGGAGTGTTGGTCACATGTTTGACCCCGCGCTCGTCCTTATACATAAAATAGGTGATGGTTCGGGTCTCCGGCCCGGCCGGGGCGCCCAGCGGGGGCTCGGGCGCGGCCGGGGCCACGGCGGCCGGGGCCATATCCGAGGCCAGGATTTCCACCCGCTCCGGCTCCATCAGCCAGTAGGGCCGCTGATCATCAGACGAGTCAACCTGCCAGTAGGGCTTATTGGGCTCCTGGCTCGGCCCGGCCAGGTAATAGGGGGTGGTGTCCTCGGCCGGATCCGCCTCCCAGTAGGGTTTATCCCGGGTGGTGGCCGTCTGGCTGGTCTGACCGGTTTTCAGGCCGGGGGCGGCGGGGGCCGGATTTTCAGCCCTGGGCCGGTTATCGCCGCGCACAATCAGGGTCTTGTGGCCGCCGCTGTCCATCTCCACCCGGGCCGTGTCATCGCCCAGCAGCACCTGCACCTGGCCGCCGGAGCCATCGGTCATGATCTGCGGGGCTTCGTCCCCCCTGAGAACCAGGGTCTTATGGCCCCCGGCCTCGGTCAGGAGGCCTGATTGGGGCGGCGGGACGGCCGGAGCGGGAGCGACCGGGGCTGGAACCGGGGCAAAGAGGGCTGGTTCCTCAGCGGCCCAGCCCGGGCCGGCCGCCGCCAAAAGAGTCAGCCAGAAGGCCGGGCTGAAAAGGAGTTTCCTCACTTCACCGCTTGAGCGGCCTGGGCGTGGTCGGCCAGGAAAGCGGCCACGCCCTTGTCGGTCAGGGGGTGGCCGGCCAACTGGCGGATGATGTTAAAGGGGATGGTGGCGATGTCGGCTCCCAGGAGGGCGCTTTTGAGCACATGCTGGGGGGAGCGGACGCTGGCCACAATGACCTCGGTCTCAAAGCCGTAATTGCCGTAGATGGTCATAATCTGCTCCACCAGCTCCAGCCCGTCGTGGCCCACATCATCCAGCCGGCCCACAAAGGGGCTGACGAAAGCGGCTCCGGCTTTGGCCGCCAAAAGGGCCTGAAGCGGGGAAAAGACCAGGGTCAGGTTGACTTTCAGGCCGTCCTCGGCCAGCACGCTGGTGGCGGCCAGACCCTCCATGGTCAGGGGCAGCTTGACGGCCACATTGGGGGCCAGGCCGGCCAGATGACGCCCCTCCTCAATCATGGCCGGGGTGTCGGTGGCCAGCACTTCGGCGCTGACCGGGCCGGCGGTCAGAGCGCAGATGGCCTTGATGTGGTCATCCTGATGGCTGACCCCCTCCCGGGCCATGAGACTGGGGTTGGTGGTCACCCCATCCAGAAAGCCGAAAGAGGCCGCCTTTTTGATTTCGTCCAAATTGGCCGTATCTATAAAAAATTTCATGCTCTCACCTGTTACTGGTCAAAAATTTATCACGATTTTCAAGACTCTGAAAAAAAAGGGTCTCCCCGCCCCGGGTCAGGCTCAGGGCCTCGCTTTTGGGAAAATAGACGCCGGTCAGGGCGTCTCGCACCAGATCCTGGGCCGTCTCGCCCGGGCTGGAGCTCCGGTCAAAGTTGCGGGATACCCGGAAGATGAGGCCGAATAAAGCGGCGATGATCAGCAGGGTTATGAGGCGGGACATAGGCTGGTCGCGGCTCCCTCCATCTTTTTCAACCCCTGGCCGGTGGTGTCCAGCTCCGCCAAAAGCTCGGCCGCTGTCCGGCCGTTGACCGGGTGGCGCCAGTCCGGGGCTATCTCGGCCAGCGGGGCCAGGACAAACAAGCGCTGGGGCAGCCGGGGGTGGGGCAGAATCAGGCCGGGCTGGTCAATGACCAGATCCCCCCGGGCCAGAAAATCCAGGTCAATGACCCGGGGGCCGCAGGGCTCCGCCCGCCGCCGCCCCATAACTTCTTCCGTGGCCAGGAGGGCGGCCAGCAGCCGCTCCGGAGCCAGCCGGCTTTCAAACCCGGCCACGGCATTGCAATACCAGGCCTGATCCGGAGGGCCGCCCTGGGGCTCAGTCAGGTAAAGCGAGGAAATCGCCAGAAACTTCAGGCCGGAGGTCTGGGACAGGCGGCGGACGGCCTCCAGTATCTTTCCCGGCGGATCTTCAAGATTGGCCCCCAGGCCGATGATCGCGGCCCGATCCAGGGCGGGAGGGGGCATCAGAATTTCAGCTTGGCCAGACGGGCGGCGGCCTCGTTTAAGCGGTCAACCTCCTGCACCAGGGCGAAGCGGGCGAAGCCCTCGCCCGAGGGGCCGAAGCCATTGCCGGGCGTGGCCACAATGCCGGCCTCGTGCAAAAGCCGGGACGAAAACTCCGCTGATTTCAAACCCGCCGGCAGGCGAACCCAGACGTAAAAAGTGGCCGTGCCCGGAAAGACGGTGAGCCCGGCCGCAGCCAGGCCTTTGACCAGAGCTTCCCGCCGCTCCTGATAGAGGCGGCCCATGGCCCGCACCGGCTCCTGATCGCCGTTTAGAGCGGCCATGCCGGCCACCTGCACCGCCTGGAAGACCCCGGAGTCAACATTATTTTTGATCTGCCCCAAGCCCCGGATGAAGTCGGCCCCGCCGGCCGCCCAGCCCAGGCGCCAGCCGGTCATATTATAAGTTTTGGACACGGAATGAAACTCAAGGGCCACCTCTTTGGCCCCCGGAACTTCCAGAATGCTGGGGTGGGGCCGGCCATCGTAGGTCATTTCGGAATAGGCCGCGTCCGAGGCCACGATGATCCGCCATTTTTTGGCCCAGGCCACCAGCCCGGCGTAAAAATCAAGGGTGGCCGTAGCCCCGGTGGGGTTGTTGGGATAGTTGACCCAGATTATTTTGGCCTGGGCCGCCGTCGCCTCGTCCACCGCCTGGTAGTCGGGCCGGAAACCATTTTTTTCCAGAAGGGGCATAAACACCGGCCGGCCGCCGGCGAAGAGAGTGCCGCTGTTGTAAACCGGATAGCCCGGCTCCGGAATCAGCACCACCTCGCCCGGGTTGACGAAGGCCAGGGGGAAATGGGCGATGCCCTCTTTGGAGCCGATGAGGGAACAGACCTCGGTGGCCGGCTCCAGAGTCACCCCGTGCCGCTTTTGATACCAGCCGGCCACCACGTCTTTGAAGGCGTTGAGGCCGGAATAGAGGGGATAGCGGTGGTTGGCCGGGTCGGCCGCCGCTTTTTGGAGGGCCTCAATCACCGGGGCCGGGGTGGGGCGGTCAGGGTCGCCAACGCCCAGGTCAATAATATCCACCCCCCGGGCCTTGACTTCGTCCCGCACCTGATCCAGCTCTTTAAACAGATAAGGCGGTAAGGCCTTGAGTCTCTGAGATAATTCAAAAGACATATTCTGGCTTTTAGGCTCCTTATTATAAAATTTCATTTATTATATCACAATTTTAGATAAATTTGAAATAAAACTTAAAAGGAAACTAGAGGGTGAACTGGTGATCGAGGTCGATGATCAGCTCGACTTCGCCGCGGTGGAGGCGGGTCTTGGCCGCGATTTCATCAGGGGTGTGGCCCTTGCGGGCCATTTGCAGCACCAGGGCCCGCACTTCGGGGGCGGCCGGATTGGCCTTGCCCTCGGGAACCGGGGCGGCCAGGTCGGCCCCTTTGGCCGCAGCCGGGGCGCTTTTCAGGGCGGCCAGTTTTTTTTGGGCGGCGTTAAAACCGGCTTCGGTCTGTTTGAGGAGAATCTGGTATTCGCTGAGGCGGCGGTCGAGCTTGAGGATGAGGTCGGCCGAGAGATTTTTCTTGTCGGCCAGGTTGCGCTCAAAGGTCTGGGCGATCTTTTCCGAGTCGGCCAGGAATTGCTCAATGGAGTTTTTGAGATTTTCCGGCATCCGGGCCGGGTCGCCCCGGCCGGCCGAGCGGCTGCGCTTCAGAACCACCACCACCAGCACCACCAGGAGGGCCTCAATGGCCAGTTGCAGAAGCAAAAGCTGACTGATGGCGGCGTCGGACAAATCAGACTCTGGTATCCAGCACCGGCGGGGCCTCGAAAGAGCCGTCCGGGCGTCGGGTCAGGCTTTCGCCGGTCAGGGGGGTGGATTTTTCCAGGGCCAGCACCCGGCGGCGCAGGGCCCTCTCCCGGCGCAGGGACTCGGCCGCCTGAACCTGCTGCCGGGCCACTTCCTCAGCGGCCATCTGGCCCCCGACCAGGGAGCCGACCTGGGGTGAATTGTTGATCATCTGGGTGATCTGGGCCAGTATATCAGCCATAAATATCCACCTCCTCTTCCGGTTTAATTATAGCGCAGCCGGGCCGATTAGGCCAGCCAAAAAAGCGGCTCCGGTCACCCGAAGCCGCTCAGAACATCTGGAATTAAAGATGATTACTCGGCTTTGGCCGCCCAGCCGGGCTTGATCACCTTGCCGTCCTTGATGCATTTGGCGCAGGCGCGGACAGTTTTGACCTCGCCGTTTTCCTGATGGCGCACTGACTGCAGATTCGGCTGCCAGAGCTTATGGGTCTTGTTATTGGCGTGAGAGACATTATTGCCGTTCTGGGCTCTTTTGCCGCAGATATCACAGACGCGGGACATGGTCTTCTTCCCCTTTTTGGTAATCGTTAGTCCAACCAAACGAGAATAATACCATACCCGGCCCGGCCCGGCAACAAAAATTTAGGCCTGCATCCGCATCACTTCCTGGTAGGCGGTGATAATTTTATTGCGCACCTGGTGAATCATCTGAAAGGAGACGCCGGCTTTGTTGATGGCCAGGAGGGTTTCGTGGATATTGCCGTTGCGGCCGGTGGCCAGCTCGACTTTGGCGTCGTCAGCCCTGTTTTGCAGGGCGTTGGTGGTCATCAGGCTGGCCTTGAGGTGGTCAGCGAAACCGGGGGCGGCCTCAGTCCGGCTGGTGGGTTTCATCATCTCCATATCCGGGAGGCTGACGCCTTTCAGGGAGGGGGGGCGGATCATTTTGGGCTCTCCTTATCTCAGCAGTTCCAGGGATTTGACGGCCATGCTCTGGGCGGCGGTGGCGGCGGTGATGTTGGCCTCGTAGCTGCGCTTGGCCGAGACCAGATCCACCATTTCCTGAACCACGTTAATATTGGGCATCAGCACATAGCCGAATTCATCGGCGTCGGGGTGAGCCGGGTCAAAGACCATCTTGAAATCGCGGCGGTCTTCCATCACTTCCTTGACCTGGACATCGGACAGCTCGCCCTCCATCCGGGGGCGGCTGCCCCGGCTGCCGCTGAAATAGGGGGCGGTTTCAAAGATGGGCACCTTGCGGCGGTAGGGGCCGCCGTCCGGGGTGCGGGTGGTGTTGATGTGGCTGAGGTTCATGGCCACCAGATTCATGCGCTGCCGCTGGGAAGTCAAACCCGACTGGCTGATGTCCATGGAGTTAAGAAAATCCATGATTATCCTCCTTTATCCGTTATCGCTCATGGCGAGTTTCAAGCCTTCAAAAGATTTGGCCAGCATCTGCACCGTGGTGTTGTAGATGAGCTGGTTTTTGGTCAGTAGCGTCATTTCTTTGTCAATATCGAGAATGTCATCATCATTTTCATCCCAGCCGTAGGGCGAAATCTTCATCGCGTTCCCGGCCCGGGCCATGGCCCTCTTGGGGTCATGGCTGGGGATGTGCCGGACATTGGTCAGGGTGGCCTCCAGTTTGCCCGGCTCGCCGGTCAGCTCCCGGGCCAGCACCTCCTCGAAACGCAGGTGTTTGGCCCGGAAGCCGGGGGTATCCGAGTTGGCCAGATTGGTGGAGGAGAGGTCATGGCGGGTCAGCCGCAGGCCGAGGGTGCCGCCCATGGTGTTGATCTGCCCGCCGAAGAGGCTTTGAGAAATATTGCTTGCCATCTCTGTCACCTGGCCCTTACTATATAGGCGCTGTCAAAAAATCGTCGCTCCGGCGACTCGCAGCCTTTAGGATAGCAACTATGGTGCCATGTTTGGGGACAGGTTGAAATCATGGAAGTAATACTGTTTGAGCCGGAGATACCGCCCAATACCGGCAATATCGCCCGCCTCTGCGCCGCTCTGGGGCTCCGGCTCCATCTGATTGAGCCGCTCGGTTTTAAGCTGGATGACCGCCACCTCAGGCGGGCCGGGCTGGATTATTGGCCGGCGGTGGATCTGGCGGTCTGGCCCGCCTGGCCGGCTTTTAAAGACAGCTGGGGCGGGGGGCGGCTGTGGGGCACTTCGGCCCGGGCCGGGCGGGTCTATGTGGAGGCTGATTTCGCGGCCGGGGACGGGCTGGTCTTCGGGCCGGAGACCCGGGGGTTGCCGGTGGCGGTCAAAAGTGAGCTGCACGGGCTGCTGCGGGTGCCTATCCGGCCGGTGGTGCGCAGTATTAACCTGGCCACCTGTGTGGGGCTGGTGGTGGGCGAGGCTCTGCGCCAGACGGGCGGCTGGGCCGCCGGGGAAGGCGGCCCAGGGGAGGGTTAGATGGGGGAGGCTTTGTCAGGCTCTAGGGCTTGACCACCTC
Source organism: Candidatus Adiutrix sp. (assembly GCA_031261565.1). GTDB lineage: Bacteria > Desulfobacterota > Desulfarculia > Adiutricales > Adiutricaceae > Adiutrix. The sequence goes on along the minus strand of JAISJK010000060.1, from coordinate 2,038 downwards.
AAAGAGGGGCTCAAAGTAGGCCACGGGATGTTCGCAGGCCGGGCACTTGGCCGGGGCCGCCTGGGCCTCTAAAGTAAAGCCGCAGTTAAGGCAACGCCAGACCACCGGAGCGTCCCGCTTGAAAGAGGCACCGGTTTTCAGCTCATTGAGATAGTGTTTAAAACGGTTTTCGTGGTAGCGCTCGGCCGTGGCGATATTTTTCATGACCACGGCCGCCTCTTTAAAGCCCTCTTCCTCGGCCGTCTTGGCGAAACCCGGGTACATCTCCGTCCACTCGTGGTGCTCGCCGGCGGCGGCTTCGGCCAGATACTCGGCCAATCCCCCGCTGATGCCGGCCGTAAAGGCGGCCGTGATGGTCGCGCTGCCGCCTTCGAGGAATTTGAAGAGCCTCTTGCCGTGCTCTTTTTCCTGATTGGCGGTTTCCTCATAAATCTGGGAAATCTTCACCTGGCCTTCTTTTTTGGCCACGGAAGCGGCGAAAGTGTAGATGTTGCGGGCCTGTGATTCCCCCGCAAACGCGGTCAGGATGTTTTTTTCGGTCTGGCTGCCTTTGATACTGGCCATAAAAATTCCTCCCGGCTTTAAGTTTAATATGGTTATCACCGGCCTGGCGAGACATTCGCCGGCCATCTCTAAAAAATCCTGAATTCTTTAAGTATATATTAGAGGAGGTAAAACTGAAAGTCAAGTTTGGCGCAGGGGCACAGGCCCGTAACCAGTCTCTATAAAATGCAGTATGTCGTACTTTTTCATTGGAGCCAGTTTGACCGCCGCCAGCTAGGTGTTGGCTGATGGACATCGCTTTACTTTGGATGAAAAAGCCTGTCAACCTTTTCAGGATGCTTTAGACCTCCTTGCGTAACAGAAGCCGCAGTTGGCCGAGCTTTAAATGAGCTGCTTCAATCGCCGCTCGTATAGACAGGCACTTGGAAGCCCAGCGCATCTTTGAAGATGGTCTGGGAGATTCAGAGGCTTTGCCGAATGAAGTAGGCAAGATTTTCAATAAGCGTGTGAAAAGAAAGCGCGAATTTGACTTATGGCATCCTATGATATGGACAAAATTATATTTTTAAATATTTAATCTCATTTGTTTCTCGCGTAAACTCTTTTGACCCTTCTTGAATTCAAGTTGCGCAATATCACAGTCACCGATTAGCAGAGGGGAATGTGGATTGTGTTTCATCAGATTATTTTTAATTGTCGATTTGGTGAAATTTGCATAGCAGTAGACACACGAATGAGTGCATGTGTTATATATGCCAATATCTGTGCTTGAAACGCAACCACAAGCATCGCGTTGGGTCTTGTCTTTTTGCGTTTTCAAGTGGCACCCGCCGATTCTTCCAATCAGGTCATCATCAATGCATTTTCCTTTCTTAATATCATATTTGGCAAGGTCAATCCCCTCGGCACAGGTTTCAATTGAGAGGCCCACTTCATGGGCTATTGCCGACATCGATCCGGCGATCCTATTTTTTTCATCTTCCGTGGCATCTCTGATACCCATTTGGTCAATTTTCCTTGTATTATTATAGTCCATATCAAGAAAGCTGATTACAACTTTATCAGTATAATCACGCAATAAATTTGAATATATCTTGAACTCGCGCTCATGCCAGTCTAAAGTTAATTTGTCACTCAAAAATATCGGATCATATCGCCAAATTACTCGATTGCGGCCAATTTTTACTGAAAGATTAATAAAAGTGTTGATTATATCCAGTTTTGGCGGCAATTCTGGTTCCATATCTACATCGTATGGTGTCAGCGTGAATTGGAAATAATATATCAGCCCCTTATTGTCCAACCTATCAAGCATAGTAATCATTGGGGCAGGGTTTTTTGTCCAAAAAACGATCGCATCAACAACATCAGGCGACAGTTTAAGCTTTGTTAACTGATTTGCATTAAAAGGATTTTTTGTAACGACAAATCCATCGGCAATCCGATTAAAAAACCAATCAGAATAAAGAGCGGGAATATCTGTCCTGCGACTTGCACTTATAATCATCTATTTCACTTCCAGTTGTTAGATATA
>JAISJK010000088.1 GCA_031261565.1 Candidatus Adiutrix sp. | reverse complement strand
CACCAATGGCCGATCCAACATGGTCTTCACCAGTTTTCAGACTTCGGCCAATGTCTGCAACCCTGATGGCAAGAGCTATTTGAATGTGGTGGATCTGTTTACCGGTCTGCCGGCCCCCTATATGGGCGGCTATAGCGGCTTTGAGCCGGGGGATCCGGCCAAGCAGACCCATTCCCTGGAGGGCGGCGGGTCGGAAAACCGGGTAACCGGGGTCAAAAAATCAGGGGCGGGCATGGCCTCTGAGGCCTGGGTGTTGAAGACCGGGGCCGGCACGGTTTACGGCAATACCAGCTTTAACTCCAACCGGAACATGGTCAAAACGGATGAGCCATCGAGTGTCGGCTTTATCTCCTGGCGGGAGGTCATGGACATGGGCTTTGTTGACCTGAAAGAGGGCACGGACGACAGCCTGCTGTTTAAAGCCCCGGCCCAATAAGGAATGCTGAAACCAAAAGGGGAAGCCGGCCTGATACTGGCCGGCTTCCCCTTTGATATGATAATAGAGTGACCCATGGTAAAACTGACCTGCCCGAGTTGCCAGGCCAAGCTGCAAGTGCCCGATGACCACATCCCGGCGGCCGGGGGCTGGGCCTGCTGCCCCAAATGCCGGGATCGTTTTTTCCTCAAACCCGGCGGCCAGGCCGCCGCTGACCTGGCCCGCCCCTTGGAACCGCCGGCAGCTGCGGCCAGCCTCCCCAACCGGGGCCGGGACGCGGCCAGCCAAAAGCTCATTGACCGCCTGAAAGGCAAAAACCGGGGTGGCCGGCCGGAGCAGGGCCTGGAAGATTTTGAGCCGGGGGAGATCATCGTCTTTCCCGCGCCGTCTCTGTCGGCGGCCGCCTGCCAATATATCGGCCTGGCCCTCCTGAGTTTGCCGCTCCTGGCCATTATCCTGGTGCTGAGTTGGGGCCGGGAGAGGGCCGAGCCGCCGGCCGCCCCGGCTGCTGGCCCGGCGGCCGTCAGGCGGCTGAATGTGGCGGAGTCTCCGGTCATAATCCGGGCCGATCTCCGAAATATCAAACGCGACCTGTTGCGCCGCCGCCGGCCCCATGTGGATGTGGATTACAGCGGGCCGGAATCGCGGGTTTTCAAATATTTCATGGCCCGCCTGACCCCGCCGGACTATTGCCCGGGCATCACTCACCTGGAAATGGCCGCCTCCCAGCCGAGCTCTGGTTTCTCGGCCACCGGCTTTTGCCAGGGGGAGGTTTACCGGCTACTGGAGATGAAGGTCACCTGGACGACCTGGGGGGCCCGGGTGCAATTCACCGGCTACCCCGGCCAGGAGGAGTTTGAGATGTCGGCTCAGCCCCGGCCGCCCTGGCATTAAAGAGAGCCTAAAATTTTGACCCCCTACGGCCATGTCGCCTTTCGCAGGGCTCCGGTAATTTCAACCCTTCCAGCTTAATCGAGCTTAGCCGCAAACCGCAATAGAGAATAAATTGACAGTATGATATAATTAAGTCCGAGGTTTGTTATATGACTAAACTCGAATACACGTTTAAAAATGACACGCTGTTCAAAATGCTTTTCGTAGAATATCCGGGGCGGACTACGCCGAGTTGCCGCGCACGGTGATAATCAGCATTGTGGATTTTAAGCTGTTTGACTGCGCGGAGTTTCACTCGCAATTCAGGGCGCTTGAAGTTACGCGCCACACACTGTTGACGGACAAAATGAGTCTGCATTATTTTGAATTGCCCAAGCTGCCGAAAACGGTTAACGCCGATAATGGTTTGGAATTATGGCTTTCGCTGTTCAATGCGGAAACGGAAGAAGAATTAAAGCTAATTAAGGATCTGGAGGCGCCAATAATGGAACAGGCAATCAGTGCATACCGTCATATTACCGCAAAGGACGAGTTCAAAGAGATAGAACGCCTCTATTCACTGGCGCGGCATAATGAGGCGTCCGCATTAAGGCACGCCGCACAAGTTGCGACCGAGAAGGCTGACGCAAAGTGGAAAGGTGTGGTAGCGGACAAAGACGCGGCGCTGGCGGACAAGGACGCGGCGCTGGCGGCGGCGCTGGCGGAGCTTGAACGGCTGCGCGCTCAATAAGTTGATGTGGACAAACGGGAAGGCGTGTTCGGCAGTATGATGGCCAGATGGGAATTCTGACTGGCCCAGGTTTCCCCGTGGGCCAGTAAGCTCAAAAAACCATAATTAATCCAATTATATACCCAGCAGCACAGGCAACGCAAGCAGGGGGGTAAGTCAATCGGCCAAGGTTTGGGAACCCGCCATTTCGGCTTTCGCCGGGGGTGACTATTACTGTAACCCCTTCTGCACATCAAAATGAGCCATACCCGGCTCATTTTCACATAACTACCTAAAATAAATGGAAATAACAAAATGGCACATTGATTGCTACCCCCTTTGGTCAATCAAGCAAATTTTGACCGGGAGGCGGCCATGCAGCTCAATACTTACCATCAGGATCTCAACCTGCCCGAAGGGGCCTCCATCGCTGACATCAAAGCCGCTTTTCGGCAGATGGCCAAGAGTTATCACCCTGACGCCGCCGGCCGGACTTCGGCTGATGTGGAAAAATTCATCAAGGCCCAGACGGCCTATCAGCAACTGATGAAAACGGCCGCGGCCCACAACCGGGCTCGCCGGGCCACAGTGGCCCCGGCCCCCCCGGCCTCGTCCCCGGCCGCCAACTGGCGTTTTGTCAGCAGCCGCGAAGTCGGCCTGGACATCTATTACCGCCTCTATATTTTAAAGCCGGAGGCCGCCGGCGCCGGCTGCCAGGTGACCTTGCCCTGGCAGGCCCGGGAGGCCTGCCCCCGCTGCCTGGGCCAGGGCCGGACTTTGGCCCGCCTCGGCCAGAATTCCATCTACCGCCCGGCCACCTGCCCCCGTTGCCAGGGTCAGGGAACCATCACCCGCGAAAGCCGGCTGGAAGTCTCCCTCACTCCGGAGATGGTGGGCCGGGACAAAATCAGGCTGCGCCGGGCCGGCCTCTACCACCCGTCAACCGCTCAGCGCGGCGACCTGATTCTGGAGCCGACCTGGGTCAGCCAGCTGCCCCGCCAAAATTAATCAGCGCCGCAAATCAAGGGAAAAACTCTTGGTCAGCCTCCGGGCCTCGCGGCGCAGATTCAGAGCCTGCTCCACACTGGTCAGGGGCCTGGCCGGCAGAGCGTTTAAAGTCTGCTCCACCAGGCGGGCGATGTCGGCGAAACCAACGGCCCCGGCCAGGAAAAGTTCCACCGCCTCTTCATTGGCCGAGCACAAAATCGTGGGGGCCGTCCCCCCGGTGCGGCCAGCCCCTTCGGCCAGCCGCAGGGCCCGGAAGGTCGCGAAATCTGGCTCCTCAAAGGTCAGGTGGCCGCGCCACTGATTGAAGGCGAAACGGGGCAGATCCACTGGCCGGTAATTGGGCAGGCCACCCGTGGAGCCATCGGGCAGGAGGGGCCAGCGGTCGGGGACGCTCAGGGCGTAGGCTATGGCCTGGCGCATATCCGTAGGGCCGGCCTGCATCAGTTGGGCCCCGTCCTGGTATTCCACAATGGAGTGAACCACGCTCTGGGGGTGGATCAGCACCTCCAACTGGTCGTAGGCCAGACCGAACAGGTGATGAGCCTCGATTATTTCCAGGCCCTTATTCATCATGGTGGCCGAGTCACAGGTTATTTTCGGGCCCATGACCCAGCGGGGATGGTTCAGGGCCTCCTCAATAGTCACCCTCTCCAGGTCATCAACCGTCAGCCCCCGGAAGGGGCCGCCGGAGGCGGTCAGAATCAGGCGGCGGACACTCGGGCTCCGGAGCCCCCCCAGTATCTGGAAAATAGCCGAATGCTCGCTGTCCACCGGCACGATCTCGGCCCCGGCCCGGGCGGCCAGGGGCATCAGAAGGTCGCCGGCCATCACCAGGGTCTCTTTATTGGCAATGGCCAGCTTCAGGCCGGCTCTGGCTGCGGCGAAAGTGGGGATCAGCCCGGCTCCCCCGACAATGGCCGACAGCACCACCTCGGCCCCGGACTCGGCGGCGGCAGCCACCAAGCCCTCCTCCCCGCAGAGGACGGCCGGCCTGGCCGCCAGCCCCATCTCCGTCAGGAGCCGCTCCAGGGCCGCCCGCTCTTCCGGGCCGTGGACAGCCACCAGGGCCGGGCGATGGCGCAGGATGGCCCGGGCCAAAAGCTCCACATTCCGGCCACAGGTCAGGGCGGTAATCTCAATATAATCAGGGAAATGCTCAGCCAGATCCAGAGCGCTTTGGCCTATGGAACCGGTAGCTCCCAGGATGGCCAGCTTCATACCTACACAACGCCTCGCCTGGAGTTATCATCATTTTTCTAGTGTTACTGTTTCTCGGCCTTTTGTCAAGCTGAAAGCCGCTTTTATTTTTTCGGCCCAACCGGCCGATAAGAAAGACGGAGCTTTTTTTGACAGGAGTGGCAGGTATCTTAATTATGTCCGGCATTCGTCTATACCTAATTCCTCTGGTGGGTCTGATGCTGGCCGCCCTGGCCGCCCCGGAGCGCCTGGCGGCCCTGAGCAACCACGGCGACTATTACCCCCACGGCTGGTCCAAGCCCGATTTATACGGCGCCCGGAAAGTCGGCGATATTATGATCGACTTTGACCCGGCTGTGGAGGGCGAGGAAACCAGGCGCGAGGAGTTTATCCTGGCCGACGATGGGGGGCGGGCCTGGCGGTTGAGCCACAACGGGCGGGTTTTCTGCTATGTGGTGGATGTGGATCTCTACGACCCCTGGACTTATCAGGTGGTGGATTATGACGGCAGCGGCGGCTTTGAGATGAAAGAGCCGCCTTTTTCCGACTTTCCCATGCCCCGCTGGACTTTTATCAACCATCCCTTCCTGAGTCTGCGCACCGCCGATTACACCGCAGGCGGCGACCCCAGCGTCAGGCAGCTCATCGCCTCTCTGCTGGGCCCGGAAAAACTGCCCTGCAAAAAGAAATACACCCCGGAGCAGCGGGCGGCCATGGCCATTGCCCGGGGGGGAGACATGCCGCCGGATGAGTGCCTGCCCGAGGAGTATTCGCCCATCAGCGGTTCCATTAACGGGGCCGGCGACGGCCCCCGGGTGGCCTTGAATATCCTTTTTGAATTCGATAAAGACACGCTCACGGCCCGGGCCCGCCATACCCTCGACATCCTGGGCAAGGCCATGACTTCCAGAGAATTGGCCGGCTCCACCTTCCGCCTGGAAGGCCACACCGACGCCGTGGGGAAATTTGATTATAACCTTGATTTGTCCAGCCGCCGGGCCAGGCGGGTGCAGGAGTATCTGACGGAAAATTTTGGCATCACCAGCCGCCAGCTCGTGCCGGCCGGCTTTGGCGAGGCCCGGCCACTGCCCAATATCGACCCCGAGGATGGGCGCAACCGCCGGGTGGAGGTAGTCAACCTCAGCGCCGGCCAGACCCTGACCATGCCTGACCGGGCCTATCAGGAGCTGCCGCCCGACCCCTACCGGGCCAAGCGGTAGCCGGCGGTCTTGCGATTGTAAAAAAAGACTTGCCTTGGGGCAAGTCTTTTGAAATTTGGATCTTTGAACTTTGGAGCGGGAAACGGGATTTGAACCCGCGACTTCAACCTTGGCAAGGTTGCACTCTACCACTGAGTTATTCCCGCTATTGTTCCGGGCCAAATCAGCCAACTTTGATTTTATACACCAGCCCGGGGGCCATGTCAACAAAAAACCGACCTCAGGGCAGGATGATTTTATCTGTCTCCCAGATCATGTAATTGCGGCGGCGGGCCAGATAGGGGTTGAGGGCCACCAGTTCCTCCACCGTGGTATGGTTGCGGGCGGCGATGCTGGTCAGCACATCCCCGGGCTTGGGTTTATAAGTCCTTTTGCCGGAGGCGGCCGCCCGGGCCGGGGTGGCCGCCGGTATCGGCGACTGGCTGGCCGTGGCCGGCCTGGCGGTGGCCGGGTTGTCTGAGGGCAGCGTCCAGCTATAGCCCCCGGTGGGCCAGGTGGGGGCCCCCTCAGCCAGGGGCGAGCCGCTGCCCGGGGGGCCGGGCTCGCCGGCCGAGGCTGCCTGGGTCTGCGCTGTATTCAGCAACGATTGCAACTGCTCCTGCTCCGTTTTAATCCCGGCCAGAGCCTGGTTCAGGAGGTCATTTTCCCGGTTGGCGGCGGCCAAATCCCTGGTCAGCTCTTCAGTTTCCTCCACGACCAGTTGGTGGTCGCTTTCGGAATTGAAACAGCCAGTGAGGGCCAAAGCGCTCAGGAGCATCACGGACATTGATATCTGACGGCAGGCCATGCTCTTTCCCCCTCTTCGCTGACCCATTTTTCGCTTATCCATTTTCGAGAGTCAGCCTATATTTGCGGCGCATATGATCCGGCTTGAGCGATTCCTTGGACTGGCGCAGGCCCGGCAAGCCCAGATCCTGCTCCCGGTTGACATAAACTATGTCCGGGGGCAACTGGCGGCAGAAATGGCTGGAGAGGGCCACAAATAGGCCCCTGATCTCGTAATCAGCTTTCTCAATATGAACCAGGGCGGTATCGGGGCTCATAATTTCACCCATGGTGAATCCGGCGATGCGGCCGTCAATCCTGATGGCCAGGCCCAGCTGGTTCAGGCTCTCAAAATGATTGATGAGTTCGTGCACCGCCTCCACTTCATAGAGCAGGTGGTGGTCGGGGACGGTCTCCCGCTCCTCCTTGGTGGCCAGCCAGCTCTCCTGCACGGCCAGAAGCTCCGGGGCCAGCTCCCGGGTGACCGGCAGACAGTCAAACTGATTGTGGCTCACAAAGAAATTATAGTGGTTTTTTTTCTGATGCAACCGTCGCCCGCCCAGGGTGCGCAGTTGCTCGGCCGAATAGACGTAATCGTCATTGTCGCGGTCAGACAGGCAACTATACGGCCGCCCGGCCTCTTTGATTTTTTGCACCAGCCCTTCCGGGGCCCTCTTGATCACTGGCCGGCTGGTCAGAGCTTTCAGGGTCTCGGCCGTAAAATCCAGGGCCGCCAGTTGATCTCCGCCGCCCACCGGAGGGAGGCCAAAAGGCTCTTCCCCCTGGGGAGCGGCCAGGAGACACAGGCAACCGTGGGCCTCCCGCCAGAAGGGCCGATAATATGATCGCCAAATGAACAGATTGGTGAACACCGTATCGGCGATAACCGGAGGCGTAGCCGCTTCCGCAGCCCGGAAGACCGGCTGATCCTCCAGGGTCAGAGGTTTAAAGGTCATAAGCAGGCTTTTTTAGAGCCTGGCGAAGTCAAAATCCAGGCTGGCCAGAGCCGCAGCCGTTTCCTGGCTGATAACTTTGCCAGCGGCCAGGGCCGCGTTCAGCTCCCGGTTCCCCGTGGTCGTGCCGACATTGGTGAAGCCCACCAGGCGGTTTTCCTGATCCAGCACCACTTTGCGGTAGGTTTTCTGATCGCTGGCCTCCAGGCCGGTGAGCTTCCCCTCGGCATCCAGGTTGCCGGCGGCCACCAGGTCGATCCCGGCCACCTTGAGGGTGTTGGAGGGCGCCTCGGGCTTAAAGGCCACCCGGTCAGCCGGCTGGGTCGCGGCCAGATTGGCCCCGGCCACCAGAGCCTGGGCCCGGGAAGTCGTCCACAGCCCGCCGACGCTGCCGGGGAACTGGGCGCAGTCGCCGGCGGCGTAAATATCCGGCTGGCTGGTCTCCAGATATTGGTCAACCACGATGGCCTGCTCGGTCTTGAGGCCCAGAGTGGTGGCCAGGCCGAGGGTGGGCTTGACTCCGGCCGAAATCAGCACGACCTCGGCGGGCAAATCACTCCCGTCTTTCAGCACCACGCTTTTAACTCGGCCAGACCCTTCAAAACGGTCGGTCTCGGTGCTCAGCTTAAATTCCAGCCCCAGGTCGGCCAGTTGGCGGCATAACAGCGCGGCGCTGGCCGAGGTGGTCTGGCGGGGCAGCAGGCGATCCCCCCGCTCCAGCACGGTGACTTTCAGCCCCTGTTTGGTCAGGGCATACCCAAGCTCCAGGCCCAGAAGCCCGCCGCCGATGAGTACCGCCCGGCTTTTGCCTTTGGCGGCCAGGGCCAGAGACCAGGCGTCATTGAGACTGCGGACGGTGTAAATGCCCTCCAGCTTGTCCCCGGGCAAAACCGGCCGGTTACACTCGGCCCCCACAGCCAGCAGAAGTTTGTCATAGGTCTGGCGGCTGCCGGTGGAGCCCCGCACGATTTTCTCCTGGAGGTTGATCTCCTGGAGAGTCTCCCCCAGCCGCAGCTCAATCCGGCGCTCCTCATACCAGCTCAAGGGGTGGGCGATGACCTTGTCGGCGGCCAGCTCGCCGCTGACCACTTCCGGCAGGCGCAGGCGGTAGTAAAAGAGGTCTTTCTCCTTGCTGAAAAGAGTGATGTATGCTTTGGGGTTGTGCTTGCGGGCTGTTTCCGCTGCGGTGGCTCCGGCCACGCCGAAACCGGCGATAACAATATTCATACTGACACCTCCAGACTGATGATGTAGTAATGCATATTATACACTATTTACCTGATGGCCACAATCAGGTATTCCTGAACCCCTTTGGGGGTCTTGACCCGCACCTCGTCGCCCTCTTCCCGGCCCAGGAGGGCCTGGCCAATGGGGGTGGCGATGGAGATGCGGTTTTTCTCCGGGGCCGACTCGTAGGGCCCGACCAGAGTGTAGGTCTTTTCCTCGCCGGAGTCGGAGTTTTCCAGGGTCACGGTGGCCCCGAAAACACAGCGGTCATAGGGGCCTTTGATTTCTTCCACCTGGGAAGAGGCCACCTGGTTCTGCAACTCCATGATCCGGCCCTCAATGAAGCTCTGGCGCTCCTTGGCCGCCGCGTATTCGGCGTTTTCGGACAAGTCGCCGTGAGCCCTGGCCTCCTCAATGGCCCGAATGACCCGGGGGCGCTCTTCCTTGAGCAGTTTATCGAGCTCATGCTTTAACAGACCCAGGCCTTCCTGGGTTATGGGAACGGAATTCATGGCAATTATCCCTTAAAAAATATCGGCCCGCCCTGGGCGGGGCTGGCCGTTTGGAAGTGCGAAAATCTGATGTTTCACACATTGAAACGATATTACTATACACCAAAGTGGCGGCTCTTGTAAAGGCTCATCTTCGATCCGCCGGCCACGGCTCACTTGTTTTTATGGTGGCGGAATGATAAAATATATATTTTTAAGTAAAAGTGGCCGAGAGGACGGGATGGCTTTGAAGCGCATACTGGCTCTGGATGTCGGGGAAAAAAGAGTCGGGGTGGCGGTTTCCGACCCCCTGGGCCTTTCGGCCCAGCCCCTGATGGTTCTGCCGCGCCGGCCCCACGCCGCCTTTCTCAGCGCTCTGGAGGGCCTGGTTCGGGAATACGAGGCGGAAATGGTGCTCCTGGGCCTGCCCCGCCGCACCACCGGCCAGAAGGGGCCGGAAGCTCAGCGGGTTTTGGCCCTGGCCCGGGAAATCACGATGAAACTGGGCTTCAGGTGTGAGACCTGGGATGAGTGGCTGACCACAGTAGCTGCGGAACGGGTGTTGCTGGAGGGGGGCCTCTCCCGCCGGTCGCGGCGGCAGGTGGTGGACAAGACCGCCGCCGCCCTGATTCTGGATGGCTACCTTAATTATCTTAGGAATTCCAATCAATGAATAAAGACAAACCCCAAAAGCCGGGCGCCCCGGGCTTTATTCTGGAGCCGGAAGAGGCCGCTTCGGAAAGGCCGATCCATGTTTTAATCGACCCGCCGCCGCCTGTCTCCACTGGGCCGGGCTGGTTCAGCCGCTTCTTCGCCCTTTTGGGCATTGTTATTTTTGGGGGCCTCATCCTGGCCTTTTTCGCCTTTTTGAAGTTCAGCGTCCTGTTTCTGCCCCCTCAGGAAGTTTCCCGCGAGGTGGTGGTCTCCATCCCCGAAGGCGCCACTCCGGCCCAGATCGGGCAAATCCTGGAGGGGGCCGGGGTGGTTAAATCCGGCGCGGCCTTTTACTGGGCTTTCCGGGTCATCAATAAATTCAAGGGCCCGGTGGTGCTGAAAGCCGGGGAAATGGCTCTGGATCCCTCCCTGCCGGTCTGGAAGACCCTGGCCTGGGTGGCTGACGGCAAACATTATAAACTTTACCCCTTTACGGTGGCCGAGGGCAAAAATATCTATGATATAGCCCAGATGGCGGCCACCGCCGGCTTTGGCTCCCGGGATGACTTCCTGGCCCTCTGCCGCGACCGCAGTTTCATCAGCTCTCTGGGCCTGGAGGCGAAATCGCTGGAGGGCTATCTCTTCCCGGAGACCTACAATTTCCCCCGGGGCACCCCCCTGAAAACGATTATGAAGACCATGGTGGATACTTTCGCCAACGTCTGGCGGAAGGGGAACTATGACGAGGCCGCCAGGAGGCTCGGCCTCAGCCGCCATCAGGTGGTGACCCTGGCCTCCATCGTGGAAAAGGAGACCGGGGCGCCCCGGGAGCGGCCCATCATCGCCGGCGTCTTTTTTAACCGCCTGGCCAAGGGCATGAGGTTGCAGACCGACCCCACGGTCATTTACGGCCTGTTGCCGGATTTTGACGGCAACATCACCCGCAACGACCTGGCCAACCCCCACCCCTACAACACCTATGTCATCGCCGGCCTGCCGCCCGGCCCCATCGCCAACCCCGGGGCGGCCGCTCTGTCGGCGGTGCTCAAACCAGATTTTGTCCCCTTTTACTATTTTGTCTCCAAAAATGACGGCACCCACGATTTTTCGGAAAATCTGGCCGACCACAACCGTAAAGTGACCAAATATCAGCGGCTCAACCGGAACGCCCAGGGCGGCCGCAGCCGGCGGCCCTGACCGGCCGGAGAACCGTGCGCGCCCCGATTTTAAAACGGTATATCGCCAGCGAAATCCTGCCCGGCTTTCTGGTCAATATGCTGGTTTTTACCTCCATCATGCTCATGGCCAAAGTCATGGATATGGCCAATCTGGTCATTTCCAAAGGCGTGGGCCTGAGCGTGGTCATTGAAATTCTGCTGCTGGCCACGCCCAAGGTTCTGTCCATGACCCTGCCCATGGGCACCCTCCTGGCCGTGCTGACCGCCTTTCTGCGCCTGTCGGCCGACTCGGAATTGACCGTCCTGCGGGCCTCCGGCGTCTCCCTCTACCAGATGTCGCCGCCGGTGCTTATTTTCGGAGCCACAGTCGGCCTTTTGACCGCTGTTTTCTCCCTCTGGCTGGCCCCGGAGGCCAACTGGCGATTTAAGGCTCAACTGCTGGATCTGGCCAAGGCCAGAGCGGATCTGGCCATTGAAGAGCAAACCTTTGTCCGCTCTTTTCAGGGCCTGGTAATGTATGTCAGCCAACTTACGCCCGGCGCCGACCAGATGCGCCAGGTCTTTATCCATGACGGCCGCAGCGAGGGCGAGGCCGCCGTCATTGTGGCCCAGCGGGGCCAGCTGGGGCTGGATCGGGACAAGGGCGCCCTCCTGTTTCACTTGGAAGACGGGGTCATCGACCGGGTTTACCACGACAGCCCCAATACCGACAGCATCTTTTTCCAGACCTATGAGTTAAAAATTTCCCCGGGGGAAGAGTTTGAAGGCGGTGATGACCAGGGCCTCAGCCGGGGCCGCTCCGAATTCACCACCGGCGAGCTCCTGCTGCAGGCTGATCGCAGCACCACGGAATCAGGCCACCGCGTGACCTACCGCCTGGAGTGGCACCGGCGCTGGGCTCTGCCCTTCACCTCTTTTGTCATGGCTCTGATCGGCCTGCCCCTGGGGGCCAGTTTCCGGGTTCGGGGCCGCAACTTCGCCCTGCTCATGGGCCTGGGCGTCTTCATCGTCTATTATGTGCTCTTTTCTCTGGGCTGGTCCCTGGCGGAATCCGGGCTGGCACCCCCGGGGCCGGCTATCTGGGCCTCCAATGTGATTCTGGCCATTCTGGGGGGCTATATGCTCAGGCGCATCAATCGCGGCGTGCCGGTCGATCCCCTCGAATACCTGCGCCGCCTGGTGACCGGCACCGGCAAACCGCGCTCAACCTCCCGGGTGAAAACCTCATGAGCATCATCAGCCGCTATCTCGGGGTCAGCTTCCTCAAAACCTGGGCTATGGCCCTGGCCTGTTTCATTGTGCTCTACACAGCCATTGATTTTATTGAAAAAATAGGCGATTTCCTCGGCAAGGGCCTGGGGCTGAAAACCATCCTGCTGTTTTTCGCCGCTCAACTGCCCAAGGTGACCGTTCTCATGGCCCCGGTGGCCACTCTGGTGGCGGTCATGGTCAGCCTGACCATCCTGGCCCGGGCCTCGGAAATAGTGGCCTTCAAAGCCGGCGGGGTCAGCCTTTACCGCCTGAGCGTCCCCCTCCTGACCGCCGGCCTGGGGATTTGCCTGACCATGTTCCTCCTGTCGGATCTGGTGGCCCCCAGAACCACGGCGGTGGCCAACGCCATCTGGCTGGGGCAGGTCAGGGAGCGGCTGAACACCTCCACCGTGGTCAAAGATATCTGGATCAAAGCCGTGCGCCAGGTGCAGCACCTGGGCTCTTACGACGAGGCCGACGGCCGGGTCAGCGAGGTGACCCTGATTTTCACCGACGACGAGATGAATCTGGCCCGCCGCCTGGAGGCCAAAACCGGGCAATTTCTGGGCGGCCGCCTGATTCTGCACGAAGCGCTGGACAAAATCTATAGCCATGATCAGGGCGGCGGAAGCCGGAATTTTCAGGTGAAACAGCATGATACCCTGACCCTGCCCGACTGGCCCGCCCCGCCGCCGGGCCTGGGCCGGGTCGACCAGAGCAGCGAAGAGCTGAGCGTGGCCCAGCTCTGGCGAACCATTGACCGCCTCCAGGCCGAAGGTTTCGGCCCGGTTCGCCAGCGGGTGGATTTGCAGTTTAAATTTTCTTTTGCCCTGCTGCCCCTGGTCATGGTGGTGGTGGGTCTGCCCATTGGCCTGTGGCGGGAAAAGGGCAGCAATATCGCCCTGGGGCTGGCCGCCGGCCTCCTGTTGTCGTTTATCTACCTGATCACCATGGAACTGGCCCGCTCTCTGGGCTACTCCGGCCTCCTGCCGCCCCTGGTGGCCGCCTGGCTGCCCAACCTGGTCTTTTTCCTGTTTGGGGCCTATTTGTTTTCCTATGTCCGCCAATAGCGGCCCGATTATGAAACGGAGCTTTTATGTCCAACGAAACCGATGTAGTTGAAATATTTCGCCGCCGAACCCGCTCGCCCCTGCGGCCGCGGGCCAGCGACCTGATTCACGCCATTTTCCCCACTTTCCGGCAGGGGCCCCAATCCAGCGGCACCCTGATCCTGGGGGAAACCGACCAGTGGGAGCGCAACCTCTTTATCATCGCCCAGCAGAAGCCTAAGCCGGAGAATTTGCGCACCAGAGAAGACCTGGCCAAGCTCAATCACGGCATGCTGACCGCTGAAGATCATTCCAACATCATCCGTTTCATCCAGAAAGCCATGAGCCGGAGGGAGCAGGGGGTGCCGGTGACCATCATCACCCTCATCGACACCTATGGCGCGGATATTTCCATGGAGTCGGCCCGCCGGTTCCAGGCCTTTTTCATTGCTCAGCTCATCAAGGTCTTTCTGACCGTGCCCATCCCCACGGTGAGCGTGGTCATTGGCGAGGGGGGCAGCGGCGGGGCCCTGGCCATCCAGATGACTGACCACCGGGCTCAGTTTGATGACGCCCTCTACGCCACCGCCCCGCCGGAGAGTTTGGCGGCCATTATCTTCCGCGACGCCACCAAAGTGCGCGAGGCCCTGCAGATATCCAAGCCCACGGCCGCCGAGCTTCTGGAATTCGGGGTCATTGACAAAGTTTTGCGCGCGCCGGAGAAAGTCTCTGATGTGGCCGGCTACGCCAAAGTCCTGGGTGCCTACCTTAAAAAGACGGTGGAGAAATTAGACCCCGGCAAGATGAAAAAGCTCATCCGGGCCCGCCGGAAACGGGCCGTGGCCTTTGGCCTGACCCCCAGGGAAATTCCAGAGGAGGAAACTTCCAGGAAGAGCCGCTGGGCCTCCTGGTTCAGTCTGACGCCCCTGCGCCGCAAGTCGGTGCCCTCGCCGGACATCAAAACTTTCAGCGCCAGCGACCTGGGCATGGAGCCTGACCGCGAATGGGGCGACCTGGTTGACCCGGCCAACCACCCGGACGCCTTCGTCAAATGCGGCGAGCTGAGCCTGAAGGGCGGCGGGCAGCAGGAAGGCTGCGGGGCGGTTATCCCCTTAAGCCAATTCATGGACAACCATTATGTCTGCCCGGAGTGCGGCCGCAGCAGCATCATGGGTGCCCTGGGCTGGATCAAGTGCCTGTCGGACGAGGATTCATTTCAGGAGCTCAACCGCGACCTGACCGTCCACGATATTCTGCACCCGGCCCTTTTGACCCCGGAATACTCGGCCTTTATCGCCAAGCAGAGCCAGCGCTCGCCGTTCCGCGAGGCTCTGGTGACCGGGGAGGCCACCATCTATGGCCACAAAGTGGCCTTGGCCGTCTGCGAATTTTATTTCTCCGGGGGAACCCTGGGGGTGGTTTTCGGGGAGAAATTTTACCGGCTGGTGGAATACGCCATTGGCAAAAAATTGCCCCTGGTCAGCCTGTGCTGTTCCGGGGGGGCCCGTCTGCACGAGGGCACCCCGGCCCTGATGCAGATGGTCAAGACGGTCAACGCCGTGACCCGGCTGAAACGGGAGGGGTTGCCCTTTATTTCCATCCTGGGCGACCCGGCCACCGGCGGGGCCATTGCCAGCTATGCGGCTCTGGGCGATGTCATCCTGGCTGAGCACGACGCCTTGGTCATTTTCACCGGCCCCCGGGTCATGGAGGCCCGGGGCTTCACGGTCAACGAGGACGATGTGCGGGCGGCCAGCCTGTGCCAGGCCTCCCGCTTTATTTACGACGACCTGCCCTTTTATTACGACATCCGGGGCATTCAGGAGACGGCCTCCCGGGCCGAGCTGAAACAGCGGGTGGTTAAATATGTGGAGTATTTCAAGAGCGTTCAACCCGTTTCCAACCGCTACTGGCTGAAACAAAAATGAGCCTGATCGACTTCATCATCCATATCGACGCCCACCTGTCGGCCCTGGTGCAGGCCTATGGCTGGCAGACCTATCTCATCCTCTTTGTCATCATCTTCTGGGAAACCGGGGTGGTCATCTGGCCCTTTTTGCCCGGCGATTCCCTGTTATTCGCCGCCGGCTCCATCGCCGCTCTGCCGGGCGCGCCGCTCAACCCGCAGGTTCTCCTGCTCCTCCTGACCAGCGCCGCCATCCTGGGCGACACGGCCAATTACTGGCTGGGGCATTTCATCGGCCCCCGGGCCTTTCACCGGGACGGGCGCTTTCTGAAAAAAAAATATCTGGACAGAACCACGGATTTTTATGAAAAATACGGGGCCAGAACCATTATCATCGCCCGGTTTGTGCCCATTGTCCGCACTTTCGCCCCGTTTGTGGCCGGCATCGGCCGGATGCACTACCGCCGGTTCATCATTTTCAATGTGACCGGGGCCGCGCTGTGGAACGGCCTGTTTATCGGGGCCGGCTATTTCTTCGGCAATCTGGAGCTGGTCAAGGCCCATTTCTCTCTGGTGATTATGGCTATTATCGCCCTCTCGTGCCTGCCCGTGGCCGTTGAATTCATCCGAGCCAAAAGGGCCTGAGAGATGCGGCGCCTTATTATGAGCCTGATCCTGGGCGGCCTCCTCCTGGCCGCCGGCCCGGCTGCGGCCCAGTTGCCGGAGAGCCAGGGCGGGGCCCTGGCCATGACCGGCTCCCAAAAGCGCACCCTGCTCCTCATCGCCCGGGAAGCGGTGGAGGCCAGCCGGGCCGGCCGGCCCTCCCGGGAGCCCACCAACCTTGACCGCCGCCTGACTCTGGCTCAGCCCCTGATCATCTCCATCTATCTGGATGGCCGGTTGTGGACCAGGGCCTGGCAGCTAAAAAACGCCTCGCCTTTATACCTGGCGGCCAGGGGCCTGACTTATGAGGCTCTGGCCCACCCGAAAATAGGCGGCCGGCCCCTCACGCCGGAGGAATTGGGCCGGGTGCAGATCGGGCTGGATGTGCTTTCGGGCTATGCCCAGGCCAAAGATGAAACGGAAGTCCCGCCGCGCTCGGCGGTGATTATCTACAGCGGTTTTACCGAGTGGCTGGCCCTGCCCGGCGATGTCAAATCAGACCAGGCCGCCGATCTGCTGACCTACGCCTGCCAGCAGGCCGGTCTGCGGCCCAACGCCTGGCTGCTGCCCCAGGAAACGACCATCTTTTCGGCCCAGGTCGACACGGCCCGGGAAGGCTTTGGGGGCGGGAAATGAGAAGGCGCTAAAAATATCACAAAAACGCTTTATCACACATTCGTCAGAACCCCCCGCAACAATAGGCTTTTTTAAAATTAGCCCCTAATGCATCTAAGATGGTAAGGATTAGTCTATCTTGCTCTATACGGGACAAGTCTATTTTCAGGAGAGTGCCGTTAAACAATATCTTTGCTTCACAGACCATTGCAAAAAAACTGAATGCCCATTTCAGTGTTGGTTGAGATGTGGGTTTTCTAAGCTGGTTTGGAATTGTTAAACTTTTTCTGGTTAGACCTTTACGGAGCTTTACCTCTAGTAGAGAATAGATCGTCAGGCACAACACCATGATGAACGCCAAAGCTTCTATACGTTCCTCTTTCTTCAAAAAAACTTCACTCACCAGAAAACTCTTGTCCTTCAAAAAGCGAAAACCACGCTCAACCTGACTCTGGTTCTTGTAGATTTTTAATATTTCCTGACCTGACAAGGATTCATCGTTGCTCGCCAAAATGAACCGCCCCATACCCCGCCGTTCCCGAGCTACGGCCTCAGTGTTCTCGCACAGTGCTGCTTCGATAAAGCAGCACTCTTGCATAGTTTCTCCCTTTTTGGGGCGGCCCTTCAGACCGCCAACTCGCCTATTTTCATGGCGCACCTTGAGTTTGCTATAGTCCAACAAGTCATACGCCGAAATCCATTTTGCTGATTCGGCTATCGCGTCGGCCTCGCAAGCGAACTGCCTTTTTATCAAATGGTTCAGTGCTTTCTGTGCCTTTGACAACTGCTTTTCTAAGCGGGATACAAAGGTAATTTCATTTTTTTTCGCCATCTCCTGCGAGTAAATGAGAACCCATTTCTGCCTGATATCGGCGTAGTTGGAGCTTGTTTCGTAAAACGAATAACGCTCATCGTCTTCACCAACCTGCAATTCAACATCCTGGTGAAGTAAGGCTTCCGACTCCGTCAGAGTCCCCGGAACGCGTAATATCCAGTGTGGCCCGAAATTAGCGAGGTTGGGCTTGCTGTAAAAGGCCGCATCTGCAATAAAATGAGCGGCTTCTTCATCGTTGGCCAGATTTTTGCGAAGTCCACTCTGAATCTGAACCATGGTTTCTTTTAAGGTCTGGTGATCGGAAGCATTGCCGGAAAATGTTTTCATAAATAGAGGAATACCCTGAGTGTTTGAAATCAGACCGAGAGTAAAACGTTTTAAGTCCCAACGCCCGTCCTTGGGGTGACCAATGTTGATCTGAATGGCCGGTTCACCTGGCTCAGCTTCCTCTAATTATGGTTCTTTACTGTCATAATCACCCCAAACGCTAAAATTGGTGGTGTCCGTGTGAAAACGGGTCAGGTCTATTTTTTCGTGCTTCAATATGTGGAGCATCGTCAGTTGAAAGAGTTTGGTCGGGTCAAACTTGTAAATTTTGTCTAATAGCTCACCCATTACGGCCTCATTCAAGTCGCCGGATTCAATATCCCGGCCAAAAAGCCGGGCTACCGGGAGATTTTCAAAAAAATTAGGGAATAAATAAAGTTGCCGCCGTTGCACCGAAAGCCCGTTCAAGACGAAGGCCAAGATAGCTTCTCCATGGGTGATCTTGTGAGCCCGAGTTTTGGGCATGAGTTCATCAAAGAGCCTCACCAAACCAAGTTCCTCAAAATAGGTGGATATCAAACCCAAATGTCCAAAAAAAGAGGTCTTGATCTCAATATCTTCAGGCTTCGTATTAGTCTTCTGCATCAGCAATGCCCTCCATAAGCTTGTGAACTTTCATCCACTATATCTTGTGCTTATGGAATATATTACACTATATATGCCCAAAAGTCTAGCTTTTTCATGGCCTCCTGACGAATATGTGAATAAAAAATACCCGGATATTTATTGGCATCAATTTCAGCGGTAAAGCGGTCGCCCCTCAGCCGAGGTCAGGTTGCAGGCGCAAAAGGGTATGAAGCGGTTGGGGGGGCGGAAAATATGGACGCAACAGCCTCGCAGGCGCTCCAGATCCACTGTCCAGACATCCTGAAAGGCCATGGCCGTGACGCTGAAAGTTTGCTGGCGGGCCAGGGCCAGAAATTCATCAAAGCCGTCCCGCACCGCAGGCTTGGCCATGGGGATGGTCAGGCCCGGCGGGGCTGGCCCCTGCCAACTGTTGAGGACGACCTCCACCGAGCGGCGGCGGTTATCGGCTGTCTCGGTCGGCGTGCTGGGAGTGGTGGTCGTCTTGCAGCCACAACCGCCCCCGGCCATCGGGATCAACTGCCCCTCAGCCGTGCGGCGATAGCGAAGAACGAAAGAGCAGCGCTCATGCTCGCAACCGGGCGGGAAAGCCTGCTCCGGGCGAATCAGCCCCCCGGTCTGCTGGCTCAGCCGGGCCAGCACCTCCGGCAGAGTCAGCCGGTGGGCAGCCCCGGACAGGTTGTTGCGGCCGGAGGCAGTCATGGGCTGGATATGCACACCCCGCACCGAAGGCAGACTGATGGCCAGCCGCACCAGGTCACCCAACTCGTGGTCATTGACCCCGGCGGCTACGGTCGGCACCAGCACCACCGCCAGCCCGGCCTCGGCGCAGTTTTCAAGGGCCGCTTTTTTTTCGGCCCAAAGCGGGCGACCCCGTATTATTTCAAAAACCCGGTCGCTGACCCCGTCAAATTGCAGAAAGACCCAGCTCAGCCCGGCCCGGGCCAGGTGCCGGGCCAGCCCGGGCTCCTCGGCCAGCTTGAGCCCGTTGGTATTGAGCTGCACGGCCGAAAACAGCCTGGCCCCCTCAGCCACCAGCTCCGGCAGCTCAGGATATAGAGTCGGCTCGCCCCCGGAAAGCTGCAAAACCACTTCCCGGCCAGTCTGGCGGTGAATCCAGGCCAGTTGCTCTGTCAGGGTCGCCAGCGGGGTGAAAGATTCTTCCCCCCGGCCGGAATCGGCAAAACAGACCGGGCAGCGCAGGTTGCAATGGCTGGTGATTTCCACCAGAATGGTGCAGGGGTGCTGGCCATGCTCAGGGCAGAGGCCACAGTCATAGGGGCAACCCCGTCCGGGGGGCTGCTGAGGCGCGACCCCGGCGGCCGGCCGCTTGGGCCGGCGCCAGGTTTCAAAATCGGGCTCACCCCGCCAGATGGCTTCTTCAAACCGGCCGTGCTCCGGGCAAACCCGGCCGAGCATTACTTCCCCGCCCCGCCGCCTGATCTCGGCCGGCAACACCCGGAGACAGACCGGGCACAGGCTCTCGGTCGTCTGGATCAGGCCATCATTCACGATTCGTCCCGGCCCTGGGCGGGGTCGAGGTTGTTTTCCTGAAGCAGCTGAATAACTTTAGTCCAGGTGTCGGCCACTAGTTCGCCGCAGCCAACGGCCGAATTCATCTCTCCATCATATTCACAGCCCTTGGCCTCAAAGATGGCCGCGCAGTCAGGGGCCACCTGCCCTTTCAGTTTTTCCTGGCGGAACCATTTAATCAGGGCGTTGGTGACCATTCTGGCCCCCAGAACCGGCCTTTCCTCGTCCAGGCCCTTGGCCGTATGCACCCCGATCAGACAGAGGCCGCCGGTGAGCGCTCCGCAAATCTCGCCGCAGGAGGCCCCATTGGCCAGCCCGGCCATGGCCCGCACCAGATCGGGGTTTTCCCGGCCCATCAGCCGCAGCCCGCCCAGCATAACTATCTGCGCACAGGAATAGCCCTGGCCGGCCAGCTCCATCACCATCATTTGCGTGTCGTCTATCATGGTTGTTCCTCCTTTTGGGCAATCAGCAGGCCATAGGTGAAATCCCGGCCGCGAAAACAGCCGCAACTGTCGCCGGCCTCCCGGGCCCACAATTGACGCAGAATATCGGCCGAGCCATAGCGCCAGACCAGCTGGGCCGCCAGTTCCCGCCAGGCCTGGCCATAGTCCCGCTGATGAACAAGAGCGTAGCCGCCCCGCTCCAGCCGGTTAATGAGGGTGGTCAGGGTCACCGCCCCGGCCAGGCAGCCGCTGTCGGTCGCGGGAGGCAGAGGGGCGGCCCCGTCTTTCAGGATGACATCGCTGAGGATCAGCCGCCCGCCGGGCTGAAGCACCCGGCCCCACTCGGCCAGGGCCTGCTCCGGGTCAAGGGCCAGACTGAGGACGCACTCGGCCACCAGCCCCTCCGCCCAGTTGTCCGCCAGGGGCAGATGGTGAAAATCAGCTTCCCAAACCGGCCCCTGGGCCCGGGCTTCAGCGGCCAGGAGAGGCGACTTTTCCACCCCCACCGCCTCGTAGCCCATTTCTTTCAGAAACTTTAAGGTGCCGCCCGGGCCACAGCCCACATCCAGCAGTCTGGCCCCGGGGCGGAAATGGCAAAATTCAAGCGCGTCCCGGGTGACGGCCAGACCGCCGGGCCGCAACGTCTCCCCGCAGACGGCCCGCAGTTCCTCACCCTCGTAAGGGTTCGTCCTTGCCGCCACTGGAACCTATTTATCCTCCAGCATCTTTTCCACTTCCAGCATTTTGCCGTCGGCCAGCACCGGCGGAATAAAGGTAAAGCCGCAATTGGGGCAGCCGGGCAATTCCACTTCGAAACTGGAGCCCATATAGGTGACGGCCACCAGGGACACTTTGAGCGGCTGGCCGCATTTGCGGCAGACCCAGCCCTCGACGTCAATCTCGGGCAGTTGATTAGTGGCCAGAGTCATGCTCGACCTCCCTCGGGGTTAAAGCCCTCAGCCACACTGACGGAATCACGGCCCTCGCCGGGGATCCCGGGCACGACCATCCGGTGGCAGTAAGCGTCGTGAATGTCGTAGGAGCCATCGGGGCAAAGACTGTATTCCACCCAGTAGGTGACCTGCCGGGGCCGGAGACCGGCCAGCTGGCGCCCGCTCCCCGGGTGGCTGAAGATGGGCCCGCGCTCGCGGGCGTCGAGCAGCACTCTCTGGATGTCGCTGCGCAGTATCCGGCGGGTTTCCAGCCTGGCCGCGACCTCCTCGGGAATATTAATAATGATGTTTTCCATTTCCGTGGCCAGAGGCGGTTCCTCCCCCCATAGTTTTTTCAGCAGATTATCCCGGAAGCGGCGGCGGCCCTCTTGGCGATCCGAGAGGCCCGGGGCCGGCCGCTGGGCGGCCTCGGCCGGCGGCTGGCCGGGGAACATCAGATCCAGTAGATGGACAGTGGGCCGGCCCTCCCGCCGCAAGCGGTCGCGGCACATGATGCAGTAGGCCAGGAGGGGCTTGTCCGTGTCCCCCAGCCGCTTTTGGGCGAATTGGGCCCCCAGGGCCGGGTTGGCCGCCGCGGCCAACCCGCCGTAGCCGCAGCAGCGGGCCAACTGGCCGCTAAAATGCAATTCCTCCAGGGGCTGGGAAATTTTTTGGGCCAGCTCCCGGACGCTGGCCTGGGTGGCCTGATCATGGCGTGCGGCGCAGGGGTCATGGATGGCCAGAACCTCCCCGGCCGCAGCGCCGGCGGGCCTAGGCAAGGCGGCTAAAACATTCCACAAGGTCTCCACCGGAATTTCCGGCAGCTCGGCCTGAAAAAAGACGGCGCAGGAGGCGCAGGCCAGAATCACCCGGGGCTGACCGGCCGAGGCCCATAACCCCCGGACGGTCTCGACCATCCGGGTGGTCAGTTTGGGCCGGGCGGCCCAGCGGGCCGGGGCCCCGCAACAGGCCAGGGCGAAACCCACCCCGCCCTCCAGATGGTTTTGCAGGTGGCTATAAACCGACTCGGTCGCCACCGGCAGGGAGGCCGGCAACTGGCAACCGGGGAAAAAAAGGTAGGCGCTGGTCTCCCGCCCGGGTTGATGGCGGAAAAACGAAAACTCCGGCGAGTTGATAAAGGCCATGTCCTCCAGGGCAAATTCGTGGGCCGAAATGGGCATATGGCGGCCGTAAACCATTTCCTGGCGGGCCTGGTGGACAAACTGGCCCGTGTCGGCCTGGCCGGGGCAGATTTCCCGGCAGAGGCCACACTCGGCGCAGCTCAGGGCCAGGATATTGGAAGTGCGGTTGCCCAGGGCCGTGGAGATATTGTTGAAAATTTCCCGGGCGGCTTTTTTGGGGAAAGTCAGGTAGTGCTGCAGGTAAACGCACTGCTTGACGCACTCCAGACACTGGCAGGGCAGACACCGCTGGGCCTCGGCCTGGGCCTCGGCCAAAGTCGGCACCCATGGATCCGCCGGCGGCTGGGTGGACTTTACAGGAATATCGGCCAGGCTGGTGTAGAGGCGGCTGGGGTAGGTTTCTTCAGCGACCCGGGCCACCTCGGGCGAGACGCCCTGGAGCAGGCGGTCAATGGAGCCGGCCGCCCTTTTGCCGGCGGCCAGCTCGTCCACGAAACGAGGCGGGCCCGGATGGAAAGGGGCGGCCAAAATTTTATCCTGGCTGGTGAGAAGGGATACGGGCGAGACTTCGGCCTCAGCGGCCGAAAGGCCCAAAAGCTCAGGAGTCAGGGCCGGGTCGTCAAAGCCGAGATAAACAGACTGAGAGCCGGCCCGGGCCTCGGCCAAAGCGGCCGGGGAGAAGGCAACTTCCTCGAAGACCACCCGGAGCTTGTCCAGCCATTCCAGGGTTTCCAGCCAGGCCTGGGCCGGCAGCCCGGGGTGGCCAACCAGGCGGCCGCCCGCCGGGCCGGTATGGTAGATAGTCACCTGGTGGCCCTTCTTGCCCAACTCCCAGGCCAGAGTCAGGCTGGACAGGCCGGCCCCGAAAACGGCCACCGCTTGGCCGCTCCTGGGCAGAGGCATCAGCCGGGCGGCCTGGGTCTGAGCCACGCAAACCCGCTCCAGCAGAGGCACATCCACCCCCTGATCCAGCTCGGAGCGGCGGCAGTGCCGGCCACAGGGGCCTTCGCAGAGATAAGCGGTCAGGCCGTTTAAGGGCAGATAGCGGTCAATGATTTTGCGGGCCTCTTTGAGCTTGCCCTCGGCCATCAGGCCGGCCAGCCCGCGGGCGTCCAGATGAAGCGGACACTGGGTCTGACAGGCCGGGGGCTCGTCCTGAACACAATGAGGGTCGAAATCCCGTAGGATTTGGGGATGCATGGGCATGGGCGAACCTACTTACAATTTTAAAGCCCCCCTGGCCAATCGGGAAAGACCGGCGGCCAGGGGGGCTGAGAGGGCTTGAGCCCGGCCGCCGCCTCCGCGCCGGTCAGGGCAGGGGCGGCCGGTCAGGGTTAGGGTGATTACTTCTTGCTCTTGATAGCCTCAAGCACGCGCTCCGGATAGGCCGGGATGCGGTGAACCTGGGCGCCAATGGCGTTGTTCAAGGCGTTGATGACGGCCGAGTGAGGCACGCACAGCGGGATTTCGCCGCAACCGGCGGCACCGTGGGGGCCGAACTCGCGGGGAGACTCGAAGTAGTGAAGATCGATTTTGTCCGGAATATCCTTGATGTAGGGGATACCGGCGCCGCGCATGGTCTTGTGCTTCTGGATGTCCTCAAAATCTTCCGTCAGGGCCAGACCGATGGCCTGAGCCACGCCGCCCCAGATCTGACCATCAATGACCAGTTTGTTGACGATCTTGCCGCAGTCAACCATGAAGGTGATGCCATCGCATGTGGTCTTGCCGGTGGCCAGTTCCACGGTGACTTCGGCCAGGCAGACGCCCCACATATAAACCATGAAGGGTTTGCCCAGACCGGTTTTTTCGTCGTTGGGCACGCCGGGCACGGAGAAGGTGCCGTCATACCTGGTGGGCTTGCCGGCGGCTTGGGCTTCCTCATAGGTCAGGAAGCGATTGCCTTTCTGCAAACCGGCGATGAAGGCTTCGGCGGCCACGCGGACGGCACCGCCGACCATGACCTGGGAGCGGGAGCCGCCAGCCGGGCCGGCCACCGGGTTACGGGTATCAGCCCAGGTGAATTTCATCTTGTCAGGATCCACGATCACGCCGGCTTTGTAGAAAGTCTCGTGAGCGGTGGTGATGGCGCCCTGATCCGCGCCCTGGCCGTGATCCTGCCAGGCGGTGATCACGGTGATGGTGTTGTCCGGGTTCAACTCAACTGCGGCGTTGCCCGAGTCGGGGCCGTCCAGACCGCAACCGTAAGTGCCGGCGGCCACGCCCACACCCTTTTTATGGGTAGCCGTGCTTTCGGCGGCGGCCTTTTTCTTGGCGGCCTCATAGATGGGGCGCAGTTTTTCAATCATGGGCACCAACTGGTAGGAATCCGGCTCCTGACCGTTGACGTTGACATCGCCGGGACGCAGGGCGTTGATGTAGCGGATTTCCAGCGGGTCAATGCCCAGTTTGGCGGCCAGTTGGTCAATGGCCGTCTCAGTGATGATGTTGGCCTGAGGTCCGCCGTACCCGCGGAAAGCCGAGCCCCAACCATGGTTGGTGCAGATGGTGCGGCCTTCAGTGCGGATATTGTCGACTTTGTAGGGGTGAGCCATGAACTGAATGCCGCGCACGGTGACCAGGTCGCCGAATTCGCTGTAGGGGCCGTGATCGACATCGTAATCGCCTTCCATCGCCAGGAACTTGCCCTTTTTGTCGGCGGCCAGCTTGATGTGCATATGGAAGGGAGAGCGCTTACCAGTATACTGCTGCTGCTGATGATAGTTGAAATTCAGGAAGCAGGGGCGCTTGGTGGCAATGACGCAGGAGGCCACGATAGCCTCAATGGTCGGGCTGAATTTGTAGCCGAAGGTGCCGCCCATGGGGTTGGAGACCAGCACCAGTTGATCACCTTCCAGGCCCAGGCCGGCTTCGATCATCAGCTTGTGCAGATGGACGCCGATGGACTTGCAGTGGATGACCACCTGGCCCTTTTCATTGTAGAAACCCAAAGCCACATCGGGCTCAATGGGCAAGTGGGGCTGGCGGCTGGTGACGAAGTCGTTTTCCACCGTGACCACATCGGACTTGGCGAAGATGGGGGCCGTTTCCTGACCCTTGATGAGATGGCAGGTGAAATAGTGGTTGGGGGTGCCGGGGTGAATTTCAATGGCATCAGGAGCCTTGGCCGCCGGAGCCGAGAGGTAGGCCGGCAGGACTTCCAGATCAACTTTGACCGCCTTGGCCGCTTCCTGGGCCTGGGCCAGAGTGTCGGCGCAGACCACGGCGATGCAGTCGCCATACTGGAAGACTTTTTTGTCGCAGAGGATGGGCCGTTCCAGACCATCGCCCTTGTTGGCCGGGAAAGCCAGGCCGTTGATGCGGTTGACGCCCTTTTTGCCGGCCCCGCCAGCGTTGGCCTCAACATCTTTGTGGGTGACCACTTTGACCACGCCGGGCATTTTTTCAGCGGCGCTGGTGTCGATGCTTTTGATGTTGGCGTGGGAAACCTCGGCCTGAACCATGGCCAGATACAGTTTGTCAGCGGGCAGTTTCAGACCCAGGTCGGCACCGTAGTCGAGGGTGCCGGTGACCTTGCCCACAGCCGTGGGGCGGGGGCGATTGGAGGCCCAGATGCGGCCGTCAGCCGGATCTTTGAACTCGATGGTCTCAACTTTCTTTTCGCCGCGCAGAACTTTGGCCGCGTCAATAACTGCGTCGACTAGCGGAATATAGCCAGTGCAGCGGCAGACATTGCGGTGTTTCTGGAACCACTCGCGGACATCTTCGCGGGTGGGGAAGGGGTTTTCCGCCAGAAGAGCGGAGGCGGAGACGATGAAGCCCGGGGAGCAGAAGCCGCACTGGGCCCCGCCATGGAAAACCCAGGCTTTTTGAAGGGCGTGCATCCGGTCAGGGGTGCCGATGCCTTCGATGGTGGTGACTTTGGCCCCGCCGGCCACTTTGCCGACTTTGGTGACGCAGGAGAAGGTGGGTTTGCCATCCACCAGGACGGTGCAGGCGCCGCACTGGGCCTCGCCACACCCGATTTTAGTGCCGGTGAGGAACAGCTGCTCCCGTAAAACGGTGGACAGCGGGGTGTCCTCATTGACGAAGAGATTGCGCTCAACGCCATTGACGATAAGTTGCTTTTGAATCATGCGTGTCTCCTTCAGGTATAGTTGACAGGGCCCAAGTCGGCCCCAAGCGTTCCCGGCGCGCAGCCCACGCCCCGGTTACTTCGACAGAAGTCATAACTGTGGGGCTACAGCCCTCGCCCCGAGTTATCTTTACAATACATCTACTGCATAAAATCAATTATAGCACTATTCCCATCTGAAAATCAAGCTGACTTTACAAAATTCAGACTAATTTTTTTTGGGGCGCTTTCTTAATAAAACGGTTGCTATCCCCAAACCGCTGTGCTATACTGGGGTTGCGTTTATGAAGAAAGAAGCAGAAAAAGGTCAAAAATCAGGCGTTTACAAGCTTGAGCTATGGAAGGTCATTATCTGAGCCATTTGACCTTCCGACCTGTTGTAGCTGTCTCTAGTCTTGAACAAGGCTGGAAAGTCGTGAAAAACTGATCAGTAAAGGCGCTGAGTTTTTCCAGAACAAACTTGGCATCTCATTGGAGATTCCACAATTAAAGTTTCCGGCATGGAAACTAAACTTTTTACAACAAGCATGGAGGATGAGCATGAAAAAAGCATTGATGTTTCTGCTGGTCATGGGCATCGGCGCCCTGGTTCTGCAGGGTTGCGGCGGCAACTTTCCCGTTAATCCCGTTATCAACGAGCTGGTTCACTTTGACACCGACAAGTACAATCTGAAGCCCGAAGCCCAGCGCGCTCTTGACTACAAGGTCGCTTTCCTGAAACATTTCCCCGGCCGGAAAATTTTTGTGGTTGGCCATTGCGATGAGCGGGCCAGCGACAAATACAACCTCGACCTGGGCCGCCATCGCGCCGAAGAAATTCAGCGCTACCTGGTCAACAACGGCATCAATCCCAAGCGGATCGAGCTTATGACCGAAGGCGAACGCCGTCCTCTGGTTCCCGGCCACAACAAGGCCGCCTGGGCTCAGAATCGTCGGGCTGAATTCTTCATCATCGGCCTGAACACCGCCCAGTAAATCAGAAGCCCATCTCGGTAAGCCAAAAGCCCGGCTGGCTCAGTCCGGGCTTTTTGGTTATTTAGCTTTTTGATTGACTAACGCCCCTGTTTTTCGTAGCATACCACTATGGATCAATTCACTAGTGAGGCGCTTAACGTCAATCGGGCGGCCCAGCGAGCCAACAACCACTCCCGGATTCGGGAGTTGCATTCCAACGCCACTCCCGGCTTCGCCCGGGTTTTTGATCTGGTGCCCCTCCTCCTGAACCAAAACGACCCCTCCCGCCCCGGCTATGTATCTGACCCGGCCACCCCTTTCGGGATTAAATTTATTGAAGAGCAGCCCTGGCTGCCTGACCGCGACCCTGCGGTCTGGCCGGAAGTCCGGCCCCCCGCCCGCCCGGTGGTGGAGAGCCTCTTTCTCATCGGCTCGTCCGGCTCAGTGGGCCACAACTCCGCTTCCGACCTCGACTATTGGGTCTGTTATCGGGCCGAGGCCCTGGCCGGCGCCCGGTTGGAGCTTTTCCAGCGCAAACTGGCGGCCATCACGGACTGGGCCAGAACCGAGCATCAGACCGAAGCCCATTTCTATCTGGTCAATCTGGCTGACCTGGCCCAGGGCCGCTTAACCAGGCTCGACACCGCAGAGTCGGAAGGCGAAGTGGCCCCCCTGCTCCTTCTGGAGGAGTTTTACCGCACTCTCTTATTTGTGGCCGGCCGCCCCCCCCTGTGGTCCGTATTGCCCCTGGCCGTCAAGCCGGACAGCTACCTGGACATCAGCCGCACCATCGCGGCCGATCCAGAGACCCATTATGTGGATATGGGCTTTCCCGCCCTGCCCTGCCCCCAGGAGATTCTGGCCGCCGCCCTGTGGCTGGCCCGCAAGTCGGAGGCCGACCCGTTTAAAGGCATTTTGAAAATTGTGGCCCTCCTCGACTATGTCGAGTCTGATTTCAACCGGGAACTTTTATGTTACCAAGTCAAGGAGGCCGTCTTAAACTCCCCGGCCGACTCCCTGCCGGTCGATCCTTATATCATGACCATTGAGCGGGTGGCCAAATTCGGCGAAATCCGCCTCACCCCGGAACAGCTGGATTTGCTGCGGACAGCGTCCGCCCTGAAGCTCATGGGCGACAGTGGCCCGGCCTTCTTCACTCACCCAGCCAACGAGGCCAAACTCAAAGCCCTGACCGGCTGGGGCCAGACCTGGGGCTGGTCCCGGGATCGGCTGGTTCATCTGTCCAACCATCGCCTCTGGCCGGAGCGGCAATGGCTGAATTTAGGCGGCGAGCTCCTGAATATGCTCACCAGCGTTTACATCCGCATTGCCCAGCATCTGCTCCAGCGCTACCCCGGCCAGCTCAACCCCCAGGATGAGGAATTGGCCCCCCTGGCCGCCCGTCTGCTGTCCCGCATGGGCGGGCTGGACTGCACGGTGAGCACCCTGCCCTCTCAAATGCACCATTCGAGCCTGTCATCCCATCTGGTGCTTCAGCGGGTCAGGGAGGCCAACCGCTGGGATCTGCACACGGTCAAGCGGCCCGGGGAGGCGGCCACCGCCGACAACCTTATCGGCGGCCACCCCCGGGCGGTTCGGATGGCGGCCTGGCTGGTTCACAACCATCTTTACGCTCCGGGGATGACTCTGGATATCCGCCAGGATCCGGCGGACAGCGCCCATCTGGATCAGGCCGCCATGCTTGCCCTCCTCGGGCGGCTGGACGAAGCCTTCCCTCCCTTTCATCTGGGCCACGAGCAGTTGCCCTCCCTCTGGTCTCTGGGCGGCCAGGGCCGCATTCTGGTGGCCCTCAATTTTGAGCTGCCCCCTGACCAGGCCGGCCTGGTCACGGCCGATTTCATTCTCCGCACCGGCTGGGGTGAGATGCGCCATTTTTTTCTGGAAGTCAGTCCCTCTGAGAGTAGCGCGACTCAATACCTGATGATAATCCAGGGTATTTTAAAAGAATGCGGCACCTGCCCCCGGCCGGAGAGCCTGGTTTTCCAGGCCCCGGACACGCCGGCCATGCACCGGGCCACCATGAACATCAAAGGCGGAATGGCCGCCGCCGCCCGGCGCGGCCGCAACCATGACGGAAGAAAAAACCGCATCGATATCTGAAGGGAACTGCTTATGACTCTCATTTGCTCCGGCTCACTGGCCTATGACCGCCTGCTGTCCTATGACGGCCTTTTTGCTGAAAGTTTTTTGGCCGACCGGCTGGACATTATCAATGTCTGCTTTGTGGCCAATGATCTTCAGGTGGCCTTTGGGGGCACGGCCGGCAACATCGCCTACAATCTAGGCCTTCTGGGGGAAAAGCCGCTGGTGGCCGGCTGCCTGGGGGAAGACCCGGATGGGGGCGAGTATCTGCGCCGTTTAAAAGACCAGGGTTGCCTGACTGAGGCGGTCAAAATTCAGGCCGGGCGGGCCACGGCCGGCTGCACCATCGCCACCGACCGCCATAACAACCAGTTGACCTTTTTCCACCCCGGGGCCATGGCCGCCCCCTCCGGCTTTGACCCGGCCGCCCTGCCCCGGCCCTTTGATCAGCACCTGGCCATTGTCTCCCCCGGCGGGCAGGAGGAGATGAAGAGCCTCTGCCAGGCCTACCGCGAGCTGGGCTACCGCTTTATTTTCGACCCCGGCCAGCAGATACCGGCCTTTTCCGGCCCGGAACTGACGGAGATGCTGGAAGGGGCCGCTATCTTCATCTGCAATGAATACGAATACGATCTTTTCCAAAAAATAACCGGGCTCAGCCCGGAAGGTATTTTTCAGCGCGCGGAGACGGTCATTGTCACCCTGGGGGCCAAAGGCTGCGACCTGATAGTCCCCGGGCGCGGTTCCCAACACCTGGATCCGGTGCCGGTCAGCTCAGTGGCCAACCCCACCGGGGCTGGCGACGCCTTTAGGGCCGGGCTGCTGAAAGCCCTGGGCAAACCCCGGCCCGAGCATCTGATCACCGCCTGCCGGTTAGGGGCCACGGTGGCCGCTTTCTGTGTGGAAACCGAGGGCGGCCCCCAGGCTCACCGTTTTACTCCGGCCCAGGTCGCCGCCCGTCACGCCGCCGCCTTTAGAGAGGAAATAAATCTCTGACCATCTCAGGCGTCCACGGCCACGATCACATGGGAGGCCTTGATCAGGGCCCCGACTGCGGTGCCCTCTTTGAGGGCCAGGTTATCCGCGCTGGCGTTGGTGATGATGGCCGTCAACTGGCGGTCGCCGCCCAGATTGACCAGCACTTCGGTGTTGACCGCCCCCCGGATAACTTTGTCCACGGCGCCGGCCAGGTTGTTGCGGGCGCTGACTTTCAGGCCCCGGCCCTCGGTCAGGATGACCCAGGAAGCCTTGATCAGGGCATAGGCCGGCTGGCCGGCCGCCAGGCCCAGGCTTTTGGCGCTTTCAATGGTGATGATGGCCACCAGATCCTGGCCGCCGATATCCAGCACGACTTCGGCGTTGACCGCGCCCAGCGTGACCTGTTTGACTTTTCCTTTAAACAAATTCCGGGCGCTGGTTTTGATTCCGCTCATAATCCGCCTCCTCTTTGGTTGGTTAAAGGCCCATTGGCCCCATGAGAACAATATACCCTAAAATGTCATTTAATCATAGTGTTTTAATAATCATGCTGGTGATCCTGGCCCGGGCCGCCCCGGCCCCGGCCCAGGTGCAACCCGCCATTGAGTATGAATACTATACCATCAAAGCCGAGGAAGGGCGGAGCCTGTTTGATTCCCTGACTTCGGGCACCCCCCTTTACCATGAAGGCCGCCGGGCTCTGGGGCTGACCAAATCCGGGTTCAACCTTCAAAAAGCGGTGGTGGAGGAGCCCCGTCTAGGGGTGTGCCGCCTTCGGGATATTGAGGTCGCCTGCCGCTGCGTCATTTCCCTGCCCAAGCTGGAGGCCAATAACGAATCACTCCAGTCCACCTTTGCCATCAGCCAGGAAAAAATCAAGGCCCATGAGCTGGAGCATTGCCGCATCACCACCTTGTTCGCCAACAAATATTTGGAAGCCATGATTAATCTGGATAAGGTCAAATGTGAGCGCTTAGATGAGATCATCGCGGCCGAGCGCCAGAAAATAAATGATGAGTGCGAGGCGGAGCAGAGGCGTTTCGATTACCGGGAGAGGTATGAGGCCGCCAAAATCGACCGGCAGATGGCTGAGTCTCAGAGACGGCAGGCGGGCGAGCCACCCCCGCCGCCCCCCTCGCCCGGCCCCCTGAAAAATCTGGAGACCACGCCGGCCCCCGGCTTTGTCAAGGGCAACGATGGAGTCTGGCGCAACTATTGAGCCTTTTTTTTGAGGTAGGCCACGGCAGCGGCCTGGTCAGCGCAGAAGTGCATGAAATGGTCTAGGCGCAGTAGCTGAAAGATGCGGTAGAGAGCGGCCTGGTTTTTGAAATTGAGCAAAAAGGCCGTACTCTCCGGTTTTTTCTGGCCGGCGGCCATCAGAACTTTGAGCTCCGGGTTGGTGAGACGGCCCAGATCCCGCAGATCCACCACCAGGCCCTGGAGGCCGGCGGAAAACATGGCCTCGACCCGGGAGGGGAAAAGCTCGTCTTCGGCCAACTGGCGATCCTCAAGGTGAATCAGATCAATCTGGCCGCCCGATCCATCGGGCCCGCCCACCTTGGCCGCCGCCTCAATGGCCTGGGCGGCCGGTGTTTGGCCGGATGGCCGGGTGGGCGTCTTAACCGGAGCCGGGCAGACCTCCAGGGGGGCGGTTCCTTCCAGACTGGTCTCGGACTCGCTCAGAGCCTGATTTAAAGTCTCCAGCCACTCCACCTGGTCATTTTCGCCCTTTTCCAGCCGGCTCAGCAGGGCCTCCACCGTATCCAGCACCTGGAGCAGGAGGTCGATCATCTTCTGCGGGCAGGTGCACTGCTTTTCCCGCACCGTCTGGAGCAGGCTTTCGGCGTGGTGCAACAATTTATAGAGATTGGCGAGATCCAGAAAACCGCTGTTGCCTTTGATGGTATGGAGGGTGCCCATTAAAGCGTTGAGCGACTCCAGCGAATCCGGCTTTTTTTCCAGATCCAGAAGCTGAGCGCCGGCCGTGCCTAGATGGTCGCGGGCATCGAAAATAAATTCATTCAGTAGGTCATCGCTCATAATCCAAAATAACCCCCTTGAGCCTTCTATGCTAACACGGTGGGCGGGGTTTTGGCAAATATTTCCGGCCACCTTCCAGGGCGAAGGATACTTCTTGCAAAGATTAATCCGGTAATCAGGAACTTTTAAAAAATGTTTAACAAAACCACTATCTTTAGTATTATCTTTCATAAAAGCCTCCTATCTTGTATTTAGAAAGCTTAATTATATATCAAAGATAATAATTTCTCATTAATTTATAATATAATCGCCCTGCGGTGTGTAAGTCAAAAATGTAGGTCTATGGGCCAGTTGCTAACCAGTGACCGGCTGGAAATGGCCCCCGGCTTCCGCCGGGGTGACGGGGTGGCCTGGGGGGTTAGGGGCAAACAACCCGTCATTCCGGCGAAAGTCGGAATCCAGCCCTCAGCGAGGGCTATCACAATAACGGCCTTGAAACTAATAAGAACCTGGCCAAACGTTTTCGCAAAGGTGGAGATTCATATCTGCGCTTTATGATGGTCTCGCAAAAAGTCCTTTTTGGCATTCAAATGGGGTTGCAGGGCTACACCGGCACCCGTAAAGGCGTCTCCGGCAGTCTGCTGGTTAAATACGAGTTCTAGATGTCTGACCTAAGGGGCGTTGCGCGCAACGCCCCTCCATCTCTAATAATGAGTAGCAAAAAAACACCAACAGGGGTATAATAGGGCCTTCATAATGGAGGCTAACTTGTGTCCGGTGTAGCGGTTAATCCTTTTCTGGTCAACCTGGGCCTGTTCATATATTACGCGATTCAGATTTATATCTGGATTGTCATTATCCGGGTGCTTTTAACCTGGATTAATCCCAATCCCTATAGCCCGTTCATGCAGTTTCTGTCCCGGGCGGCCGACCCGGCGCTGGATCTGGCCCGGCGCTACTGTCCCCTGGCTTTGGGCGGCCTTGATTTTTCCCCGATCCTGGCCATTATGGCCCTCAGTCTGCTGGGCTCTTTCCTGGGCCGCTGGCTGATTAATGGGGCATCGCCCGCCCTGTTGCTCCCCATGGCGGCCCTGGGGCTGATTCAGCTGTTGGACAGCCTCGCCTGGATCCTGATAGCGCTCATGGCCGCAAGGCTGATCATGTCTTTTGTCCATCCCTCGCCTTACAACCCCATTGTGCGGGTGGTTTACGGTCTGAGTGAGCCGCTCCTGGCCCCCTTGCGCCGTTTTCTCCCCCCGGGGCGAACCGGCCTGGACTGGCGGCCGCTGCTTTTCCTGCTGCTGACCTGGCTGATTAAGTCAATCCTCCTGGTTGAGCTGGCCCGGTTGGTTGTGTTGGCCTGGATGAGCTGATTTGTTTTGCCACCTCAAAGTCCTCCTGTCGCCCCGGGCTCGGGCCAACAGCCTGGTGGGGCGGCAGGGCGAGGAATTGAAGATAAAAATAGCCGCGCCCCCGGTGGAGGGGGCGGCCAATGAGGCCCTGGTCAAATTTTTGGCCGGTCTGTTGAACCACAGCCGGCTCCATTTCAACATCGTGGCCGGTCAGCGCGGCCGCCGCAAACTCCTGCGGATCGAAGACCTGACCGAACAGGAGTTGCGGGATCGCCTGGAACAGTTATTAAACGGGCTTAAGGAGGTAAGATCATGATTTTTTACGCCAAAGACCGGCTTAAAGCCGTCCGCCCCAAGGCCCAGGGAGGGCTTGGAGAGGTGCATGGGCTCCATTCCCTGACCGCTGACCGCCGTCCGGATAAAACCCATTTCAAGATGGTCGGCCGGATGACCCTGGCCCCCGGCTCTTCCATCGGGCTTCATACCCACAAGGATGACGAGGAAATTTACATCATCCTCTCCGGCCAGGGCCTCTATACCAAAAATGACGGCCAGACCGAGACCGTGGGCCCCGGGGATATGACCCTGGCCCGCCAGGGTCACCAGCACGGCCTGGCCAACGACGGGGCCGAGCCCCTGATTTTTATGGCCGTCATCGCCGCTGACTGAACCGGTCGCGGAAGACTAAGGAGGACAACAAAGTGGGCATGGTCAATATTCCGGACGGAATTTACTCGGAAACCAAGGTGCAGAAAATAGGCACCATGAGTACCAGCCGCACCCAGACCATCGTGGATTATTACAAATGCACCAGGATTGACGACCAGACCATGAGCGTCCAGATCCTCGATATGTATGGCGACCCCATGCCCCTGGTGGAAAAGGTGTCTTCGGCCGATTTTCTCAAGCGCTTCACCTTTGAGCCGGACAAATTTCAGACCCGCAAAAGCCCCGGCGATCTGGCGGCGGAAAAAGCCATCGCCACCGCTGAAAGACATGTGGCCCGCAAGGAATACAACAGCGCTGAATACGAATATTCCAAGGCTTTGAAAGCGGATGTGGAAAATGTGCGGGCCAATTTCGGTCTGGGCAAACTTTATCTGGCCACCGGGGAAACTGACAAGGCCTCCAAAGTTTTTGCTAGTCTGGCCAAGCAGGATAACCTCCTGACCCCGGAAAACAAGCATTTTTTCAATGAACTGGGCATTGAACTGCGCGGCCTGTCGCTGTTTGAACAGGCCATAGA
Organism: Candidatus Adiutrix sp.; assembly: GCA_031261565.1. Classification (GTDB taxonomy): domain Bacteria; phylum Desulfobacterota; class Desulfarculia; order Adiutricales; family Adiutricaceae; genus Adiutrix. The sequence continues at coordinate 13,363 of JAISJK010000088.1, read as the reverse complement.
GTTTTATCAAAAAGCTCTGGCCCTGGCTCCGGATGATGAAAACCTCATGTTTAACATTGCCCGGGCCGCCTCTGACAACGGCGATAAAGCCAAAGCCGTCGAATTTTTAAACCGGGCTCTGACCCTTAACCCCAACCTGGAAGCGGCCAGGAAATTGAAGGAAAACCTGTGCGTATAACTGAATCACGAAAACGGCGGACCAAGATTGATCGGTTGGAACTGTTAACTCTGGTTCATGACCTGGGATCTATCTCAGCGGCGGCCAGATCTTTAGGCGTCTCCTATAAAGCGGCCTGGTCAGCGGTGGAGGAGTTGAACAATCTCTCGGAGTATCCGATTTTAGACCGTAAAACCGGCGGAGACGCCGGCGGCGGCACCGCCCTGACCGAACATGGGCTCAATGTCCTCAATTTTATGAAAAATATGGATTTTGAGTATAACCTTTTTCTGAAAGCCCTGGGGCGGAAAACGCCCAAAAATTTTGAGACCCTGACCCAGCAGATGAAAATCATCAGTTTCACCACCAGCTCCCGAAACCAGTTTGGCGGGCGGATTTCCGAGATCAATTCGGGGGCAATCAATAGCGAAATTCTGGTGGATATCGGCGGCGACCACCTGGTGGCCATGGTCAGCAATAAAAGCGTCCGGAATATGGGCCTGGAAAACGACCACGAAGTCTATGCCCTGGTCAACGCCAACAATATCATCATCACCACTGATGAAACCATCAAAACCAGCGCCCGCAACAGCTTTGTCGGCAAAGTCAAACAATTTGACCTGGGCTCGGTCAATGGCGAGGTGATACTGGAACTGCACAGCGGCAAATCCATTGTGGCCAGTCTGACCAATGAAGCGATCAGCGAGATGAATCTGCAGGTCGGGGCCCCGGCCCGGGCCCTGATCAAGGCCTCTCATGTCATTCTGGTCACCGTCTGACCGGTGAATGGCCTGTCTAAAGGCGCCTGCTGGAGCCTGCTCTGGCTCCTCCTGGCGGCTCTGGTCACTGGTTGCGGCGAAGGCGATGGCGGGCGCTATGTCGTCCGCCAGGAGTTTGACGCTCTGAGCCAACGGGTCACCGCCCTGGAGACCACGGTCACTGGGCTGACCGGTTCGACGCTCCCGGGAGCCGCCTCCAGAACCAAAGGGGGCCAGGCGGCCGCCGCCCAGGCCAGCGGCAGCGAAAAAGCCCTGTATCAACAGGGGCAGAGTTTTCTGAAGCAAAAGCGATACGATCAGGCCGCCGCTGTTTTTGAACAGATGCTGAGCCGGTCTCCCGGCGGCCGCCTGGCCCCCAACGCCCGTTACTGGCTGGGCGAATGCCATTACGCCCAGGGGCGCTGGCATCAGGCGGCGGCTGAGTTTCTGCGGTGTGTCAATGATTACCCTCAGTCGGAAAAAGCTCCGGATTCGCTCTTGAAACTATCCTACTGCTATGACCGGCTGGGCCAGGGGCCTCAAGCCATGGCCGAGCTGGATCGGCTACTGAGTCAATACCCCCGATCCAACGCCGCCGCCATGATCAAAAACGGGCGGGGCCGATTTAACGGCTGAGGCTGAAATATCGTTTTAACATTGGAGTTTTGAAGCGTGGGTGAAAAAAAACTGGACATTGACGAGCTGGAGCCTCGATCCACCTTTGAGGTGGAAGGGGATGAAGCGACTCTGGGCCGTGAATATGTAAAACCCTGGAAGCACCCCCAGGCCTGGGTGCCCCGGGAGATCAGTTTTCTGCTTTTTATCGCCCCCTTTTTCTTCTGGCCGGTGGTCATTGCTCTGGCTATTGTCTATGCTTACAGCCAGGACATGGCGGATGTGCCGATTGACGATTTGCACAATTACGATCTGCCCACCATTTCCTACATCTACGCCGGCAATGGCACCACCCTGGCCGAGCTCTACCGCGAACATCGCCTGGTCAAACCCCTGGAGGATATCCCGCCTCTGGTCATCAAAGCTTTCCTGGCCGCCGAAGACTCCAATTTCTACCAGCACCAGGGCGTTGATTTCATGGGGCTGGTGCGGGCCTTCATGGCCAACCTGGAAGCCGGCCACACGGTTCAGGGGGCCTCGACCATCACCCAGCAGATGATCCGCACTTTCCTCCTGTCCAATGAAAGGACGTATGACCGCAAGCTCAGGGAAATAGTCCTGTCCTGGCGGGTGGAGAATTCCTTCACTAAAGACGAGATACTCCATCTTTATTTGAACCGTATCTACCTCGGCCGGGGGGCTTACGGGGTGGAGTCGGCGGCCCGCCTCTATTTCGGCAAGGGCATCGCTGAGGTCAGTCTGCCAGAGGCGGCCATGCTGGCCGGCCTGGTCAAGGCTCCCAGCATTATCGCCGCCCACAAGGGCACGGAGAGGAGCCTGGAACGCCAGCAATATGTCCTGAACCGGATGGAAGAGGTCGGCTTTATCACCCCGGAAGAGCATAAAGCCGCCCTGGCGGAGCCCCTCAATTTTATACCCTCCCGGCCCAACCTCTACCGGGAGACTTCCCCGCAATTCACCGAGGTGGTGCGGCGCCAGGCTATGGATCTCCTGGGTGAAGACGCCCTCCTGACCAATGGCTACAAGATTTACAGCACCCTGGATCTGGAGGCCCAGCGCCTGGCCCGTGACGCTGTGCGCAACGGGCTGGACGCCCTGGCTCGCCGTCAGGGCCTTTCGCCCCGGGTGGCCCGGCTCAACCAGATCCAGGCGGTGGAATATAACCGCGAGCAGCGGGAGACCATGAAAAACAGGCCCCTCCTGGCCGATCAGGAAGTGGCCGGCCTAGTCACCGGCTTTGAGAGCCGCAGCGGGCCGGAGGGCCCGGGGGTAATCCTGGCCATTGGCGACCAGGAGGGTTTTTTGCCCCTGGAGGCCGCCCGCTGGGCTCTGCGGGGCCAGGATATCTCTCATTTTTTCGGGCTGGACGATCTGGTCATGGTTCGCACCATTGATCAGAACCCCGCCACCGGTCGCTGGAATCTGGTTACCGCCCCTCCGCCCGACCTGCAGGGTGGTCTGGTGCTGATGGAAAACAAGACCGGCCGGGTGCTGGCCATCATCGGCGGCCGCGATTTTGGCCAGAGCCAGTTTAACCGGGCCATTCAGGCTCTCCGCCAGCCAGGCAGTTCCTTTAAGCCCATCGTCTATACGGCGGCCATTGACAACGGTTACACCGAGGCCTCCATTGTCTATGACACCCCGGTCAGTTACCCTCAGGGGCGGGGCATGCCCCCCTGGACGCCCAAGAACTACAGCGGCCGCCACTCCGGCGCCATGACCGTCTACGATGCCCTGCGCAATTCGGTCAACATTGTGGCGGTCAAAGTCTGCGAGGTAGTCACCCCTAAAGTGGTGGCCGAGTACGCCCGCAAAATGGGCATTAAATCACCTTTGGTGGAGCGTCTGCCCATGGCCCTGGGCGCCTCGGAAGTCACTCTGCTGGAAATGACCCAGGCTTACTCCACCTTTCCCAACCAGGGCTCCTGGTGCTGGCCGATTTTCATCAACCGGGTTGAAGATCGCCACGGCCGGATCATCCACCGCTTCGAACCCTATCTGACCCGGGCCATCTCCCCCCAGACCGCCTATATCATGCTCGATATGCTGGTGGGGGTGGCCAGTCGGGGCACGGCCGCCAGGGTGGGGGCGGCCTTTAAAGGCGTGCCCATCGGCGGAAAAACCGGCACCACCAACAGCCAGGCCGATGCCCTGTTTATCGGTTTCACCCCCAATTACACCTGTGGGGTCTGGGTGGGGCGTGATTTGCGCATCAGCCTGGGCCATGGCGAGCAGGGCGGACGCAGCGCCGCGCCCATATTCATTGAATTCATGAAGGGCTTTCTGGAGGGCAAGGAAGTCGGCAACTTCGAGGTGCCGGAGGGCGTGGTTCGCCGCAACCTCTCTGATATGGACGATGAAGATGTCATGGCCATGAGCGGCCGATCCTTTGTCTTTAAAGTCGGCGAAGTCGGGCGCGGCCGCACTGATCTGCAAAGTTCCTACGCCGAAGATGAGGCCAGCGACGGCGGCAGCGCCCCCCAGAGTAGCTTCGAGGGTTCCGGACGGGGCCGGGAGCCTAATTTTTCCAACATGCCCCAGCAGGAGATGGATCGGCGTCTTCTGGAGTATTTAAAGGATTATGAGCGCCGGCGCGGCTCCGGGCAATGACCCCGGCTCTGCTCATCGCCACCAAAAACCGGCCCAAAGCTGAGGAACTGGCCGCTTTGGCCGGGGCGGCCGGTGGTTTATTGGCCACCCTGGCCCTGACTGAATGGGAAGCGGCTCACCACCGCCTGGCCGAGCCGGAAGAGGGGGCCGACAGTTTTGAAGCTAACGCCCGGGCCAAAGCCCGGTTTTACGCCCGGGCCACCGGCCTCCCGGCCCTGGCCGATGATTCCGGCCTGTCGGTCGAGGCTCTGGGTGGAGCCCCCGGCGTCCTCTCAGCCCGCTATGGCGGCCCGGAACTGGACGACCGCGGCCGCTCCGAGCTTATTCTGGCCAATCTGGCCGGCTCCGAAGACCGGCGGGCTTTCTTCACCTCTGTCCTGGCCCTGGCTCGGCCGGACGGCCGCTCCCTCCTCTGGACAGGCCGGCTGGATGGCTTGATCGCTGACGAAATCAGCGGCGCCGGTGGTTTTGGCTATGACCCCATTTTTTTCCATCCGGAAAGCGGGTGTACCCTGGCTCAGCTCACGGCCAGCCAAAAAAACCAGATATCCCACCGGGCCCGGTCCGCCCAGGCCTTTCTGGCCGATCTCTCCCGCATTCGGGACTTTTTGGCCCCCTAAGGAGGAACTATGTCGTTCAAAATTGGCGTCTTGACTGGCGGCGGTGATTGCGCCGGCTTAAACAGCGCTGTCAAATGGGTGACTAAAACAGCCACTGATCAGCTCCTGGCCAATCACCGGGGGGAGGCCCTGGAGGTCATCGGCATTCGCGAGGGCTGGAAGGGTCTGGTTTCGGTGGATCCCGGCGACCCGGAATCAGTGGCCCGCTGGATTATGCCCCTTGATGAGCTGGTGGTTCGCACCTGGGATCGTCAGGGCGGCACCATTCTCGGCAGTTCCCGCACCAACCCCTTCAACCCCAAAAACGATCAGAGCCGGGAATGTCTGGATCACATCGCCGGCCTGGGCCTGGAGGCCCTGGTGGCCATCGGCGGCGAGGACACTCTCTCGGTGGCCTACAAACTCCATAACTTGGGGGTCAAGGTGGTGGGGATACCCAAAACCATTGACCGCGACCTCAACGCCACGGATTACACTCTGGGCTACGACTCAGCCCTGAACGTCATCATTGAGGAAGTCGACCGGCTCAGAACCACGGCCGGCAGCCACAGCCGCCTCTTTGTGGTGGAGGTCATGGGCCGCCACGCCGGCTGGCTGGCTCTGGAGGGCGGCGAAGCGGCCGGCGCCCATGTCATCCTCATCCCTGAGTATGCCTTTGAAGTCGCCCGGGTGGCCGCCCTGCTGGAGCACCGCCGCCTGGCCGGGGTGCGCTACGACATTGTGGTCGTCTCCGAGGGGGCCAAAGTGGCCGGCCAGGGTGAGGTCTACCTCTCGGATAAAGAGGACGGCTTTGGGCACAAAGTCCTGGGGGGCATTGGCGAATACCTGGCCAAACAACTGGAATCCACCACCGGCTACGAGACCAGGCATGTGGTGCTCTCCCACATTCAGCGCGGGGGGCAGCCCTCGGCCCGGGACCGCCTGATGGGGCGCTACTTCGGCATCGCCGCTGTTGACCTGATTCTGGAAGAAGATTTCGGCCGGATGGTCTCCTTCCGCAACGGCCAGATCACCTCCGTCTCCCTTAAGCAGGCCATTGAAAAACTGTATGTGGTGGATGTGGACACTCTCTATGATCCCCTCCGCTATAACGGCCGCCGTTCCTCCATGCTGCCCTGGTCACCCAAATCGGAGTGAGGGGAGGGAGAGGTTTTATGCGCGCCCTTCATTTGCTCTTATGTCTTCTGCTGCTAACTGCGGCCCCGGCGGCTTCGGCTCGGGAAAAAATGGCCGACCGGCCGGCCGCCCCCCCCGCCGGCCTGAACCTTTTATTTTTTGTCGGCCACAAATGGGCGCTCTACGGAGCGCCCCGGGATGGCCGGCTGGATCGGGCCACTTTTGAAGAGTTGGCCCGAAGTATCCGGGATATTAAATTCCCCAGCACCACCACCCAGGTGGTGGTCATGGTGCGGGACAGCCAGGTGGAGGGCACCATCGGGCTGGTGGAGAAGAGAGGCCTCCGGGTCTCCTCGCTCCTGGTGGAACCGCAGGGCTCCGGCCCCTTTGAAGTCTGGCACAAGGTGGGCTACCGGGTCAGCCCGGATAAGATTGTCTCAGATTTTCAGGAAAATATCCTGGCCGCTGAAGCCGCCTACCGGGATCTGCCCGTCACTTTTACCGGCCAGGTCAAGCGGGTGGGCAAAGACCCCGGGGGCCAGGTCTTTGTGGAAATGGACGTCAAATCCCCCGGGGCCAGCTTTCTCTGCTACCCCTGGGCCGAGTTGCCCCAGCAGGTGGAATTGAATACTCTCAGGGGCGGCGACCGCCTGGAAACCAGCGGCCAGTTCGCCGAATTTGCCAACAACACGGTCAAAATCCGCAGTTGTCTCTTCACCCGCTGAGAATCAGCGACCGCAGCACTGCTTGTATTTTTTGCCGGAACCGCAGGGGCAGGGGTCGTTTCGGCCGATTTTAGGGGTTTCACGGGTTTCCGGCTGGGGCTTGGCCCGCTCCCGCTCCTCCGGCTGGCCGCCGTGGGACAGGATCATCGGCCCGGTGGACTTTTTAGGGGCCAGCTCTTCCAGGTCGGCTTCCTGCCGGATCTGGACATGGGTAATGAGGCTGATGGAATCGGCCCGCACCCGGTCGAGCATTTCGCCGAAGAGGTCAAAGCCCTCCCGCTGGTATTCCCGCAAGGGGTCTTTCTGGGCGTAGCCGCGCAGACCAATGCCGTCTTTGAGCCTATCCATGGACAGCAGATGATCCTTCCACTGGCTGTCCAGGGAGGTCAGGAGGAGCCAGCGGGTCAGCTCGGCCGTCATCTCCGGGCCAAGCTCGGTCTGGCGGGCCTCAAAAGCGGCCTTGGCCCGGTCATAGACCACCTGAGCCATGGCGTTGGGGCTCAGGTCGTCAAAATCTTCCAGGCCCACGCCAAAACCGAAGAGGCGGCTGGTCTCGCCGCTAATGGCCTTCCAGTCCCAGTTTTCCGGCTCAATCTTATGGTCGGCGTATTGATCCACCAGCTTGAGTATCTGCTCCTCAAACATGGTCAGCACCGGCTCTTCCATATGGTCGCCGGTCAACAGCCGGCGGCGCTGGCTATAGACCACCTCCCGCTGTTTATTCATGACATCGTCATATTCCAGTAAATGCTTGCGGATCTCAAAGTTGTGGTTCTCCACCTGCTTCTGGGCGTTTTCAATGCCCCGGCTGATCAGCTTGGCCTCCAGGGGCACGCCCTCGGTCATGCCCAGGCGCTCCATGAGCCCCTTAAAGCGGTCGCCGCCGAAAATGCGCATGAGGTCGTCTTCCAGCGACAGGTAGAAGCGGGATTCGCCCGGGTCGCCCTGGCGTCCGCTGCGGCCGCGCAACTGGTTGTCGATGCGCCGCGACTCGTGGCGCTCGGTGCCCAGAATAAAGAGGCCGCCGAGCTCGGGCACCCCCGGCCCCAGCACTATATCCGTCCCCCGGCCGGCCATGTTGGTGGAGATGGTCACCTGGCCGGCCTGCCCGGCCTGGGCCACGATCATGGCCTCCTGCTCATGCTGCTTGGCGTTCAGGACATTGTGGGGCACATCTTTTTTCTTGAGCACCTGCGAAATATTTTCCGACTGGGCGATGGAGATGGTGCCCACCAGCACCGGCTGGCCTTTTTTATGCAACTCCTCAATTTCTTCAACCACCGCTTTGTATTTCTCCCGCTGGGTGCGGTAGATGACATCCTGATGATCAAGGCGGATCATCCGGCGGTGGGTGGGAATGACGGTCACGCCCAGTTTATATATTTTGGCGAATTCAGCCGCTTCAGTGTCGGCTGTGCCGGTCATGCCGGCCAGTTTTTCATACATCCTGAAATAGTTCTGAAAGGTGATGGAGGCCAGGGTTTGATTTTCGTTTTCAATCTTGACTTTTTCCTTGGCTTCCAGAGCCTGGTGGAGGCCATCGGAGTAGCGGCGCCCGGCCATGGGCCGGCCGGTGAATTCATCCACGATGACGACCTGTTTGTCGGGGGTGACCAGGTAGTCTTTGTCGCGCTTAAACAGGGTGTGGGCTTTCAGGGCCTGGGTCAGGTGGTGGAGGATTTCCAGATTGGCCGAGTCATAAAGATTGTTGAGCCCCAGAAGATCCTCGGCCCGGGAGACGCCGGCATCGGTCAGGCTGGCGCTGCGGCCTTTCTCATCCAGAGTGTAATCTTCATTGGGGGTCAGTTGGGGGATGACCCGGTCGGCCCGGAGATAGAGGTCGGTTGATTTTTCGGCCGGGCCGGAGATGATGAGCGGAGTCCGGGCCTCGTCAATGAGAATGGAGTCAACCTCATCGACAATGGCGAAATAAAACTCCCGCTGGACATAGTCATCAAGACGTGATTTCATGTTGTCGCGCAGATAGTCAAAGCCGAATTCATTATTGGTGCCGTAGGTGACATCGGAGAGATAGCTGTCGCGCCGCTCGCGGTCATTCAAGCCGTGAACGATAATGCCCACCGACAGCCCGAGGAAGCTGTAGAGCGCGCCCATCCAGGCCGCATCGCGCCGGGCCAGGTAGTCATTGACGGTGACCACATGGACGCCCCGGCCCAGAAGGGCGTTCAGATAGACCGGCAGGGTGGCCGCCAGGGTCTTGCCTTCGCCGGTTTTCATTTCGGCTATTTTGCCTTCGTGGAGGGCCAGCCCGCCCATGAGCTGCACGTCAAAGTGGCGCTGCCCCAGCACCCGGGCCCCGGCTTCCCTCACCGTGGCAAAGGCCTCGGGGAGGAGGTTGCCCAGGGGCTCGCCCCGGCTCAGGCGCTCTTTAAACAGCCCGGTCTGGCCGGCCAGAGCGATATCGGATAGGGGGCGAATGCGGGGTTCCAGGGCGTTTATCTGATCGACGACCGCGCTGAACCGTTTAATTTCACGGTCATTGGCCGTGCCAAAAATTTTCCTGTTTATTGATTTCATATCAAGCTTATCATAGCTGGCAGGATCAGACGGTGCTCAGGCGGGAGAAGTCGGCGATCTGCTCAAAGAGGCGGCCCAGGCGGGAGAGGAGGGCGATGCGGGCCTCCCGGATATCCTGATTGGGGTCATCCACCAGCACCTGCTCAAAGAATTGATCCACCGGGCCGCGCAGGCTGGCGATTTCCCCCAGGAGCCCGGTGAAATCGCCGGCGTTGAGGTAAGAGCCGCTCCTGCTTTCCAGGCTGGCGATCCGGCCCAGGAGTTTCTTTTCCGCCTCGTGGCTCAGAATATCCCAGTTGGTAAAATCATCCCGGGCTCCGAATTTTTTGACAATGTTGACCACCCGTTTAAAGACCTGAGCCAGGTCTTTAAAGCCGTCCTTGGTTTTCAGGGCCTCCAGAGCCCGGGCCCGGAGCACCACCGACAGCGGCCGGTCGCTGTAAAGACTCAGCACGGCCTCGGCCACATCGCCCGAGACCCCCTGGCCGGTCAAAAGGTTTTTCAGCCGCGTTTTGAAAAAATCCAGCACGGCCGCGCGCGTCTCTTTGGCCGGGCGCTTGGCGCGGTCACTCAGATTTTCCAGCGCTCTGTCGATCAGAGGCTCCAGGGAATCGCGCCAGCCCCGGTCGAGGATGATATTGATGATGCCCAGGGCTCCCCGCCGCAGGGCAAATGGGTCGGTGGCCCCGGAGGGCAACAGCCCCACTGAGAAACAGCCGCAGATGGTGTCGAGCTTGTCGGCCACGCTTAAAACCGCGCCAATGACCGAAGCCGGGAGATCCCCCCCGGCTCTCACCGGCAGATAGTGCTCCCGGATGGCCTCGGCCACTTCCGGGGCCTCGCCGCTCTTCAGGGCGTATTCCCGGCCCATGACCCCCTGGAGGGTGGGAAATTCCTTGACTACGCCGGTGACCAGGTCGCATTTGCAGAGGTCGGCCGCCCGGGCCAGTTGCTCCTGGTGCTGGGGGGCCGCCACTTCGGCCAGGGCCAGAGCCAGGGCTTTAAAACGGGTGACTTTCTCCCAGGAAGTGCCCAGGAGATGGTGGAAAACCACGCCCTCAAGCTCCCGCTCCCGGTCGGCCAGCTTGACTTTGCAGTCTTCGTTGAAATAAAAGCGGGCGTCGTCCAGCCGGGCCCTGAGCACCCGCTCGTGGCCCTTGCGAACCACCTTCATATCTCTGGCCCGGGTGTTGTTGACGGCGATGAAATAGGGCGCCAGCCGCCCCTGCGAATCAGTCATGGCGAAATAGCGCTGATGCTCTTTCATGGCCGTGGTGGCCACGGCCAGGGGCAGATCCAGATAATGGGAGTCAAAATTGCCCAGCACGGCCACCGGCTCTTCCAGAAGGTTGGCCACCTCCTCCACCAGTTCCTCATCGGCTACCAGCCGTAAATCCGCGCTGGTTTCCCGGGTCACCCGATCCAACTCCTGGCGAACCATCTCCTGACGTTTTTCAAAATCCACCAGGACATGAGCCTCGGCCAAACGGGCCTCGTATTCATCCGGCGAAGTGATGACCACCGCCCCCGGATGCAGAAAGCGGTGGCCATAGCTGACCTTGCCGGCCTTGGCCCCGGCAAAGGCCAGGGGCAGCACTTCCCCGCCCATGACGGCCAAAAGCCAGTGCACCGGGCGGACAAAGGTGTATTCGCCCCGGCCCCAGCGCATGTTTTTGGGAAAGGGCAAAGCGGCCAGGAGCTCGGGCAGGAGGGTGGTCATCACCTCAGAGGCCTGGCGGCCCTTGACGCTTTTTTGGACGGCCAGATACCGGCCCTTGGGGGTGTTGACCGTTTTCAGATCACTCACCGCCACGCCCTGGGCCCCGGCGAAACCGGTGGCCGCTTTGGTGGGGTTGCCGTTGCTGTCGTAAGCGGCTGAGAGGGGCGGCCCCACCACCTCGTCCTCAATGTCGGGCTGATGGTCAGCCAGGCCCCACAGGCCCAGGCCCAGCCGGCGGGGCGCCCCCCAGACTTTGAGCTGCTCAAAGGGCAGGCGGGCCTCAGCCAGGCTGCCGGCCAGTTTTTCTTTCAGAAAGCTGATGGCCGGCCCAAAATATCCAGCCGGGATCTCTTCGACTCCGAGCTCCAGAATCAGGTCTACCTTGCTCACAGAGTACCCTCCCAGCGGCCCAGCAGGGGGTGCCCCAGGGCCTCGCGTTGCTCCACATAAAGCCGGGCCACCTCACGGGCCAGATTTCGCACCCGGCCGATAAAGCGGGTGCGCTCGGCTACGGAAATCGCCCCCCGCGCGTCCAGCAAGTTAAAAGTATGGGAACATTTCAAACAGTAATCATAGGCCGGCAACACCAGGCCCGCGCCGGCCAGCTTTTGGGACTCGCCCTCATACATGTCGAAAAGCTGAAAGAGCATGGGCACATCGGCCAGCTCAAAATTGTGGCGGGAATATTCCACCTCTCCCTGGTGGTGCACATCGCCGTAGCGGATAACGCCGTTCCAGTCCAGGTCATAGACATTGTCCACGCCCTGAAGATACATGGCCAGCCGCTCCAGGCCGTAGGTGAATTCCACGGATATGGGCGACAGGTCAAAGCCGCCGACCTGCTGAAAATAGGTGAACTGGGTAACCTCCATGCCATCGAGCCAGATTTCCCAGCCGATGCCCCAGGCCCCGAGGGTGGGGGATACCCAGTCGTCCTCCACAAAGCGGATGTCATGATCCAGAGGGTCGATGCCCAGAGCCTTGAGACTGTCAAGATACAGCTCCTGGGCCTGAAGCGGCGAGGGTTTGACAATCACCTGAAACTGATAATAATGCTGGAGGCGGTTGGGGTTTTCCCCGTAGCGGCCATCAGTGGGCCGGCGGGAGGGCTGGACATAGGCGGTGCGCCAGGGCTCAGGCCCCAGGCAGCGCAGGGTGGTGGACGGGTGAAAGGTGCCCGCCCCCACTTCCATATCGTAGGGCTGCATGACCACGCAACCGCGCTCGGCCCAGAAATGGGACAGGGTCAGCACAACCTCTTGAAAGGACTTGGGATTGGTTAGGGCCATCTTTAAAGTATCCCTCAAATATAGAAAATGCGGTCTTAGGGTAACCGTCTGAAACTAAGCCTAAAGCTGCGGCCTACACACCGCCTAAACAAATTATGATACCATAAATTGTGGGGGGGCGCCAGCCCAAAACCGAAAATAGCCCTCTTAAAGTTATTGACATTTGGCCCGATTTGGATTATAAAAACAGATTATGAAGCGGGGCGGGATTGATTATTTAATCTAAAGATAATCGAAAAGTCAATGATAGCGGGTTGTTAACTCAGACGGTAGAGTATCTGCCTTTTAAGCAGAGAGTCGTGGGTTCGAGTCCCACACGACCCACCATTTAATTTGCCCGCCGCTTAATTGCTTGATTGATGACGATGTCCCCATCGTCTAGCCCGGTCCAGGACACCGGCCTTTCACGCCGGCGACAGGGGTTCAAATCCCCTTGGGGACGCCAAGAAAATTCAATCACTTATATGGAAATGTGAGTGCTTTTTTCTTTGTGGGGCAAATCTGCCCCACGGTATGCCCCACAGAGTGGAAAAAATCTTTAAAATAAATATAAAAGTACAGTTGAGAGGGTTAGTCGGCGATTGGCTGAGCATTGGAGGGAAACATGCAAAAGAAGTTCGTTTGTTTAGCGAAATCGGCCAGACAGGGCGGCCTTTGTATCGCAGGGAAATTAATCCTCGCAGACGGCAAAATTGACAATTGGTTCCGCCCAGTTGGAAGAACTGAGGCATCTTTGCCCGCTAGAGATTGCACATTCAATATCGGCCATGTTGTCACCTGTGAGGTAAGTGAGTATGTGCCCACCTCAACGCAGTCAGAAAATCATAAAGTTACCCAGCAGCCAAACTGGCAAACTTTAGGGGCCTTCCCGAAGCAACGTTTTCACTCCTTGCTCGATGCGCCTTCATCGCTCTGGAGCACCGGTTTTGGCTGTTCCACGCGTCACGGAAAAAACGATAAGGTATCTCAAGAGACTGCCTCCGCGACTGGCAACTCTCTTTATTTTATCAAAATTTCTAGCGCAACCATCGCCAAAAATGATGAGAGCTATGAAGATATGCCAAGAAGAATAAAGATGCGGTTAACATTTACGTAACCGTTCACGGCATTATTTAAATTAAATATAATTATTTACATTTTAATTAAGTTATGCTATATTCTGTTCATGAAAGCCTGCAAACCACAAGATATGGA
>JAISJK010000056.1 GCA_031261565.1 Candidatus Adiutrix sp. | reverse complement strand
ACTTCCTGCTTGCCCAGCACTTCGTCCACCAAAAGGCAGCGCAGTTCGCCCTCGTTTTCCACCACCACCACCAGGGCCTCCTCCGGGCTGGACACGGCCCCGGCCGCCCCGACAATGCGATCCAGCCGGATTAAAGGCACCAGTTTTTCGCGAACCTTGATCATCTCGCCCTGATTTTTAACCGTGAAATAGTCTTCCGGCAGCGGGCGGAAAGACTCGATGATGGAGATGGTCGGCAGGATGTAGCGATGCTCGCCCACCCGGACGATCATGCCGTCAATGATGGCCAGGGTCAGGGGCAGACGGATGGTCATGACCGAGCCGTGGCCCTCGACCGAAGTGAAATCCACCTTGCCCCGGAGCCTTTCAATGGATTTTTTGACCACGTCCATGCCCACGCCCCGGCCGGAGATGTCGCTGATCTGGTCGGCCGTGGAGAAACCAGGATGGAAAACGAGGGCGTGCAGAGCGGCGTCGCTCAGGTTTTCGCCCGGGCTGACCAGGCCCTGGGTCAGGGCTTTCTGCCTGACCTTGGCCCGATCCAGCCCCCGCCCGTCATCCGACAGCTCAATAACCACATTGCCGCCCTGGTGATAGGCCTTGAGGCGCACTATCCCCTGGGGGGGCTTGTGATGAGCCCGGCGCTCATCAGGGGGCTCGACGCCGTGATCCAGGGCGTTGCGCACCAGGTGCACCAGCGGGTCATAGATGGATTCCACCATGTTGCGGTCAATGTCCGTGTCCCCGCCCAGGGTTTCAAACTTGACGTCTTTTTCAAATTTGTGGGCCAGGTCGCGCACCAGCCGGTTCATTTTCTGGAAAGTCTGCTGAATCTGCACCATGCGCATACTCATGGCGTTGCGCTGCAACTCCGAGGTGATGCGGGAGACCTGGGCCAGGTCTTTAATGACTTTCTGGGTTTTCAGGCTGATGATTTCCGGGTTGGAGACAATGAGGGACTGGGCGATGACCAGCTCGCCCACCAAGTCAATCAGGCCGTCGAGCTTCAGGGTTTCCACCTTGACCGTTTGAGTGGCCAGGGCTCCGGGGTAGCCGCCCTCGCTCTGCTTCTGCTCCCGCAGGGCCAGGGCCACTTTTTCCGGGGCCCCTATTTTGGATTTGAGCAGAAACTCGCCCAGCTTGGCCTCGCGCTTGCCCTCCTGGTTTTTCATGGCCTCGTCAATGTGCTCATAGTCAACCTTGCCCAGGGCCACCAGAATCTCGCCCAGTTTTTTGCCCGGGCTCTTCTTCTGCTCGGCCAGGGCCTCGGCCAAATCCTCTTCGGTGATATATTTGGCGGCCACCAGAATGTCGCCCAAGGGGACTTCCCGGGATTTCTGCTGGGCCTCTATGAGCCCGCCCAGCTCGCCTTCGGAGATCAAACCCTTTTCCACCAGGATTTCGCCAATCTTCTTGGGCTTGGCCGGCTGCTGGGAGCCGGAAGTGGTCTCGGGCTCCCGGCTGGAGGGCGGCAACACGCCCTGGCGGGCCATCCACAATTCATCGACAAAGACGCTCAACTCAGCGCGGGTGTAGGCTTCGGGATCTAACTCCCAGCCGCCCTCCGGGGTCAGGGCCAGGCCGCGCAACCCTTTCAGCATATAGTCACAGGTCCTGAGCAGGATATCGGTGATGGCCGTGGAATAGGCGTTGTCAGCGGCCACATACTCAATCAGGCCGCCGGCGTTAAAGGCCAGCACGCCCAAATCCCAAAGATCCAGCAGGCTGGCCGGCCCCAGAATGGCCCGGAAATGGCGGGCCAGCTCGCCCAGAGCGGCCTGGGGGTCGCTTTTATTCTCCACTGTCACCAGGGCCATCTGAATCTCTTCCAGCGCCGGAATGAATTCAGCCTTGAAGCGCTCCAGAGACAGGGGCTGATCCGGGGCCGGGAGCGGATCGGGCGCTTCCTCTCCAGGGCTATCCAGAGCCTCATAGGGGGGAGGGGTCAAGCCCTCCAGCACCATCAGGCCGGCCAGGGCCGCTGACCAGCCAGCCACATCGCCTTTAAAAGGTGCCCCCACCGGCAACGAGCGGGCCAGCTCCTGCAACATGGTCAGCCCATCGCCCACCAGGGCCAGGGCCCGGTCGGTCTCCTGGGTCTGGCCGCGAATGATGTCTTTGAGGCTCTCCTCTATCCCTTTGATTATCCGCCCGGGCAGATCCGAGTCCAGAGGGGCGAAAGAGGCTTCCAGGGGCTCAACTTTGACCAGAATACCGCTGATCTCCACCAGATTATCAGCGGAAATCATCATCAAATCCAGGCTGATGGAGTTGAGTAGCTCTTCTACGTGTTCCAGGTCGAAAGCCATGCGCACCTTATTCGCTCAATTGGGGGTCTGGGGCGGTCAACCCGGGGCCGGATAAAAAAAGACTCTGCCAGCGCCTGAGACGCTGGCGCTCACTGAGCATCAGCTGGGCCACCTCGTCAAAATATTCGGGCGACCTGGGGAAATAGTCCGTCAGGCCATTGGTCAGGGCCTCGGCCAGCCCCAGGAGGGTGGGCCGGGGATCAAGGGCGATCAGGCGGGCCAGAGGATAGCGCTTAAAGACTTCCCGGGCCAGGCCGTGCTCCAGCAGCAACACCGGCTCGGCCAGCAGGAACTGGAGGCCGCCCTTTTTAATCATCACCATCACGGCGGCGCTGTTTTCAGCCAGGGCCACTTTAAAATCTTGGCGGCTCAACTGGTCAATAAGCGGCTCCATGACAGCCTGATCCCGGCTGACGATTATCACACTCATAATTAAACGCTCATAAAATGTCGTTCATCAGCCCTCTTTGGCCATCCGGTCTGTAGGGCAACCCTCATAAGATTAACATGATAAGGCTATTTTGTAAACAGTTTGGCGGCCCGCTTAGCCCCATCTTGCGAAGCTCCTGGCTTTGTGCTAATATTGGGCATATTTATTAGCCTTAGAATCCGTTAATATTCAGCGACCAGCGGCCGCCCTTGGCCGGGGGCTTTATGGCGCTATCTTACGCCCTATATAAGGAGCTTCAAGATGAGCATTCCCTTGAAAAACAACGATGCCCTGGGTATTGTCAACCGCGGCAACCCGCTGGAATCCGGCCTGTGCACCCTGTGCCGGGCCGACTGCCAGGGCCAGTGCGAAACCTGGATGTCCTGCCTCAAAGGCCGGGAACTCCTCTACCCCCGCGATTTCGGCCAGATTACCTCCGGGGCCGGCGCCCTGGCCCCGGCCGTTGGCGTCTCCTATGACAGCCTGCGCATTATGGGCTATGGCTACGGCGCCTATGACGCTCCGCCCTCGGCGGCCAAGGGCGATGCCCTGTTCACCGAAGTCTCCCTTGAGTCCGCCTTTGGGGCGGCCAAAAAGACCAAGTGCCGCTATCCCTTCTTTTCCGGCGCTCTGGGCTCCACTTTTATCGCCGCCAAATACTGGGAGCCCATGGCCGTGGGCTGCGCCCTCAGCGGCATTCCCATTGTCATCGGCGAAAACGTGGTGGGCGTGGACAAGGCCTCGGAGATTAAAAATCACAAAGTGACCAAGAGCCCGGAGATGGAGCGCCGCCTTGACTCCTATCTGCGCTACCACGACGGCTATGGCGCGGCCATTGTCCAGCTCAATGTGGAAGACACCCGCAACGGCGTGGCCGAGTATCTGGCCAAAAAATACCCGGGCCAGGTTATCCTTGAGCTTAAATGGGGCCAGGGGGCCAAGGACATTGGCGGTGAAATCCAGGTCAAAGACATTGAATACGCCGACTTCCTGAAAAAACGCGGCTACTTGGTGGATCCCGACTGTGAAAAGGCCGAAGTGCGCGAAGCCTTTAAAAAGCATTCCCTCCACGGTTTTGCCCGCCACAGCCGCCTGGGCTACACCAACCTCTCCTCCTGGGAAGAGGTTCGGGATAATTTCTTAAAGCAGGTCAAGTATCTGCGCACTCTCGGCTTTGAGCGCATCTCCCTGAAGACCGGAGCCTACGGCATGGTCGGCCTGGCTCTGGCCATCCGCCTGGCCTCCGAGGCCCAGCTGGATCTGCTGACCATTGACGGGGCCGGCGGCGGCACGGGCATGAGCCCCTGGGACATGATGGAAAACTGGGGCGTTCCTCCGCTGCTGCTGCACGCCAAAGCCTATGAATACGCCGCCCTCCTGGCCGCCTCCGGTCAAAAGGTGGTGGATATCTCCTTCGCCGGCGGCTTTGCAAAA
The DNA here is from genome assembly GCA_031261565.1 of Candidatus Adiutrix sp. Lineage (GTDB taxonomy): Bacteria > Desulfobacterota > Desulfarculia > Adiutricales > Adiutricaceae > Adiutrix. The sequence continues at coordinate 14,589 of JAISJK010000056.1, read as the reverse complement.
TCCAGCACTATCTTCAAAGGGCTGGCCCTGGGCGCGCCCTTCACCAAGATGATCTGCATGGGCCGGGCCCTGATGATCCCCGCCTTCCTGGGGGCCAATGTCGAGGGCGTCTTGAAGCCGGCCAAAAAATTGGAACTTAACGGCAACTGGGACAACCTGCCCAAGGCGGTGGCCGACCGGGGCGATACGGCCGAGGCCATTTTCGCCGGCTATCAGGAAGTCCAGAAAAAAGTCGGGGCCAAGGCCATCAAAGATATTCCCTTAGGAGCCATCGCCATGTGGGGTCTGGTGGATAAACTGGCCGCCGGCCTCCAGCAGTTCATGGCCGGGGCCCGCAAGTTCACCCTGGCCGCCCTGGATCGGGACGACCTGGCCGCCACCAACCGCGAAACGGTCAAAGAGACGGGCCTGTCCTTTGTCACTGACCTGGGCGATGAAACAGCCCGCGAGATTTTAAAGAAGAAATTTTAATCTCTTCCGGCTCGCTCCGCCATCAAGCCAGGCGCGATCGCCTGGCTTGACAATTTTAAGAAGGCGGCCTGGTGTTCTTATGACTTATGATGTAATAATTGTCGGCGGCGGCCACGCCGGGCTGGAGGCCGCTCTGGCCGCCGCCCGCCTGGGGGCCAAAACAGCGCTGGTCACTCAGAAACTGGCGACCATCGGCACTCTGTCCTGCAACCCGGCCTTTGGCGGGCCGGCCAAGGGCGGCCTGGTGCGCGAAGTGGACGCCCTGGGCGGCTTTTGCGGCCAGCAGGCCGACCTGGCCGCTGTCCAGTGCCGGATTTTGGGCGAGAGCAAAGGGCCGGCGGCCCGCTCCACCAGGATGCTGGTCAATCGGCTGGACTACCGGAACGGGGCCGGGGAGTGGGCCCGGGCCCAGAGGGGGCTGACCCTGGTGGAGGGCGAAGCGGCCGAAATCCTGACCCGTGACGGCTTGGTCAGCGGCCTGCAACTGACCGACGGGCGCCTCCTGGCCGGCGGGGCCCTGGTGCTGACCGGGGGCACTTTCTGGCGGGCCCGCATTCACCGCGGGCGGGAATCAACCCCGGCCGGGCGGGTGGGCGAGGAGCCGGCCAATTTTATCAGCCTGTCGCTGGAGGCCCTGGGCCACCGGCTGGGGCGGCTGTCCACCTGCACCGCCCCCCGCATCCAGGCCCCGACCGTGGCGGTCAGCGGCCTGGAGGAGCAGCCGGGCGAGAGGCAGGTTCGCCCCTTTTCCACCCTCCACGACCAGCCCCGCAACCTGGTCTCCTGCTGGCTGACCTGGACCACCCCGGCCACCCACCGCATTGTGGCCGAGGGCCTGAAAGATTCCATTTTCTACTCCGGTTTCGCCCCGGGCGCTCCGCCCCGCTATTGCCCGTCGATTGAGGACAAAGTTTTTCACTACCCCCACCGGGAGCGGCACCATGTTTTTCTGGAGCCGGACGGAGAGGGGGTCATCTTTCCCAGCGGCCTGCCCACCGGCCTGGCTCCGGAGGTGCAGCGGGCCATGCTCCGCAGTATGCCGGGGCTGGAGAACGCCGAGCTGGCCTGGCCGGGCTACGCCATTGAATACGACTTTTTCGACCCCCGGGATCTGGCCCCCACCTTTGAATCTCTCCTGGTCAAAAATCTCTTTCTGGCCGGGCAGATCAACGGCACCAGCGGCTATGAGGAGGCGGCCGCCCAGGGCCTCCTGGCCGGCCTTAACGCGGCCACCCGGGCCGGCGGTGGCCAGCCCCTCATCCTCCCCCGGGCCCAGGCCCTGACCGGGGTAATGGCCGATGACCTGACCGGCCGGGGCGTGACCGAGCCCTACCGCCTCTTTCCCAGCCGGGCCGAATGGCGGCTGCTCTTGCGGGAAGATAACGCCGATCTGCGCCTCTCGCCCTTGGCCGAAAAGCTGGGTCTCCTGGACGGCGAGCGCGCGGCCCGGCTGCGCCGGAAACTACAGGATATGGAGATGGGCCGCCAATTGATGGCCGGGGCCAAGATCACCCCGGCCCAGTCCCGCGATTTGAGGCCGGAGCTGGAGGCCAATGAAACCACTACCGCCGCTGAGCTGTTGAAGCGCCCGGCGGCCCGGCTGGCTGATTTCCTGCCCCTCATCCCCCGGCTGGCCGACCTGACGCCCCGGGCCGCTGACAGCCTGGAAGTGGAGATAAAATTTTCCGGCTACCTGCGGCGCCAGGAGGAAGATGTGGCCCGCCTCCAGCGCCAGGAAGAGCTGCCCCTGCCGCCGGATTTGGATTACGCGGCCTTAAACGGTCTCTCCGGGGAAGTGAAGGAAGTTTTGACCACCCACCGCCCGGCCACTCTGGGCCAGGCCGGCCGTCTGCCGGGCCTGACCCCGGCCGCCCTGAGCGTCCTGGCTATCTGGCTGAAGAATAAAGGTGAACAAGATAGTGGAAAACCCTTGCCTTAAGGGGCGGGTGGTGATATATTTCAGAGAAAGAGTTGCTCAGGGTAGGGAACCCCGTGAAAATCGGGGGCAAGCCCGTTGCTGTAACCGGGGACGAAAACGGTAAAACGCCGGCGCTTTATGGAGCGCCCTCAGGAATCAATGTGAATACCGGCGCATTGGGCGGAAGCCTTGGGGAACGGCGGGAAACCACTGACGCCACGCGCGTTGGGAAGGAACCGTGAGTAGATTGATCCGGAAGTCAGAAAACCTTCCTGAACAAGACGGGCGCTTCGCCTTTAAAAAGGGCGGAGATAACCGTCACTTGCGGCTGGGTCACCGTCGCGCCTCCCGGTTCAGGAGGCTTGACGGAGCCCTGAAGGCTCGTGGTTCAAGCCTGACGCAAAAGCTCAAGGGATAAAGGGCGTCCTTAGAGTTTAGACGGCGGTGATGGAGCTGGATTTACCTCCCCGGCTCCTTCGCCGCCGCTCAGTTTTTAAAGCTGATTGATTTATTGCCTCAGCGAAGAAATGACGAGAATAGGGATGGAGAAGGAACGCCGCAATAAATTTGAACTGACCCCCTTACCGGAAACAGAGGGAGGCGGCTGGCTGATCTCGTTTCCAGAGTTGCCAGGTTGTATGTCGGATGGTGAGACAATTGAAGAGGCTATTGCCAACGGAGCCGAGGCGGAGATCGCCTGGCTGGCGGCGGCAGAAAAATGGGGCAGGCCCAAACCAAAAAACTTAGTGGCCCGGTTGCCGTTGAGTTTGCACCAAGAACTAAAAAATCAAGCACGGGTTGAGGGAACTAGCCTCAACACCCTGATCATCACTCTTCTGAGTCAGTGGGTCACCGCTCTTAAATATAAACATTGATGGTCTCCCAACTACAAGCCTATTTTTTTTATGCAACTAAGCCCTAGCTGGCCAACAGGGCCTTCATGGCGCTGGTGCCGAACATATCGGCCAGGGGGTCATAGCCGGCGCTGTCCAGGGCGTCAAAAATTTTGGACTTGCCGGAGAGATAGCTGTTCAGCTCACCGGCCAGCTTTTGGGAGGCCTCGTCCGGGGCGCTGGGGGGGAGCCCGCTGCCATCATTAAAAACCATCAGAGGGTTGGCGGCCAGTTGTTGCCCCAGCTCTTTTTTTTGCGCGTCAGTTCCTTCAAAATTTTTCAGGATTTCGGCCAGGCTGTAAACCCGGGCCTCTCTTTTGGAGCCGTCGTCAATCAGGCAGATCACATAATCGCTGTCCAGCTCCGGATATTCCTTAATGGCCCCGGCCGTGATCCCGGCCAGGTCTGAAACCAGCTTGTCGCCCACGTTTTTAAAGCTGAGGCTGACTTTATCGATGGCGGTGGAGGGGTAGCCGGCGCTGGCGGCCAGATCCCCGCTGGTATCGCCAAACAGGCCGGCCACATCGGTCAGGTTGTTGTTATAGCTCTGGGCCTTGCCGGCCCCGATATTTAACATCACCGGCGACATATTTTGAACGCTGAAGAGAAGATTGTTGATGGCCATGCTGACACCTTGATTTCGGTAGAATATGGGGCAGTTAATGCCGCCCCGCCCTATGCCGATAAATCAAAGCAATTAGAATGCCAAATTAGGCGACCCCTAAAGCAACTCGCCTTGACAAGCCCCCTCAGAGGCTTATTTTAAGAGTGTAGCGATAACCCCTCCGGGGGCGCATTCAGAAATAAAGAGGAGGCGAATTATGTCCCTGTTTAGAGTTTTGCCCAAAGGCGACCGCTTTGGCCTGCCCTTCTGGGAGCTGGAAAAGATGCGTGACCACATGGAAACCATTTATAACGCCCTGGCCGGCGGCGTCTCCCAGATCAGAAAAAATTACACCGGCGTTTTCCCCCTGGTCAACCTGGCCGAAGATGACGAGCATCTCTATTTAACGGCCGAGTTGCCGGGAGTGGCCGCCGACCATCTGGAAGTTTCGGTCAAAGCCGACACCCTCAGCCTGCGCGGCGAAATCCGCCACTCTGAGGCTGGCGACGAGGTCAACTATCACCGCCGGGAGCGGGAGAGCGGCAGTTTCCGCCGCACCCTGGCTCTGCCGGTCAAGGTGGACATGGAGCGCATTGACGCGACTTTCAAAAATGGCGTGTTAACCGTGACTATGCCCAAGGCCACTGAGGCCAAGGCCCACCATATCGCCATCAAAACAGAATAGGTGAAACCATGAGCCCGGAATTAAATGTGCGCGAAAAACAGGAAGTAACCGTGGGGACGGCTGAAACCACCAGCGACCGGCCGATGTTCAGCCCGGTGGTGGATATCTGGGAGACGGAAACCGGCCTGATGCTGATGGCCGATATGCCCGGAGTGGCCCCCGAGGATCTTTCCCTTGATTTGCAGGACAACACCCTGACCCTCAGCGGCCGGGTCAGCCCTCCGCCCGAGGGCCGTAAAATACTGAGCCGCGAGTTTGGCGTGGGCAATTTCTACCGCCAGTTTTCCCTGGCCGACAACATTGATCAGGCCTCCATCACCGCCGCCCTCAAGGACGGGGTGCTGAAACTGGAGCTACCCCGGGTGGCCCCGGCTCAGCCCCGGAAAATCGAGATCAAAACCGACGAAACCAAGCCCGCTTAATTTGATTTCGTCCTGGGGGGGATGACCAGATTCTGGCCCAGCTTCAGCGCGGCCATTTTCTGGGCCCCCAAGTTGTTGGCCTTGGCCAGAGCTTCCGGGGAGACGCCGTATTTGCGCGCCAGATCATACAGAGTGTCGCCGGAGGCCACTTTATGATGCCGGGTTTCCGGGCCGCTTTTCTGAGCGGGGGCCGGAGCTGCGGCTTTATTGGCCGCCACCGCAGTTTTGGCGGCGGCGGCCGGGATAATCAGGGTCTTGCCCGGCCGCAGAACATCGCTGGTCAGGTGGTTGGCCTGGGTCAGGGCAACGGAGGTCACCCCATATTTGCGGGCCAGCCCGGACAGAGTGTCGCCGGCGTCAATCTTATGAGTCCTGGCTTTGTTGGCCGCAGCCACCGGGAGGGGCTTATCGGCCCCGGCTTTGGGAGCGGCGGCGGCCACCTGAAGCGGCTTAGTCGCTTTGGCCTTGGACAAGTTGGTGCCGGCCTTGGCCAGGGCGAACTGGCGGCTGGCCTGCTCCACCCAGGCGCTCTTCTGCTCCTCGCTAATGGTCTGGTGTGGGCCGTCAGGCTTTAAGATCCGGCGGGCGCCGACATAGTATTCGCCCCGGGAGCGGTCGTCAAGGCTGCTTTCCTGCACCCATTTTCCACTGCTGGGGCTGTGGATGTATTTATTGCCGCCGGTGTAGATGCCCACATGGGTCACCCGCTTTTTACGGCCAAAAAAGACCACATCGCCCGGTTTAAGCTCCTGCCGGGAGACGGACTGGCCGGCGGCGGCCATCATATCGCCGCTGGAGTGGGGTAGCTTGACCCCGTATTGGCCATAGACCCACTTGACAAAGCCGCTACAGTCAAAGCCGGTTTCCGGCTTGACGCCGCCGGGGCGGTAAGGGTTGCCCACCTGGGAAAAGGCCGTCCGCAATACATTTTTTACCGAGGCCCGGCCCGTGGGCCTGACCGACAGGTTAGCGCTGGACAGGTTGGCGCTGTTTAAAGCCACCGGCTTGTCCGCCGCTTCAGCCGGGCGGGCGGGGTTCGGGTTAACCGCCGCCGGGGGGCTGGGCCGGGGCTCAACTTTGGCCACAGTCTTTGGGACAGCCTTGGGTTGGGCCTGACCGACAGTCAAAGTGGTCATGGGCGGGCGGTCAGATTTTTGAGAGGGATGTTTTAAAGCGGCGCTCGGCCCCCCTCGGGAGGCCCCGGAGCAACCAGAGGCCAAAAATATGATGAGGGGCAGAAATAACGAAATGATCCAGCGGGATCGGGCCCGGTTTGATGCGACCATCGGTTCTCCTACTCGTTGGGGTCAACTGTCACTTAATATACCTCAGTAATATATCACGGGGAGACTGGCAAGTCAAGGCCGGGCGAAACCAGGCTATCTCCGGCCCCTGCTTTTTCAAGGGCGGCCAGCACTTCAGTCAGCGGCAGGCCTACCACATTGGTGTAGGAGCCCTCAATGGTTTCCACCAGAAAGCCGCCCCAGCCCTGGAGGCCATAGGCCCCGGCCTTGTCCAGGCCCTCGCCGGTGGCCAGATAGTGGTCGATCATAGATCGGGTCAGGGGGCGGAAGGTGACCCGGCTGACCACGGCCTCCTGGTGGAGCAGGGTCGGGCCGGCGGCCAGGGCAAAGGCGGTGACCACCTGATGGCTGCGGCCGCTCAAAGACTGGAGATGGCTGGCGGCTTCCTCCCGATGAACCGGTTTCTCAAAGATGAGGTTGCCGATGAAAACCGTGGTGTCCGCTCCCAGGCTCAGACGGCCCGGCTGGGCCCCGGCCAGAGATTTGGCCCGGGCCAGCCGCCCGGCATAGTCCAGGGGCGTTTCCCCGGCCCGCCGGGTCTCGTCCAGATTGGCCGGCACCAGCTCAAAATCCAGCCCGGCCCAGCGCAGGAGGTCAGCCCGCCGGGGCGAGGCCGAGGCCAGGATCAGCTTGCCCCAGGTCATGACCGGGGCCCTAAATGGAAGAGACGGCGGGCGTTGGCCGTGGTCAGGGCGGCGGCCTGGGCCAGGGTCAGCCCCCGGATCTCGGCCAGGGTCTGGAGGTGGTAAACCAGATGGGCCGGCTCATTGCGGCGGCCTCGCCAGGGAACCGGGGCCAGATAGGGGGCGTCGGTTTCCACCAGCAGGCGGTCGGCCGGAATCCGGGCGACCGCCTCTCGCAAATCAGGGTTTTTGGGGAAAGTCAGCACCCCGGGGAGCGACAGATAAAAGCCCAGATCCAGCCAGGCAACGGCCTCGTCCCAACCTTTGGCGAAACAGTGGATGACCCCGCCCCGCTTCAGCTGTTGAGCATATTTGTTGATTAATTCATATGTTTCAGCAAAGGCCTCCCGGCTGTGGATGACCACCGGCCGATCCAGCCCGGTGGCCGCCTCCAGGAAGCTTTCAAAGACTTTGAGCTGGCCCGCCCGGCTGGAGTGCATTAAATGGAAATCCAGCCCGATTTCCCCCAGGGCCGCCACCCGGGGGTCGCCGGCCAGCCGGATAATTTCCCGAAAGCCGGCCGGGCTGAAGTCATCGGCCTCATGGGGGTGCCAGCCCACCACCGGCCGGAGATCAGGCTCGGTTTCAGCCATGGCCAGAACCTGGCGGGAATTTTCCGGCCCCAGGCCCACATTGAGCATGGCCCTGACCCCCACAGCCCGGGCCCGGGCCAGCACCGCCCCCAGGTCGTCCTGAAAATCCTTCATGGACAGATGGCAGTGGCTGTCGATAATTTCGGGCCTGTCCGCCAGGAAACCGGCCCGGCCCAGCTCGGCCAGAACCCGGTCGCAGAGCTGGCCCGGCTCTGACCGGGCGTCCAGCCTCAGAATGGACGGATAATTCTGGCGGTCAAAAGAGGTCTTGACTTTCTCCAGATAGGCGGGAGCCTCAAAGGCCTGGTTCGGCCCCTCCGGCCGGCCGGCCGCGATGCGGGCCAGGCCGGTGGCCACCGGCGCTTCGAGAATGACCATCAGGTCGGGCCAGGGAAAGCGGGCATTGGCCGCCAAAATCGTCTTTTCCGAAATCCCCAAAGATGACTGGTAGGCCACATTGCTTAAAATATAGCGGTCAGCCACCACCGGCCGGCCGGCCAAAAGGGCCGGGCCAATGTTTTGCTCCACGTCCTCGGCCCGGTCGCGGACAAATAAATCCAGCTCCTCCTCCGGGCGGGCTAACCGCCGGCCGGCTCTGGCCAGCTCGCGGATCTGCCGGCCCCAGGGGCCTTCGGTGGGCTCTTTCACCTCCAGCGGGTTTAAGCCCAGCCCGGCCAGGGCCGTCGACAGCCGCCGGGCCAGGGTGGTTTTGCCCACGCCGTCCAGCCCCTCCAGAGCGATGAAAAAGCCCCGGTTGACGCCCGGGGCTCGCAGACCAATCTCTTTTTTATAATCCATCATTCCACGATGTTAAAGGGCTTATCCAGCTGCACCGACTTGGTCAGGTCGAGATTGTCGGTCAGGGTGACCCGCATGATGTAAGAGCCGGCGGGCAGGCCGCGGGTGCCGATGGTTATAGACATCATAATCTCGGTACTGAAGGTGCGGTAGCCTTTCTGCTCGTAGGGGCCCAGATTCTTCTGGCCGCCCAGCACTTGGCCGGCGGAGTCGAGGATGTCTAAGGCACCGATGATGGAGTATTTGTAGGTGTCGCCTTCTTTGAGCTGGGTAACGCCAATGGGCTCGCAGTAGAAAATCAGGGGCTCGGGGCTGCGGAAATCCTCGCCTATCTTGGGGGAGTAAGTGCCGAAATTTTCCGGTTGCTCGGTGACGAAAGCCACATTGCGCACCCCCAAAGGCGCCCGGCGCCACATCATTTCCTCGGCGGCCCACAGGGCGTCCAGGGCCTCGATGTAGTCGCCCCGGCGGTAGGCTGCGTCAGACTTGGCCAGCACCTGGGAGATGGAATTCTGCTCATCTGCCGGCGGGGCAGTTTTTTCCTGGCCGGCCGCCTCAGCCGGCGGCTGGGCCGGAGGAGACGGGGCCGCTTCCGGCGGAGCCAGGGCGACAGCGGGGCCGCCAGTGATGTCAGTCACGCTGCCCTGAGCCTGGAGCTCCCCCGGAGCTATCCCCCCCAGAGAGGCCAGGAGGCCCGTGGCGGCCAAACAGGCCGAAATCAAAAAAAATCTCTTCATTGGCGGAAACACCTTCCTTCAAGTGAATGATTTATGTTATTATACATCAATTAATAAAGCCTGACAACGTAATTGTCTGGAGGTTCCTTGCATGTTTTCTAACCGCGTGAAGCTTTTCCGTCTGGCGGCGGCGGCCTGTTTTTCCTTGACTTTGGCCGCCTGCGCCTCTTCCATGCTGGGGGGCAAGGTCGCTCATCTGGTAACTTACGAGCCCAGCCGCCTGGCCGCCGGGCAGGGCGCGGTGCTGTTGCACGCCATCAACCAGGGGGGGCTGATCGCCACCCGCTGGTTTAAAATAGACCAGCCTGACCGCCGCCAGAGTTTCACGGTCTACCGCACCGACCGCCACCGGGCCCTGGATAAGATGGATACCTATGACGTGGTCATGGTCGAGCCCGGCACTTATGTCCTCTACTCAATTTTCAGCAACTGCGAAGACGGCCTGCGCCCGGGCTCCACCGACTGGGATGAGCCCTGGCGGGCCTCGGTGGCCTCTCCTCTAGGCATGGTTTCCTGGCTGAGAAACTGGAAACCCGGCAATGACGTTTCGTCCGGGGTGGGCATCTGGGGCGGTTCCGGCGGCCGATCCGGGGTGGGTCAGGGCCTGGGCTTTGACCTGGGCAGCGCCGGCGTGGCCAGCGGCCCGGGCGCTCCCCTGGCTATCTGCAACCTTCAGAGCCAGGGCATGAATAACGGGCGCCCCAGCCTGGCCACCATCACCGTCAAAGCTGGGGAAGTGGTTTACGCCGGCGAGCTGCACGTCAGCTACGGGGCCGACTCCCGCTGTGAGACCAAGGGCAACTGGATGACTGATAACGAAACAGCGCAGTATTGCGGGGCTGACTGGGTCAATCTGACGGTCAAGGACGGTTACAGCGCCAAGGCCCGGCCTTTCATTGAAAAGTATCTGGGGCCGGAAGCGGTCAAACGGGCCGTAGTCCGTCTGGCCGAGCCCGGCTCCCTGGTGTCGGCCAAATAGGCTGGCCGGGCCTGGCTCAGCCCAGGCCCAGCCAATGCCCCCCCTGGTAGATGACCAGGCAGATCAGGTAGGCGTAAACCGTGTTGGCCACCATGGAAAAGATGGCCCAGCGGTTGCCGATTTCCTTGCGGATGACCGCCACGGTCGCGAAACAGGGCGCGTAAACCAGGACAAAGACCATCAGACTGACTGCGGCCAGGGGCGACCAGGCGCTCTCAGCGGCCAGTCTGGCCCCCAGAGAGAGAATCAGGGCATCTTCTTCACTGCCTCCAGCCTCATCACCACTCTCATCATCGGCCGCCGGGGCCGCCTCGGGGCTCATAGCATAGGCCGTGCCCAGGGTGGACAGCACCACCTCTTTGGCCGCGAAGCCGCCCACCAGGGCGATGTTGGCCCGCCAGTCAAAGCCGATCAGCTCGCTCAGCGGCGTCAAACCGCTGCCCAACCGCCCGGCCAGACTGTGGCGCAGGGCCGCCGAGTCGCCTTCCAGGCTGATGGCCGATCTGGCCGCTTCCAGCGAGGCCTTGGCCGCTTCATCCGTGGCCTGCTCCAGTTGATTTTCCACCACCGTCAGGCGGTCGTCAAAGACGGCCTGCTCCTCTTCCGGCAGCCTCGGAAAATTCATCATCATCCAGATGACAATGGTCACGGCCACGATAACCGTGCCGGCCTTTTTGACATAGCTCCAGGTTCGCTCCCAGGCGTGGAGCAGAATGCCGGTCAGAGTCGGCAGCCGGTAGGGCGGCAGCTCCAGCACAAAGGGGGCCGAGGCCCCGGGCAGGAGAAAAGTGCGCAAAAGCCTGGCGCTGACCAGGGCCAGGGCCCAGGCGAAGAGGGTCAGGCCCATCATCACCAGGGCCTGATGATCGGGGAAAAAGGCCCCCACCAGCATCAGAAAAACAGGCAGCTTGGCCCCGCAGGTCATAAAGGGCGTGACCAGGATGGTGGCAATGCGCTCTTTGGGGTCGCGCAGCGTGCGGGCGGCCATGACCCCGGGAATGGCGCAGCCGCCGGCAATGCCCCCGCCGACAATCAGGCCCACCACCGAGTTGCCGTGGAGGCCGAAGGCCCGGAAAATGCGATCCAGAATAAAGGCCACCCGGGCCATGTAGCCGGAATCTTCCAAAATGGAAATCCCGGCGAACATAAAGGCGATCAGGGGGGCGAAACCCAGCACCCCGCCGACCCCGCCGATAATCCCCTCCCGGAGCAGGTCTTTCAAAAGGCCATCGCTCATCGCCCCGCTGACGGTCTCGCTTAAAAATTCAAAAAAGTTCTCCAGCCAGCCGGTCAGGGGCGCGGAGGCCCAAAAGGTGAACTGGTAGAGGCCGTAGATAACCACCAGAAAAAAGATGGGGGAGACCAGGCGGTTTAAAAGCACCCGGTCAATGGTGTCGCTTATCTCCCGGGTATCCCGGCGAGTCTGGGTGACCGCCACCCGGCGGAGACCGGAGAGAAAACCATAGCGCCGGTCGGTCATGGCCCCATCCAGCTCATCGTCCTCAGTGGCCCGCAGGTGGACTCTGAGTTTGGTTCGAACCGGGGCCAGCGGCTCCAACAGTTCCGGGGCCTCGGCAGTGACGAGCTGCTCCACGGCCGGGTCGCCCTCCAGGTATTTGACGGCCAGCCAGCGGGCCGGCATCCGGTCCACGGGCAGAGTCGAGGCGGCCACCTGGGCCTGGATCTGGCCTAGAGTGGCGTCAATATCCGCCCCGTAGCTGATTTCCAGAGGGCGCCAGTCTTTGTCCGGGCGGTCGGCCACCTCCAGGATACAGCTCAGCAGCTCGTCCAACCCCTGGCCGGAAGTGGCCACCAGGGGCACAGCCCGGACATTCAGGCCGCTCTCCAGACGGGTCAGGTCAATATTCAGGCCCCGGGCCACGGCCACATCCATCATATTCAGGGCCACGATGGTCGGCAGGCCCAGCTCTAAAAACTGGAGAGTCAAATAGAGATTGCGCTCCAGATTGGTGGAATCCACCACATTGACCACCAGGTCGGGCCGCTCGTTAATGATGAAATCCCGGGCCACCCGCTCGTCCAGAGAGTAGGAGTTGAGGGAATAGGCGCCCGGCAAATCCACCACCTTGATGGAGCGGCCCTGATATTCCAGATGGCCCCATTTCTGCTCCACGGTCACCCCCGGGTAGTTGCCCACGTGGGCGCGGAGCCCGGTCAGTTTGTTGAACAGGCTAGTTTTGCCCGCGTTGGGGTTGCCGGCCAGGGCCACCACAATGGTTGAGCGGTCGCTGGCTGATTGGTCACTCATGGGTTTCCTCCTGTTCGGCGGCGACATCCACCATAATGTTGTCGGCCTCATTGTTGCGCAGGGTCAGGTCATGGCCATAGAGCTTGATGTGCACCGGGTCGTTTAAAGGGGCCCGCCCCACTATCTCAATAGCCGCGCCGGGCACCAGGCCCATTTCGCGGATTCTGAGGCCCAGCTCGCCGCCGCCTCTGACCCGGCTGATAGCTCCGCTCTGGCCCGCCTCCATTTGACGCATGGAAATAACAGTCATGTTTAATACTCCAGGCCGGGCTGAGCCGGCAGGTTGAAATTGATTCTCAATATTAGTATACTAACAGGCCGATTTTGTCAAGATAAAACAAAAATTAAATCTTGACTGTAAGTAACCTTATAGGTTACATTAAAAATGTGATTAAGCAATTTGCCCATAAAGGCCTTGAAGGATTCTTTTTAACCGGCACCCTGAAAGGGATACAGGCTAAACATGCAAAGAAGCTGGCCTTGATTTTAGATGTGCTCGATGTAGCCGCCAAGCCGGAAGATATAAACATTGCCGGATCGTTTCTGCATCCTTTGAAAGGTGATTTAAAAGGCTTCTGGTCAGTGCGCATCTCCGGCAACTGGCGAATTACTTTCCGCTTCCACGATGGTGATGTTTATGTTGTCGATTATCAGGATTACCATTAGCCATTGAAGGTGCCCTATGGATATGAAAAAAAGAACACGCCCCCCGTCCACACCTGGTGATGTTTTAAAAGGCCTGTGCCTGGAACCGTTAGGCATGACTGTCAACGCCCTGGCCGAACGCATTGGCGTTTCACGGAAGGCGTTGTCGTCGTTAATCAATGGCCACAGTGCTGTTTCAGTTGATATGGCCATGCGCCTTGGCCGGGTATTTAGCACCAGCCCGGAAATGTGGCTGAACCTTCAGCGCAATCTGGATGTGTGGCAGGCCACCCATTCGCCCGGCGCGTGGCAAAACATTAAACCAATCCAAGAGCCTTTTGATATTCTGGAGGACTAAAACTTTCATTCCCAGGGCGAAGGCGAGCAGTTTTTCAGGATTGACCCTCTAAAATAAGGGGAAGCAGATTATGTTGCAGCCTAAAATCGTCAATGTGGAGCCAGAGGCGAATCACACGTTAAAACTTTATTATGAGACGGGCGAGCAAAAGCTGTTTGATGTTGCGCCTTACATTTCTGGCGACTGGTTTGGCCAATTGCGCGATTTATCCTATTTTGGAACAGTCCGTATCATTCCCGGTGGCTCAGGTATCGAATGGGCCAATGGCCAGGATATAGCCCCGCATGAACTTTACGAACTGAGTCTGGATATTACCACTAATTAATCGTCATCAATTGTGGGTGGTGGCATTCTTTTCAGCTCATCAAGCCTCTGTTTAACAACTTCTCGCAGACGATCTGCCTCCGCTTTTGGATTAGCAAACCAGGAGGTTGACCAGATTCGGTGCAACTTCCAGCCTAGGCCTTCAAGAACCTCTTGTCGAAGGCGGTCACGATCACGGGCTGAAGCCGAAGAATGATAACTTGCGCCATCGCATTCAACCCCCATGATGAATCCATGAGGCCAATCCGGGTGCCGGAGTCCTATATCAATGCGATAGCCAGAAACTCCAACTTGAGGAACCGGTTCAAGTCCCATTGACTCGATCTGCTGTATGACATAACGCTCGAAGTCTGAGTCCGGCTCTCTGCGGCCAGGCGCACCCAATAGGTGAACCTGACCTCCATTAGCGGAATATTCCAGCCAGCTTTTAAGCATAAATGTCCCCGGATTACGTGTGGCTTCAGCCTTAATATCCGCAGATTTCATGGATGAGAAAGTGACGATTTGCCATTTAGCTCTGGTAAATAGAACATTCAGTCTCCTTTTGCCTGCGACTCCGTTAATAGGTCCGAAACGCTGCATAACTGGTGCACCTGGAGTCTGTGAACCGTAAACAGTGCTGATGAAAATTACATCCCGTTCATCGCCTTGAACATTTTCGAGGTTTTTGATAAAAAAACTTTCCAGACCGTCATTGCGTCCAACCCAGTAATCCACATACGCTGTGGCAAGCTCATCGTTGGTCAGAGCTCTTTCGATCTTCTCTAATAGAAGATCCCGTTGTTTCTGATTGAGAGTCACTATACCCAGGGAGCGTATCTCTGACTCTGGCTTCTTTTGTTGAGAGCGCATGAAACTCAGGGCTCGTCAATAAATTAACTTTACAATTTATCTAAACTCTGCTAT
>JAISJK010000028.1 GCA_031261565.1 Candidatus Adiutrix sp. | reverse complement strand
AATCATTGTCGCAATCTTTCATCGTTTTCATCAAAATAAATATGTGGCTCAGTTGATGGCTATGTCCTGCATTTGTCGGGGTATTTTACACAATTTACCAAAGAAAAGTATCTACACCCGGTAAGCTTTCTAGGGCGATCCGCCGGGAAAATCAGGGCGGATAGCGGCCGGGAAAGTAACGGCCGGGATAGGGGTTATCCGGCCGGCCCTGGTAGGGCTGGCGCCGGTTGATGTAGCGCCCCGGCCAGTCATGGCTGACATAGCCCTGGTGGCGGGAGCCCGGTTTGCGGGGGGGCAGTGTGAGAAATTTGGACTTGTCGCCGTAGTAGAGCTGCTGGCGGCTGTTGAAATCCTGGCCCACCGGCACGTTGCCCTGGCCGTAGTCGTGAATCTTTTCCCAGTAAATAGCCGCTTTGGTGAGTAGCCGGCGCTGGCCCGGGTCGGTGGTTCGGGCGGTGAGAAAGCCGTTTTTGATGGCCAGGGCCGTATCCTGATTTTTGGGGTAATTGCGGAAAAAATCAGCTCCGGCGTTCCAGATGGCCGCCTCGTTGTCGGGCTGGCGGGCCAGCCGGGCCTCCAGCTCATTTCTGACCATGGCGCTGGTCAGGTTGCGGCCGGTGGGCAGGTAGTTATTGCGAGCCCGGGCCGCCTCCACCTGGGCCTGGGCCGCCGGCCCGGAGGCCAGCATCAGCCCCAATCCCAGCAGAGCCGCCAGAGCGGCCCTAAAGATGAATGCCCGGCCCTGATGAACCGCCTCCCGGGGCAGGGGAATCATAGCGCGCGCCGGGGCGTCTATTCCGGCACTATCGTGTGGCCCGGCCGCGCCTGGGTCAGGGGCTTGGCTTTGATGGCCGACTGGCCGTCCGAGTGATCCACCGCCAGCCGGCTCTTGTCCAGGTCAATATCGCTGAGCCCGGCCACATCAATGTTTTCAATGGCCAGATCCTCATCCTGCTCCATCTGGCTGATATCCATCAGCTCGTCGTCCGGCAGCGGAGTGACCGTGTCAGCGGCAGTGGAGGCCTCGCCATCATCGTAGATCTCGACCATGACCGTGGCGTCAGCCTTCAAATCCGCTTTGGCCTCAGGCTCGGAATCCTTGGAATCCTTGGTCGCCGCCAGAGCAGCCGCCTGCTCTTCCTGCACGGCGGCCGAGAGACGATCCAGAGCTTCCCGGGCGGCCTGCCCGATGAGCCCGGAAGCACCGTTTTTGACCTTCTCCTCCGGCTCGGGCTCCGGTTCCGGCTCCGGTTCCGCCTTCTCCTCGTCCAATTCGTCCTCCGGCTCAGCTATGGTCGCCTCGGTTACCGGCTCAACCACCGGCGGCGGCGGCTCGGTTTCCTCAGCCGGTTCGGGCTCTTCCGGCTCAATCAACTCCGGCTCAATCAACTCCGGCTCAACTGTTTCCGGCTCGGCTAAACCCGACGTTGGTTCCTGGTCGCCCAGGTCGGACAGGAGCTTTTTAGCCTCGGCCGCTTCCTCGTCGGCCACCATGGCCGCGAATTCAGAGCGGCTCACGCCGGCCACCACCTCTTCCTCGGGTTTCTCCTCGTCCGAAAGGGCGGGGGGCTCATCCGCATCCAGGGCCACCTGATGGCCAGGCGGGCTGATGCGAACCTCAATCAGACTGGAGCCGGGGCTGATGCGCAACTCAATCACATCATCCCCCGGGCTGACCTTAATCTCGAAATTGCTTTCCGGCGGGGTCAGCCTGACTTCAACCAGGCTATCCGGCTGGGGGACTTTGACGGCCACCCGGGCGGCGAGTTTATCTGACTGGGAAACGGAAGACATAGGCGGCCTCATCTCTGGTTCTGATTTATATAAGTATTATCGGACATCAAAGGGTGAAACTTAATGGCTATTCTATCACCCTTGTTCCCGGCTCCGGAATAAATTTTTTAATTTTACCCATTTCCTCAACCAGGTCATAAGGGCCTACCCGGCGGCCGAAGCGGCTGGCCGCCGCTTTCAGAGCCGATTTTTTCCAGACCGGCCCGGGCTGGCCGCCGGGCATTTTGGAGATGACGATGGCGTTGCCGCTGCGTTGGCCGTCAAAGGCCAAAAACTCCCCCCAGACGGCCAGGGTCGTCTGAAGCTGGCGGTGGAAGACCTGCGAGCGGCTCTGATGCAAATTTTGGACTAAAAGCCCCCCCGGGGCCAGACATCTCCGGCACACTTTCAAAAAAGTCAGCCCGGTGAGCTGCTGCGGCACATAATCGCCGGAAAAGGCATCCAGCCAGATCTGGTCGAAAGCGCCTTCCATCTGCCCGTCCAGGAAGTCGCGGCCGTCGCCAATGACCAGCCTGACCCGGCCGCCGGGGGCGAAGCCAAAATAAATCCCGGCCAGCTCGGCCACCAGAGGGTCAAGCTCCACCACCGTCAGCTCATAATCCGGCAGGTGGCGCTGAAAAAGGCCGGGCAGAAGGCCGCCGCCCAGGCCGATCAGGGCGATACGCCGGCCGGCCGGGCCGAGGGGCAGGGCGGCCAGCATCATGCCCGGATATTCGAACACGGCGCTGTCCGGATCAGTCAAATCAATGGCTGTCTCGGCCTCCTCGCCGGTCGGGCCGAAATACATGGTTCGCCGCCCGGCCTCATCCCGAATGGTGATGTGGTGATGCTGGGAGTCGCTTTCAAAAATAACGCCGCTCTCCTCCGGCGAGTCGCCGGCCAGGGCTTCCCGCAGTTTGGCCAGGAGACGGCTACTCATAGTCGTCCAGCCGGCGGGCCGAGCGCCGGCCCTGGCAGGTTTTGAGGCAGCCTATTTTCAGGGGTTGCTCATCGCCAAAGCCCCGAATCTGATCCCGGTTGATCAGCACCAGCGGCCAGCCGCAGTGGGGGCAGGTTTTGGAGGTTCCGCCCCGCCGGGTCATTTTCTCATTGATCAGGTCAATCTGGAGTATCCCGGTCAACTCCGGCCCGGCTTTAGGCAAAAGAGCTGATTTGAGGCCGCTCCAGAGCCGAGCCCCCCGGGCCCCGGCCTGGAGGCGGCCCCAGGTCAGGTGTCGCCCATCCACCAGGGCCAGCCAGCCGGGGAAGCCCTGAGCCAGATGAACCCGGCAGCCGTAGGAAGTCAGACGGCGGATGGCTCCGCCCAGATAGGCCTGATCCGTCTGCGGCCCGGGCGAGGCCATGAGCAGGGTTATTTTGACCTGACGGCTGGCGGCGGCCAGAAAATGCTCTTCCAGGAGGGGCCACCAAAAGCTCTCCAGGGTTGGCAAAATGGCCCAGACTTCCTCGCGGGCCTTGTCCAGAGCTTCCCAGAAAGGGGGGGGCGGCGGGCCCCCGGGCCCCTCGGCCGGGATGGGGGCCACCTGGCCGGCCAGCCGCCAGAGAGCGGCCAGGGGGGAGCTATGAGGCAGGCGGCTCAGCCACTCGTCGCGCCCGGCCAGCCAGATCTGCTCGCCGGCCAGGGCCCAGGCTCGCAAAAGTTGCCGGCGGCCCACTGAGGGCCAGGCCCAGGGGTGGCTGGTATGGGGCGCGGCCAGAGCCGGCTCCAGGATGACCAGGGGCGCCGGAGATGTCCAGTGACTGAAATCCTGGGGCTCGCCGCAGAAGACGCGGCCGGCCGGCACCCCGAGGCCGGCCAGGGTCAGCTCCAGCAGACGGCTCTGAGCGCGGGAGGCGGCCAGAATGATCACCGCCGGGCCCTGGTGGTCTGATTTCAGGGTGAATTTCAGAGCGGCCTCGGCCACCAGAAGGGCGCTGACCGGGTTGGCCGGGCCGACATCGCCCGGGGCCCGGAGGCCCAGCCCCCCAGCCCCCTCTGAGCGGCTCAAATCCAGGCGGGCCAGGCGCGGATCGGAGGTTGGTGGGCTGACCTGGCTTACAGCGAACAGGCGCTCTTCAGCCAGGAAGGTTTTCAGCTCATCACTGTCTTCGGCCACTCGCAGATTGGCCCAGGCCGGGGTGTCTGGCCGGCCGGGCCAGAGGGGCGCCTGACCGCTCCACACCGGCCAGAAGGTGAAATCCCCCAGGATCACCAGATGTTTTTCCGCAGCCAGGGCCAGGGCGGCCAGCCTCTGCCGGCCCTCATGATCCCGGGGGCGGGAAACCAGGGCCAGGACAGCGGCCAGGCGGCGGCCGGCCGGGGGCTCGTCAGCGGTCAGAGCCAGGATCAGGGGCGCCTCAGTCAGAAAATCAGACGGGGCCGGCTGGGGCCGGGCGCTGGCCGTGGCCAGATTCGCGGCCGCTTGTTCAGCCCTGGCCTGAACCTGACTGAGCTCTCTGGCCAGCTCGGCCCGGGGTCTCCAATTTTCAGACTCCAGCCGTTTGAGGGTCAGTTGCTGCTCCAGCCGCCGGGCCTCAGCCAGGGTGGCCTCCTCCTCCCGCCGGACATCAGCCAAGGCGGATTCCGAGGCGGCCAGGACTTGCCGGCAGGCTTCGGCCCGCTCCACCAGGGCCTGCTCATTTTTCCGGCCGGGCTTGACCCAGGCCAGCAGGCCACCGCTCCGGCCAACGGCGGTTTGGGCTTCCTCCCACCCGGCCCGGGCGGCGCCCAGCTCGGAGTGGGCCTGATCCCAGCCCCGGCGGCGGCCGGCCACTTCCCGCCCGAGAGCGGCAAAGCGGCTCTCAAGACGGTCAAGGTCTTCCCAGTCAGAGCGCCTGGCTTTGAGCGAGACTTCCTGATTTTTCAGGTCGGCCAGCCCTCGGCGCTTTTCAGCCAGCTCCGCCTCCCGTTTCAGAGCGGCCTCGGCGGCCAGGGTGAACATACTGGCCGGGTGGAGGGGGCTGCCCGGCTGAGCTGGGCCGGCGAAAACAGCGCCCGGCCAGTCGGCCAGGGGTGCCAGATCAGCCGGGCCGTCTCCGACCACCAGGGTCGGCCCCAAATCCTGTAAAGACCGGAGCAAAGCGGTAGCGGTGGCCCCGTCCCGGGTCGGGCTCCAGATCAGGGTTACTCCCGCCGGGGATAAACTGGCGCTCAGATCAGCCCGGCCCACCAGCGGCCAAAAGGCCGGATCAAAGGACGACTCTTTACCACTGGCGGCCTCAGCGGCCACCATGGCCCAGCCATCGCGGGGGTCGAGGAATAACTCGGCCCCCGGGGGGATAGCCCCAGCCGGGGAGGCCGCCGGCTCCAGAAGGGCGGGCCGCCTGACCGGCTGGAAGCTCCCGCTCAGGCTGGCCCCCAGGAGTTTGTCCGCCGTCAGGCTGATGACCGCCTCCGGCCCGCTCCGGTCGGTCAGGCGGGCCGGGAATGAGTGGTTTCCGGTGACAAAATAACCCCGGCGGCCTATTTCTGGCCAAGCGCCGCCGGGGGTGGTAAAAGTGTAGAGATAGAGGTCAGGCCCGGGGCGGGCCGTGAGCCGCCCCTGCTCCAGATCAATGGCTTGACCGTCTAGCGGCTCACTGGTCATCTTTCCGGCAAAGGTTAGTCGGCCAGGTTGAATTTCAGGGGCGGAACAGTCTCGCCATTGGCCGAAAGGGTGATATTCAGCGAGTCGAGAATTTTATTCTTATCGCCGCCCATGGCCAGGGCCGACTTAGCCCCCAGCGGGGGCTCGGCGGCCAGGCGCAGTTCCAGGCTGCCCGGCTTTTGCAGGAAATCGGCCAGAGATTTGGCCGCCACCTCGGGGTTGGCCAGCACATCCTTGGCGGCTCCGACCAACATCCTTACCGTCAGCACCGTCTGCTGGCGCAGCTCCTCCGGTTTCTGGCCGCTCTGGCCATCTTTAGCGGCGTAATTAAAGGCCCGCTCGACCAGGCCCAGATCCTCGATCTTCAGGTTCAACCCTTTGACGGCTACGTCAGAGGTCATCAGGGCCACGGGGGCCAGATCCAGATTGGTCTGTTTTAGAGTGGCCAGTTGATCCGGGGTCAGGCCGATGATTTCAAGAGAGCCGGTCATTTTAAGCAGATCTTTAACCTCCAGCCGGGTCGTCCGGCTGGTGAAAGAGCCGGTGGCCGGGTCGTAAGCTCCCTCGCCCTCGGCATCAAGGCGGAAATCCGTCAGGCCGAATTTCTGGCCAAACTCAAACAGGTCGTGTTCCGGGCCGTCAGCCGACTTGGGGGCAACGCCGGGCAAAATAACTTCCAGGCCGGTGAGGGAACTTTTCTGGGCGGCCGGTATTTCCCCGGCCCGGTAAGGGCCGGTGGCCCTGGCCGAGGCCAATTTGACTTTCAAGAAACCATTCAGGTCAAATTCCAGGCCACTGAGGGCCAGCTCGTCCAGGGAGAAGGGCGCGACAAAAAAGTCACCCAGCTTGAACATCTCCCCCACCATTTTTTCGGCCTCATCCGGATTGGTGGCCGAGGCCAGGATGAGGGGCACCATCCGCTTCAGGTAGGCGCTGAAATCAAAGCCCCGCAACAGGACTTTGTCCAGGTTGAAAGTGGAGGTAAGGGCCTGCTCCTCGTCAGTAATCTGGAATTTAAAACCGGCGGCGGTGAATTCGCCGATACTGCTCAGGCCATGGACCTCTTTTTCCTCAACCAGATCCAGGCTCAGGCGGCCTTTGGATTTTTGGGCTGGATCGGCCATTTCCATGACTATATCTTTCATGGAAGCGTATTTGACCGAGGTGGCCGTGGCCATGGAGGTCAGGCCGCTGGGGTCAAGGGCATCAAAGGCTTTCAACGGTTCTCCGCCAAAAGTCAGCCCCTGGAGAGTGGACAAGCTGACTTTATAATTGAAATCAGCCCCGTTTTGCCGGCTCTTCAGGCCCAAGTCTTTGTAGGTGAGGCTGGCCACCTGAAGAGCTTTCAGAAAACCCGGCAGACCGGTCGGGGCGTCACTCCCAGAGGCGGCCAGGGCAATCGAATCCAC
Source organism: Candidatus Adiutrix sp. (assembly GCA_031261565.1). Taxonomy (GTDB): domain Bacteria; phylum Desulfobacterota; class Desulfarculia; order Adiutricales; family Adiutricaceae; genus Adiutrix. Next base: position 8,484 of record JAISJK010000028.1, on the reverse strand, counting down.
CGCCACTTCCGCCACCGTGAATTCAAAGGTTTCCGGCCCCAGGGGCAACCGCTGAACCAGGCCTTTGGCCACCAGGCCGGCGGCCAGAGCGGCCTCTTTCTGATTCCGCCAGTCGGCGGCGGCCAGGAGGGCCTCGGCTTTGGCGGGCTCCAGAGGTTTTTTGATTTCAAGAGCGGCGATCTCCACTTCCCGGGCGGGAGCGGGCGAGGCCGGCTGGCCGCCGGCCTCGGGCAGGTTCAAGCCCGGCAGTTTGATGGTCAGGCCGCTGACGGTCAGGCTGTCCTCCGGGCCGGTTGCGTGGCTTTTGGCCGACCAGTTGCCGGGGCCAAAGAGCTTGTCCATGACTTTGGTGAAAGTCGGGTAATGGTCTACGGGAGACTTGGGGCAGGCGGTGGCCAGGAGGGCCAGGGCCGCCAGCAGGGTGACGGCCAATAGTTTTTTAAATTTCATAAATCCTCTTCATTCAGCCGCAGTCACCAGAACCGGGGGTCTGTCGTTGGCTGTTAGGGTTAAACGCAGATTTTTAATTATATCATACTGGTTCTGCTTGGCAAGGGACATGAAGGTCAGGGAATTAACCAGGGCGATGAGCGGCAGAGGCTTCTCCGGATTTAAAGCGATTTGCAGACGGCCGGGCTGCCGGATAAAGGCCTCAATTTCGGGGATCAATGACGGGTAGTCGGTCAGAGAGGGCCGGACAATGGCCATCAGATGATCCGGGCTGGAATTATGGGGCTCCCCCGGCCAGGCGGTCTCCTCCAGGCGGCGGTAAAGTCTCCCGGCCAGCCCCTCATCGTCATAGACCAGCTTCAGGGCTTCCAATTGCCAGTCATTGGCGCTCAGGAGCAGTTGCGACATATTGTGGTGGGGCTTGACCGGGGCCACGCCCTCCAGGGTGCCGGCCAGTTCCAGCCGCCCCAGCCCGGGCAGGTTCAGGCTGGCGCCAGCCCGGGCCACCCGGGCGGCGGCGGGCTGATAGTCCAGCGCCAACAATAAATCGGCCTGAAACTGATCGCCCAGGATGGCCCGGCCATCGTTCCAGAAGGGCTCCGGGGAGTCGCCGGCCAGAGCGGGGAGGTCAACCTTCACCTGAAAGCGCCGCCGGAAAAAATGATCGCCGGCCCGGTCGCTACCTTCGTCAAACCGGATGGCATCAATGGCCAGGGCCCCCCGCCCCGCGCGGGTCAGGAACCCCCGCTCCAGATTCAGCCGGTCGCAGCCGGCCAACCAGCCCCAGACGGCCTGGCCGGTCAGGCCCTGCTTTAGGACTGGAAGTTGCAGGCCGCTCAAATCAAGGTTAGCCAGTTGAAAGCTCCAGGGTTGCTCCGGGCCGGGCGTCCAGGATAAGCCGCTGGCCTCCAGCCGTTCGAAGGCTATATTTTCGGCCGGGAAGGCGCGAATCAGGCGGAGCAGATTCAGTGGGGAGAGGCCGTCCAGCCGCAACCGGTCAAGGGCCAGATCATAGCCCATCGGGCCCGGGCGGCTGATTTTCAACCCGGTCACGGAGAGGGAGCGGAACAGGAACCCGGCCCTGGCCTCCTGGCAACTCACCACCCCGCCCGGCTCCAGCCGGGGCAGGAGCAGGTTTAAAAGCAGGGTCGGCCCCAGGCCGGCGGCCAGGAGGAGGATGAAAACCAGGCCGGCCAGGCTCATCAGCCACAGCCGGGCCCGGTCAGCCGATTTTGAGGGCACCCCTGAGCTGGCTGAGGTCATCCAGTCCTTCCTTGAGCATCCACTGCCGGATGTTGTCTAAAATGGTCAGAGGGGCGCGGGGATCCACCAGGGTGGCCGTGCCGATCTGCACGGCGGCGGCCCCCACCAGGATAAACTCCAGGGCATCGCGGGCCGAGGTGATGCCTCCCAGGCCGACCACCGGTATGGTCAGGGCGGAGGCGCATTGCCAGACCTGTTTTAAGGCCACGGGTTTGACCGCCGGGCCGGACAGCCCGCCAATGATGTTGGCCAGCCGGGGCCGGCGCCGTTCCAGATCCACCGCCAGCCCGGGCAGGGTGTTAATGAGGGAGACGGCCGTGGCCCCGGCCGTTTCCGCAGCCAGGGCCACGGCGACCACATCCGAGGCCTGAGGGGTCAGCTTGACCATAAAGGGCTTGGCCCCGCAGCTTTCCCTGACCGCCCCGGCCACCTCGGCCACGGCGGATGGCTCAGCCCCAATGGCCAGGCCGCCGCAGACCACATTGGGGCAACTGACGTTGACCTCGATCATATCCACGGCCGTGAGAGCCAGGCGGGCGGCCAGGCGGCCGTATTCCTCGGGCGAATGCCCCAGAATATTGGCCACCACAGTGGCCCCGGCCGCTTTCAGCGGCGGCAGAGCCGTTTGGACAAAAGCTTCCAGGCCCATATTCTGGAGGCCGATGGCGTTGAGCATCCCCCCGGCGGTCTCGGCCAGACGCGGGCCGGGGTTGCCCGGCCAGGGCGTCAGGCTGACGCCCTTGGTGATCACCGCCCCCAGGAGTTCCGGCGGACAGAATTTTTTCAGCTCCAGGCCGTAGCCAAACGTCCCCGAGGCGGTCATGACCGGATTTTTCAGAGTTAAGGGCCCGAGTTTGACCGTTAAATCCAGGGCCATCTCAGGCTGCTCCCCAGTCCACGGCCAGAGCGTCCACCACCGGCCCCTCCTGGCAGGCCCGGAAGCGGCCGCCAACGGCCAGCGGCAGGCTGCAGGTCAGACAGACCCCCAGACCGCAGGCCATGCCCGCCTCCACTGAGACCAGGGCCGGCGCGCTATAGCGGCGGGCTAAATTGGCCACTGCGGCCAGGAGGGGCCAGGGGCCGCAGGCGAAGATGGGCCGCGCTTCCCGTTGCAGAGCCTGGGCCAGCGGCTCAGTCACCAGGCCGGGGCGGCCATAGCCCGAGCCGTCTTCCACCGTGGCCACCCAGTCCTGGCCCGCCCAGGTTTTCAGCCAGGATTCCTCCACCTGAGCGGCGGCCGTGCGTTCCCCGTAAAACAGGGTGGCCTGGCCGCCGGCCGAGGCCAGCCAGTCCCGGGCCAGGGCCATGGGGGCCAGGCCAATGCCGCCAGCCACCAGATAGAGGCCTGACCGCCGGGTCAGAGCTTCGGGCAACCCCCGCCCCAGCGGGCCGGTGAGCCGGACTTGAGCACCGGGGGAGACTTCGCTGAGGAGGCGGGTGGCCGGGCCGACTATCCGATAGAGGAGGGAGAGCTGGCCCCCCTCGGCGCGGTGAATGGAAAAAGGGCGATCCAGCAATGGCCCACCCAGGTTTTCTTCCGGCCCCGGCCAGGCCCGCAGTTTGACAAAGCGGCCGGGCGTGGCGGCCCGGGCCACTGCCGGGCAATCCAGAACCAGGAGGCGGGTAGCGGCGGAGAGGGGCCGATTATCCAGCACCCCGGCCTCGGTGATGACCGCGTCCAGCTCAGCGGCCATTCATCACCGCCGCCAGGACGCCGAAGCGGGCCCAGAGGTCACCGCGGCGATAGCTGAAAAATTCAGGGTCGCAGCAGGTGCAGACCCCGGCGACTTCAACATTTTCCGATCGCAGGCCGCTGTCGGCCAGTTGGCGGCGGCTGATGGCCCAAAAATCGAAATGGTTGGGCGCGACCATAAATTCCTGGAAGGATTCCGGCAACTCTTCCCGGTAATTGATAAATTCAGCGCAACAGGGGCCGAGGGAGGGGGCTACCGCCGCCAGGAGATCGGCCGGCCGGGCGCCGAAATTGGTCATTTCCGCTACCGTGGCCCCGATAATATTCTGAACCGAGCCCCGCCAGCCGCTGTGGATCAGCCCCAGCACCCTGGTTCGGGGGTCGTAGATGATGACGGCCTGGCAGTCGGCCACTTTGATCAGCAAACTCACTCCAGCCTCCGGGGCCACCAGGGCGTCATAGTCCTGACGAACCTCGGCCGGGGTCTGGGGGTGATAGTGGTCGCCGGGCCAAACCACCGTCACCCGGGCGCTGTGGGTCTGGCGGACAAAAGCGGCCGGGGGCAGACCCAGGGCCGCCTCGGCCCGCCTCAGGTTGATCCGGACATTTTCCAGGGGATCGTCATCGGTGAAGGCCAGACACAAATCCCGGCCCTCGGGGCCGCTGACCCCGCCCTGGCGGTTAAAGACGCCGTGCCGGAGCTCGGGGCAGGAGTCAAACAGGGAAAAACCATACCAGGTCAGGCCATCTTTTTGATATTTTTGAAACATAGGTTTACTTCGGCTTACTTCAGGTGTGACCAATAGTCAATTGACATATGTTCCGCCTCGTCATCAATACTCAACGGCATTTCAGCGGCCCCCCAGACCTCGTCCGGGGGGTAAATCACCTGGTTGCCTCTGATTTCCTGGGGCAACAGGGGCCGGGCCGCCTCATTGGGCGAGGCGGCCCGGTTCCAGGCCGCCACTTCCGCCGCCACTTCCGGCTCCATCAAAAAATTAAGCCATTTGTAAGCGGCATCGGCTTTGGCGGTCTTGGCGCTGACCACATAGACATAAGACCAGACCATGCCATTTTGGGCCGGGACAGTATAATCGAGGCCGGGATCCTGGGCCATGGCCACAGCGGCCAGATAGTTGTAGCTGACAGCCGCGTAGATAAATTTTTCTTTCAGGTATTTCAAGGTGGTCTCCGGGCTCAGGAAACCCATAAAGGTCGGTTTCTCGGCCAGGACGCGCAACAGTTCCGCCGCCTGGCTGATGGCCAGGGGGGAAGTGGAGTTGTAGGAATAGCCCAGGTAGGACTGGGCCAGCCCCATGGCATCGCGATACCGGTCAGTGATGGCGAAGGGGATGGCGCTGTGGCTCTGGCGGTCGGCCCCGGCGGTCTTATCCGCCCCCAGAGTATTGCGCCGGCGGGTGATGGCCAGGGAGCCGGCGCCGCGCCCCTGGCTGAAGAGCTGGCGCCAGGTGGGCTTTTCCGCCCCCAGGACATCCCGGCGGTAGATAATGCCCAAAGTCCCTTTGAGGTAGGGGATGGAGTAGAGGTTCCCAGGGTCAATGGAGCCGCTGCGCGTCTGTTCCAGGTTTTTGAGATTGGGCAGGAGAGCGTGATTCAGCGGCAACAGCAGGTGATTCTGGATCAGCTTACCCACATAGTGGCCGCGCAACAGGGCCAGATCGCCCCGGTGCTTGGTTTTGATATAGGCGCCCATGGCTTCGGGCGAATCAAAGAAATCAAAGCGGAGATGGATATTATTTTCGAGCTCAAAGCGCTCCACCACCGAGGGCGGGGTGATGTTGGCCCCGGAGAGAATGCGCAATTCCTCCGTGGCCTCGGCCGAAGCGGCCAGGGGGGCTATCAGGCCAAGCGCAATTAACAAGATAATCTGTTTCAGTGGCGTGTCCTCAGAGTTAAAGCCCTCGGATAGTTAAGCCCCCGATCGGGGGCTTCGGGTGAGACGATTAAAGGCGATTGGTTACCAGCGGGCGCGCATATGGGTCAGGACGTAAGCCTTGATTTCCTCGGCTTCGGCGAAGATGCGGCCGCGCTCGCTGACGATCTCGGCGGCAAAGGCCTGATCTTTAATGGAGGGCAGGTTGATGTCCACCGACAGCATGGCCGCCCGGATGGCCGCTTCCAGAATGATGGCCGACACGCCGCAGTCGCTGATGGCACCCTTGTTGCCAAAGGGGGCCAGCTTGGCTGATTCGCGCATTAAATCAAGACACTGGCGGCAGATTTTCATGGGGGCCAGAGTGGCTTTTTTAACCCCCTCCTGAATGGCCGCCGTCCGGGCCGCTTTCTGCTCATCCGTGTCCTTGGGCAGTTTAAAGGTCTGCATATAGGCGTCAAAAGCGTCCACATCGCCCTGGGTCAGAGCCTTCAGACTTTCAATGCCGTCCATAAAGGCTTTGAGCACGGCCGCGTTGGCCTCCTGATGCTCCTCATAGCCTTTTTTGCCGGTGGTCAGGCTGGCCACCATGGCCCCCATCGAGGCCCCCAGGGTGGCCACCACCGCCGAGACATTCCCGCCGCCGGGCACATGGGAGCTGGAGGCGGCCACTTTCAGGAAGTCGTTAATGGTCATGGAATAGAAATTAGTTATCTCGCTCATGGCTGGCGCCTCCGTCTTATTGGGCCTGAAGGCCGATGGCCTTCAACAGGTTCTGCATGATGACCGTGGTGGTCAGGGAGCCCACGCCGCCGGGCACCGGGGTGATGGCCCGGACAATCTGGCTGACCGGCTCAGTGTCCACATCGCCGCAGAGGCTGCCATCGGGCAACTGGTTGATGCCCGCGTCAATGACCGTCTGGCCCGGCGCGACCATTTCGGCTTTGACCAGTTTGGGAAAGCCGGCCGCCGCCACCACGATTTCCGCGCCCTTGACCGTGCCGGCCAGATCCACTGTCTTGGTGTGGCAGACGGTGATGGTGGCGTCGCGCTTGATCAGCAGACTGGCCAGGGGCCGGCCCACAGTGTCGCCCCGGCCCACCAGGGTGACTTTTTTACCCTTCAGATCCAGGCCGCTTCTCTGGATCAGCTCAATGCAGGCCAGCGGAGTGGCCGGCACCAGGGCCAGATGCTCCTGGCCGCCCAGGAGGTAGCCGCGGTTGACCGGGTGGACGCCGTCAACGTCCTTTTTGGGGTCAATGCGGTTCATGACGTTTTCTTTCTGAATCGACTTGGGCAGGGGCAGCTCCACCAGGATGCCGTGGACTTTTTTGTCGGCGTTAAGCTCGTCCACCAGCTTGATGACCTCGGCTTCGCTCGTGGAGCTGGGGCGGACGTGCAGATCAACTTTGATGCCCATCTTCTCCCCGACTTTTTCCTTGGCCTGGGCGTAAACCCGGGAGGCTTCGTCATCGCCCACCAGCACCACGGCCAGTTTGGGCTGGACGCCTTTGGCGGCGATAGCTTTAACCTGGCTGGTTATTTCTTCGCGCATAGCCGTGGCTACGGGCAGGCCTTTGATAATTTCCGCAGGCATAATCACTCCTCTTTAATGGTTGAGATCGGGAAGACGGCCCGGCCATCTTCCCTGTTGTTAGAAAAAAATATTGCAAACGGGCTAAATATGTTACAATTCCAGATAAGAAAAATAACCAGTTGGAAACCCACTTCTATTGGTATAAAGTCTCAGATAATATACACCATGCGGGTCAAAATTAAAATAACTATTTTGCCGGCGGTCGCCCTGGCCGGGGCGGCGGCCCTCCTCTGGCCCCTGTGGTGGGCCAGCCCGGCCTGGGGTGACGAGGCCGCCGGGGGCGGCTCGCTGGCCGCTTTTTCCGGCGACCACCGGTTGCGGGCGGCCATCTGGGCTCTGGCGGCCTTTGTGCCGGCCGGGAGCGGGGCCGCCGGCGACCGGGAACTGGTGGTGGAGGGGGCCGGCGGGTTGCCGCCCATGACCATCTCGCTGTCTTTCGGTGAGCCGCTGGATCCCTGGCCGGATCGGTTGAGGCTGACTTTTCAGGCCGAAAATTCCTCGCCCCCGGTTTTCCTGACGCTGACTGACCAGCGCCCTTTCGGCGGCCCCAACCTGGCCCTGGACGGCCTCTCCGGCTCCTCAGCCGCCCGGCGGGAGGCCGAAAATCCGGCCCTTCTCCTGACCGGGCTTTTAACCCGCTTAAATGATCGCCTTTTGGCCATCCGGCCCAAGCTGGGCCGGGTCGAATGGCGGGAAAACGGGCCTGGTTTTGAATCGGCCCGCACTCATCTGCTCTACGGTGCCCGCCTGGGGCCGGACGACCTCTTTCTGGCCCGCTTCCACCCGGCCAGCTTTACCTTCCACCCTTTCCACGAGCAGGATTTTCCGGGGGCGGCCGGGGCCAACATCAGCGGCTGGGGAGAGCGCCTGGGCCGGGCTGCGGCCCTGATCAACGGTGGGCAGTTTTACCCGGATCGGGCCTACATGGGGTTGCTCAGGAGAGACGGCCGGAGTCTTTCGGCCGGGCCCCACCCCCAGTGGAAAGGTTTTCTGGTGGCCGACCCGGGGCCGGATGCGCCGGAGGCGGCCCCCCGGGCGGCCATCCTTGACCGGGAAACCCACCAGGCCCCCTGGCAGCCGGAGCATTACCGCCAGGTTATGCAGTCTTTTATGTTGCTGGATGACACCGGGCGCGTCCGGGTGCGCGACAGCTATAATCTGGCCGGCCGGGCGGCCATCGGGGAGGATCAGGAAGGGCGAATTGTGCTGATCATGACCCCGGCGGCCATCAGCCTTTACGACCTGGCCACCGCCCTCAAAAGCCAGGCTTTGGGGCTGGCGCGGGTTATGGGCCTGGACGGCGGCTTTGAAACCCAGCTGCTCCTGCGGGAACAAACCGGGGCTCTTTTCTCCGGCGGGCAGTTTTCCATCACCGATAAGCGGGCCGTCTATCTGCCCGGCTATCACCCGAGCCTGCCGGCCATTTTGGCGGTGGAGCCCCGGGTAATTGAAGAAGAGCAATGAGGAGTTGAATATTATGCGTGAAATGATATTGAATACAAACATTTTGCCAGCACCTCTTTTTAATCTGATACACGCGGCGCAAGTGCGAGTGCAGGAAACCAACGAGGGCATTATCCTCACACC
>JAISJK010000113.1 GCA_031261565.1 Candidatus Adiutrix sp. | reverse complement strand
ATTCTCGCCCGCCGTCTCCGGGAGTTGGCTTTTCTCAATAAAGGCGTTTACATCTCCCTTCGCGATGAGCGCACCGAGGAGTTTCTGGAGTTTCAGTCCAGGGGCGGCCTGAGCGAGTTTGTCCAGTATATGAACCGCCAGAAGACGCCCCTGCACGACCGGCCCATCTGCCTGGAGGGCCAGAACGACAACATCATGGTCGATGTGGCCTTTCAGTATAACGACAGCTACACCGAGCAGGTGCTGTCATTTGCCAACAACATCAACACAGCGGAGGGCGGCGCCCACCTGTCGGGCTTTAAGGCGGCCCTGACCCGGTCGGTCAACCAGTATCTGGCCTCGGCCGACCTGCCCAAAGACCTGAAAAAAACCAGCAGTCTGGAAGGGGACGACATTCGCGAGGGGCTGGCCGCCGTCATTTCCATCCGCATCCCCGAGCCCCAGTTTGAAGGCCAGACCAAGACCAAGCTGGGCAACGCCTCGGTCAAAGGCCTGGTGGACACCCTGGTCTATGAGCGGCTCAACACCTTCTTTGAAGAAAACCCGGCCGTGGCCAAAAAAATCGTCACCAAGGTGGTGGACGCCTCCCGGGCCCGGGAAGCGGCCCGCAAAGCCCGGGAAATGGCCCGGAGCAAGGGCGCGCTGGCCGGCCAGTCCCTGTCGGGCAAGCTGGCCGACTGCCAGGAAAAAGACCCCACCAAATGCGAGCTTTACCTGGTGGAGGGCGACTCGGCCGGGGGCAGCGCCAAGCAGGGCCGCGACCGCAAGTTTCAGGCCATCCTGCCGCTCCGGGGCAAAATTCTCAATGTGGAGAAAGCCCGTTTTGACCATATCATCAAAAGCCAGGAGATCCGCAATATGATCCTGGCCCTGGGCACCGGCATCGGCCCGGCCGGCGCGGCCGACGTCAAAATGGAAAACCTGCGCTACCACAAAGTGGTCATCATGACCGATGCGGATGTGGACGGCGCCCACATCCGCACCCTCCTGCTGACCTTTTTCTACCGGCAGATGCCGGAGCTCATAGAGCGCGGCCACCTCTTTATCGCCCAGCCGCCGCTCTACGGGGTCAAGAGCGGCAAAAGCGAGCATTACCTCAAAAACGAGACCGAGATGCGGGCCTTTACCCTCCGGCGCTACCTTGATGACCGCACTCTGACCGACCAGGCCGGCCACACTCTGCGCGGCCAGGAGTTGCAGGCCTTTATTGACGACCACATCGCCTTCCGCGACCAGTTGAACCGGGTCAGCCGGCGGGGCTTTCCCCCCAGCCTCTGGCCCCGCCTCTGGGCCTCCCTGACCGATGACGAGGCTGGTTTTATCAGCCGGGCCTGGACTCAGCGCCTGGCCGACGCTCTCCGCCAGGACGGCCTGGAGGTGGAAGGCCCCGACTTTCCCCAGGTTGAGGTTCCGGCCGGCGATGAAGACCACCCGCTGGAGGAGCAGGGCTTTAAACTGACCGTGACCTCGGCGCACAACAAGCGCAAACGCCTGGCCTTAAACCGGGAACTCGTGGCCAGCGAGTCAGTGAAAAAGCTTTTCAGCCTGAGGTGCCGGATTGACGGGACGGCCGCCCTGCCCTATACCATTACCCAAAAGGACAAAAGCTACCAACTGGCCAGCTCGGAAGATTTGTTGAACGATGTGGAAACGGCCGGCCAGAAAGGTCTGCGGGTGCAGCGCTACAAAGGCCTGGGCGAGATGAACCCGGCCCAGCTCTGGGAGACCACCATGGATCCGGAGCGCCGCACCTTCCTGCAGGTCAGGGTGGCCGATGTCATGGAAGCCGATGACATTTTTACCATCCTCATGGGCGACAAAGTCGAGCCGCGGCGTGACTTTATTCAGGAAAACGCGCTCAACGTGCGCGAACTGGATGTCTGAGCCGCCGGCGGCCGAGAGAGCGGTCTTTGACCGGGTGACCAAGCGCTTTGGCCGGCGGCTGGTTTTTGATAACATTTCTTTTGATTTGCGCCGGGGCGGCCGCTATGGGCTCCTGGGGCCTAACGGGGCCGGCAAGAGCACCCTGGTGCGCCTCCTGTCCGGAGTGCTCAGGCCGGATGAGGGGCAGGTGCTGGTCAATGGGCGATCTCCCTGGCGCGACCCGGCCCGGGCCCGGGCCGATATGGGTCTCTTGCCCGAGGGCGCGCCTCTGGTGAGCGAGCTGACGGTTCGCGAGCACCTGCGCCTGGCCGGCGCCTTCCGGGGCTTAGCCCCGGCCGTCTTTCACCAGGAAGAAGAGCGTCTGGTGACCGCTCTGAGCCTGACCCCCTTTTACCAGCGGCCGGCCGGCATTTTATCCCAGGGCCAAAAGCGCCGGGCCGCCCTGGCCTCGGCCCTCCTGGGCCGGCCCGATTTTCTGGTTCTGGATGAGCCCACCAGCGGGCTGGATCCGGAGGAGTCGTTGCGTCTGCTGGCCTTGTTGAAAGACCTGCCGACGGAAGTCACCCTGCTGGTCTCCAGCCATATTTTAAGTGAAATTTTTGAGATAACGGCGGAAGTGCTGGTGCTGGCCCGGGGCGCTCTGGTGGCTCGCGGCCCCTGGCGGCGGGCGGCCGGGGAGACCCCCAATGAGGCTGACCTGCGCCGGGAATACCTCGACCTAACCGCCGGAGAAGCTTAGAAAATGACCCGCCTGACCCGGCGTTGCGGCCCCATCCGATCCATTTGGGCGGTGATGGCGGCGGAATTAAAGAGTTTCTGGGGCGGGGCCTCTGCCGGGCTGGCTCTGCTGGTCTTTCTGGGGTTGCTGGGCTTCTTTTTTTACAACAGTGTGGCCGTCTATGTGGTGGACAGCCTGGGGGCGGCCGCCCGGGGCCTGACTCTGGACGCTTCCCTGGCCCTGTTTTCCCAGGGCCTGACCAATATTCCCCTGGTGCTGATGCTGGTCACTCCCCTGGTGACCATGAGAACCCTGGCCCCGTTCCGGACGGGCGGCGGTCTGGGCTACCTCCAGACTCTGCCGGTGGATGGTGCCGCCCTCATTCTGGGCCGCTATCTGGCGGCCTGGCTCAGTCTCTCCGGCCTGAGCCTGATGGCCTTGCCGCCCTTTGCCGCTCTGGGGCTCTGGGGGGTCGGCAGCCCGGCCATTATCCTGACGGCCGCCCTGGGCCTGGTGGCCCTGGCCTCAGCCTTTGCCGGCCTGGGCCTGTGGGCCTCGGCCGCCTGTCCTTCGCCGGTGGGGGCCGGGCTGATTACTCTGGGCCTTTTGGGCCTGATGTGGGTGCTGGGCTGGGCCCAGCCCTACACTGAAAGCGGGGCCGGAGTCTGGTGGAGCGGTCTGGCCTTTGCCCCCCGCCTGGCCCGCTCTTCGCTGGGGCTGATTGACGGGGGAGATCTGCTGTTTTTCGCCGGCCTGACCGGCCTGAGCCTGATCAACGCCCGGCTCTGGCTCAGTCTGCGCCGGCAGAGCGGTGCGGACTAATGCGTAGCGGGCTAATGAGGAGCGGACTGTGACGATGGGCGGCCGCCACAGCCACCTTTGCCGCAACCTGGCCCTGGCCGCCCTCCTGGCTGCGGCTCTGGGCTATCTGGCCGCGCCCGGCTTCCTGGGCTTTGCCGTCCTGCCCCTGGCCGCCTCTCTCCTCCTGTCTGCCCTGGCCGGCCCGGCTCAATGGCGGGCTGATTGGGCCGCCCTGACCTCACCCTCAGGCCGGGGCCGCCTCCTGGCCGCCCTGGCCCTGCTCCTGACTCTGGCCGCCGCCCTGGCTCTGGGCAGCCTGCGTTTCCCGACCGCGACCCTTGATTTCAGCCGGGGCCGGACTCTGGCCCTGGCCCCGGCCACCCTGGAACTTCTGGCCCAACTGGATCAGCCGGTGGCCGTCACCATTCACCTCGGCCCCCAAAGCCCCCGTCTGGCCCAGGTGCGGGAGCTGATGGATCATTATCTCCGGGCCGCCCCCCGTCATTTCACGGTCACTTATGTCAACCCCCAGACCGAAGCGGCCGGGGCCAAGGCCGGGCCGCGCCTGGTGGCCCCGGATACAGCTGAAATCACGGCCGAGGGTTTTCGGGAAAATATCAGCCCGGTGTCTGAGGAATCATTGCACGGCACCCTGACCCGGCTTTTGCGCCCTCAGCGCCGCCTGATCTATTTTCTCAATACCTTCGGGGAAAAAATGGTGCAGGATCAAAATTTCGGCGGCCTGAGCCAGTGGGCCGCCGACCTGAGCGCCGGGCGGCTGACGGCCCTTGACTATTACTGGCCGGAGGATCAGCCCCTGCCGCTGGAAGCCTCGGCTCTGGTGCTGGCCGGGCCCCGGGCGCCCCTGGGCGAGGGGCGGGAAAAACGCCTGGAGGACTACCTCAAAAGCGGCGGCAAACTGCTGATTATGGCCGACCCCCTGACCGTGGCCGTCAGCCAGGATTTTTGGGCGCTTTTCGGCTTAAAAATGCCGGACGGGCTGGTGGTGGATCCGGAAACCAATCTGGCCGGCACCGGCGACGGCTTTGTGGTCAGCCATGATTACCCGGCCCACCCGCTGACCAGGGGCCTGGCCGGCCCGGTGGTCTGGCCCCTGACCGGGGCTTTCTTCACCAGAGATGACGGGCACGCTCAGTTGCCGGCCACCATTTACGCCCTGGCCCTGTCATCACCCTCGGCCTGGCTGGAAACCACCCCCACCTCTTTTCTGGATCGATCCAGCCGCTATCAGGCCGGCAGCGACAGCCCGGGCCCCCTGACCCTGGCCGTGGCCGCTGAGCTGACCAACGGCGGCCGCCTGCTGGCCCTGGCCGATTCCGACCTGGCCGCCAATGGCTTTCGGGGCTTTGCCGGCAACCGCCGCTTCACTGTAGCCGCTGTCCACTGGCTGCTGGACGGTGAAGCCGCGCCTCAAGAAGCCGCCAGCGAGGCTCAAAGCCTGATTTTGAGCCATGTCTCGGCCCGGCTGGTCTTCTGGCTGCCGGCCCTGGTCTGGCCGGCCCTGGTGCTGGCCTTCTGGCTGATTTATTATTTAAAACGCCACCAGCGCTAACCATTCAGAGATGATTACTGACCCCTTCCTGGCCCGATTTCAAACCCATCTGGACACCCTCCTGCCTGGCTGGCCCGGAGGCCGTTTCCTGGTGGCCTATTCCGGCGGGCTGGATTCCACCGCTCTCCTGCACCTGATGGCCCGGAGTTTACCCGCGAATTTACTGGCGGCGGCCCACCTCAACCACAGTCTGCGCGGCCCGGCCGCCGCCGCCGACCAGTCTTTCGCCCAAAAGACAGCGGCATCCCTGGGCCTGACTTTTCTGACTGGCCAGGCCGATGTGCCCGCCCTGGCCCGCCAGCGGCGGAAAGGGGTGGAAGAGGCCGCCCGATGGGCTCGCTACGATTTTCTGGGCCGGACGGCCGCTTCCTTCCAGGCCGATTTTATTCTGACCGCCCACCAGGCCGATGATCAGGCTGAGTCGGTGCTGCTCAATCTGGTCAAAGGGGCCGGCCCGGCTGCTCTGGCCGGCATAGCCCCCCGGCGGCCGCTTCTGGCCCGGCCCGGTGAAGGGGCTGAAGTGGTGCGGCCGCTCCTGCCCTTTGACCGGGCCGAGCTGGCCGCCTGGCTAATCGGGCAAAACTTAACCTGGGTGGAAGACCTGACCAACCAGGATCAGCGCTATCGGCGCAACGCCCTCCGCCGCCAGGGCCTGCCCGCTCTCCGCCGCCTCAACCCCAGGCTGAATCAGGCCCTGGGCCGGCTGGCCGCCCTGGCCCGGGCCGAGGAGGTTTATTGGCAGGGTCAGGTGGAGAAGCTCCGGGCCGGGCTGGTGCGGGAAGAGGGGCCGGCCGCCCTGGCTCTGGAGCGCCCGGCTCTGGAGCGGCTGACCGTGGCTGAGCAGCGCCGCCTGATTCACGCCTGCCTGCTTAAAATCTGGCTGACCCGCCGGTCGGCCCCCGAGCCCATGACCTTCGCCACTCTGGAAATGACGCTGTCTCTCCTCGGCCGGCGGCGCCACCCGGGCCTGGATCTGCCCGGAGGCCTCCGGGCCGCCGTCACCCCCCAGGTTTTAAGGTTGTCTCTGGCCTCCCGGCTATCATGATGAAGGGGCCGCAGACATCGTCTGCGGCCCCTTCATTCAGGCTTGGACTTGTGGGCCGCTATCGGTATCAGAAGGAGAAAGTCAGGCTGTTAAACCACACATAGCTATCTTCTGCCGGCGCGTCCTCCCAAACAGCCTGGATGTTGCGGACGCCACCGGCATCAGCGGCACTTACGGTATAGCCTTTCAGAGTCCGATTCCGGAGGGCATCGCCAGTGAACATATAGCCAAAGCCGCTGGCCAGCTCCAGGTTGTCCAGCAACTGGAAGCTGAGGCCGAGATCGATTTCAACGCCCAGGTCTTTATCCTGTTTGGTATAGCCGGTAACGGTATAAGCGCCTGTGGCACCATTATAAGTCCCACTGCTGGCTATCTCCCAGTTGGGGTTGACCAAAGCGAGGTAGCCCAGGCCATAATGCAGGGAGATGTCATCGGTCAAGGCGTGGTTTCCGGTCAGAGCGATTCCCCAGTGGTTGGCGTTGTTGTTTGCAAACGGGTTATCGGGGTTGCTACCGTTGGCAAAGCCAGCTGCGCCGCCATCGGCGTGTCCGCCATAGTTGAGATTGCCGGCGGCCCGGTTTCCGCCGGGGTTGCTGTTGACGCTGTTGTAGGCCACCAACAGGGGATAGAAGTTGCCGCCCACCAGATCAGCCAGAGCGCCGCTATCGGCGTCATCCAGGTCATTGCCGGAAACATACCAGCCGGCCAGGGTCACATTGCCCGGGCCGTAGTTGTAGTCGAAATCCAGATAGCCGCCATAGCCATGGCCGTCCTGGCTGCTGCCATCGCTATAATGCTGTTTGCCCCAGGCGGCCCCGCCCTCGAAGTGGACGCTGAAATCACCCCAGCTATGGGCGAAAGCCGGGTTAACCAGGAAGATATCTGTCTTCTGAATCTTCGGAAACAGGCTGGCAATATAATAAGGAGGCAAATAACCTAATAAAGCTTCATCAAAGCGAACGGAATCGCGAATCTGAGCGTTGCGGTCATAGAGCAAATTTAATGAAACCCCGCCGCCATCCCACAGGTAGGTGCCGCCCACCTGGAAGCGGTCACGATCGCTGTCGCTGTCGTTGCCGCCATTGTTAGGGCCCGGCCGGCCGCCCTCATACTCGTCCCAGTTACCCAGTTTGCCATACTGAGCCATGATGCTGAAGCCGTTGTCGAAATCGTAGGTGTAGCGGATGCCGTCCAACACATCGCTCCGGTCAAAAGGGCCGACACTAGTGAAAACTGGCAGAGTTTCGGGCATATAGCCCAAATCGGCCAGGCCGTAAACATCCAGGTCATCGCTAATCCGGCCGACCAGCACGGTGCCCCAGTCCTGCTTGATCTCGCCATAGACAAATTGGGTGTAGAGGCCGCTCCGGCCGCCCGTGCCGCCGTAGCCCCAACGGCCATAGGTGCCGGGCCCACGGAAGCGCCAGTAAACGGTGATTTCGTCAGTAGGGTGGAAATTCAGGTCCATCTGCAACCGATCCTGGAAATAGGCATCCGTGAAGTCGCCCGGTTGCTTATCGGCAGCGTAGCCGATGTTGGTTTCACTGTTGAACATAACCCGGTAGTAGCCGGAAAAATCAACTTGGCTGGCGGCCGAGGCCGGAGCAACCGAGCCACAGATCATCTCGGCTCCCCAAGCCCCCGCCAGGGCCAGGCCAAGCCAAAAATGTGATTGTCTCATGCTAAAACTCCTGATTTGGTTTTATGGCCTGGCCATAGCGGCCGGGCGAGATAAAAAAGGCCAAACCTGCCCAAGGCGGATTTAGCCGAAAAAATATAAAAACCCCTCACGCGGGAACGCTTAGGGGCTTCCTGGTCTATGAATCTTATTTTAGAAACGCGGCCGCAAGACCGGAACGGGTGTGAAGTTGCCACTGAGCGCCCTCAAGTGCTTTGGTGACCTCAAAAATATAGAGGCCGGGCGCTGATAACAGTTCATAGATCTGCGGACATATTTCCAAGTGGTGTTATATTCAGCCCACACCCGGCCGTGCCAGTTTCTTTGGAACGAAAAAAGCACGGCTTCGGGCGTGCGACCGCTATGGGGTATTATCAGTACCGGATTAAAGTAAACCACGATAGCCAGGAAAAGTCAAGAAAAATTTTAGGGCAGATATTTTATGTGGCCGCCCGTTAATTGGGGAATATTTATTATTACAACCGGCGAGCCGTGCAGCGATATAGGCCTATATCTCATCCAAATCTCTCTCGGCCATTAATGATTATTCGCCCCGGCGGAAATCAACGCCGGTATTGGGCCAGCAGGCCGGCCAGGAGCTCGGCGGCCCGGGCGATATCC
>JAISJK010000032.1 GCA_031261565.1 Candidatus Adiutrix sp. | reverse complement strand
GGGAGGCGAAGCTTTATTCACGTCTGATTATTTTGCGGCTTTTGACGGCCATCTGCGCTCTGAGAACGCAATATATCTGTCCGGCGGTCAAGTTTTGACCATTTTTTAAGGATCGACTACCTAGCCTACTGCGAAACTCCAATTTCCAAATCACCGATTTGGAAATTGGACGAAACCGAAGGTAAGCGAATTGAGCAGGTGGCGATTACCGAGCCGGTTAGAAAATTCAACCCCTCTATAAGTTGGATCCATTACATTCAACTTATGCGCATCAAAAATATCGATGAACGCCGTTTCTACGAAATTGAAATTGAGGAAAATGGTTGGACAATCAAGGAGTTTCAGCGGCAGTTCAACTGAAAATTATACTATAGGCATTGTACTCTGTAAGGACAAGGATGATGCAATGGTTGAAATGATGCTCCCGGCGGATAACAATCAAATTTTCGCTGCGCGCTACCAGACAGTTCTCCCAAGCAAAGAAGAACTTAAAAAGGCTTTAGAGTTAGGCTGAACATCAGCCGTTTCTAAAAGCCGGCAAAAGGCCTCAAAGGTAAATTTACTGCCGCCAAAGGGCGAACCAATGATGGCCCCGCCGGACGGGCCACCCCAGCCGGGGTCATGTTGGTTTAAAAATTCGAGCAAACCCGCCAGCCAGGGGCGCAGATCATCGTCAACCGAGATGGTGAAATGATCACCGGGCCGGTGGGCCAGTCGCACCCGGCCGCCCATGTCCCGCAAAAGGCCATGCGCGCCGGGGAGATCGCAACTCAAAGCCAAGATGGGCCAGGGAGCCAGGGCAGAATGAATCAGCCGCACCTGGTCTCTCCGGGCGACCAGGCTCTGCCGGGCCACTGATTTGGCCTCGGCGTAAACGCGCCACCTATAATAATGATCCAGGCCGGGCTGGAGGTTCCAGGGGGCCAGGCCGGAAAGTTGAGCTTCCCGCACCAGAGCCGCACCTAGCCAAAATCTGGCGGCCAAATCCGGCTCCAGCAGAAATAAACCGCTCAGCAGCCCTGACAGGGTGGTCTCGGGGGCCAATATAGACGGCGAGGCCTGTCCCCGAAGTCCGCCACTGTCCACCCAGGCGATGTAGTCCACTATCTCTCGCCAGGCAGAGGGGCTGCCCAGATGGTCATACATCTGCTCCACGGCTGTAGCCGCCGGGGCCTCAGCTCCGTGGTGGTCGAAATTACCCAAGTTCACCTGGCCGGAGCCGCCGCACTCCAGGCAGAGGATAGCCGGGTCAGCCAGCAGGTCAGCCGGGGCCTCGCCGCCAACCAGGCATAGCATCCAGTCAGCCTGGGTGACTCCGGCCAGGGCGGCGGCCCCAATGGCGTCGAGATCCGGTTTTCTGACAATTACTTGTTTTAGCGCCACTTTGTCCTCCAACTCATCCCTCTTGAGTTTTCTATTGATAGCCGTTATACTTGAGCCATAAACATTTTGGGAGACCCCATGCCGCCTCTTGAGCAACAGAAAACCCTGCTGACCTGGATTGGCTCTGCCGACCTCAAGAGTCAAGGCACCGGCGACGGGCCGGTGGCCCAGCTTCTGGCCAGCGGCTGGTTTAGCTCTGTCCACTATCTTTTCACCGGCGATAACGAAGCCGCCGCCACCTCGCTCATGGGCGGCCTGGGGAATAAATACCGGATCCAGCTCTGTCCCCACAATGCCGGCACCCTAGTGCCCGTGGATCACGCGGCCATATACGATTTCGTGGCCCCAATCTGGGATCAAATCAGCCGGGAAGTTAATCCGGAAAAGATTATCCTCAATGTAACCTCCGGCACCCCGGCCATGGCCGCCATCATGCTCTACCTGGGCAAGACCAGAGGGGCGGACACTTACTCGACCCGCGAGGCCAGACACGCGGCTGGCGGCCAGCGGCTGGTGCCGGTGGAGTGGTCCTTCGGGCCGGCTCTGCGCCGGCCTCTGGCTGACCAGCCGGACGACCGTATTCCCGGTCTTTCCGATTATGAACTCAGCGATCTAAAAAAATTGGCCCCCAGCGACCTTAATATCCTGATTCTGGGAGAAACCGGCACCGGCAAAAGCTATTTAGCCCGCCAGATACATAAACTCAGCGCCAGAACGGGCGAGCTGCAGGAGATCAGCGGGGCCGAGTTTTCCGATGACCAGACTATGGCCACCTCCCGCCTCTTCGGCCATATAAAGGGCGCGTTCACCGGGGCCGACAAAGCCGCCGATGGCGCGTTTCGAGAGGCCGATGGCGGGACTCTTTTCCTGGATGAGGTCGGGGAATTGCGCCCGGATATGCAGAGTTTTCTGCTCAAGGCCGTCCAGGAAAAACAAATAACCCCTCTGGGCGAAAAAAAATCCCAGCCAGTCAATGTGCGCCTCATCACGGCCACCAACCGAGACCTCCTGGCTGAGATAAGCGCCAACCGTTTCCGGTCTGACCTCTATTACCGCCTGGCCGAGCATGTTATCCATATCAAACCAGTTCGCGACCTGCCGTCCAAAGATTTGGAAAATCTTCTCCTCCACCTTCTTAACAAAATATCGACCACCTACGGGGTGGCTAAAAATCTTAACGCACGAACCCTGGAGCTGCTTCTGAAATATCCCTGGCCGGGGAACATCAGACAGATAGAGCATGTTTTAAAGCGGCTTTATCTACTCAGCGACGGCCTGGAGATCTCTGAGCGGCGGGCGGTGGTCGAGCTGAAACGCCCTGTCCCCCAGGCGCCAGGCCTAACCGGCCTTGGCCCCGCCACCGACCCCTACGCCAAGCTACCTCTGTCTCGGGCAGTTGACCTTTACCGGCTGGATCGGGTTGAAGAAGCTTTACGTCTAAGCAAAGACCGGGCCACGGCCGCCAAGAGCCTGGGCCTCAGCCCGCAAACTCTCAATAATTATGAAAAGGCCGGCCAGACGGCCAGAAACGGCGGCCGCTGATATTTTTAGAGTAATGAAAAATTTCAGCTATGGACGGCTAGGCCGCGACTGTATTTTAAGATTGGGCCTTTTTATCAGTTAAATTTAACTTGGCCTGCATTGTGCTTTAGCGAACTGCATCAAACAGCCGGGAGGAAATATGGCCGGGAAATACGCCAGTGTATTGATTGAAGTTGGGGGCATTCAAAGCTTCATTTTCGCCACGGGCAAACTGAAGGAAATGATCGGGGCTTCCCAGGCCATGGTGGCGCTGCATGATGATTTTTTACCCGAAATACGCCGGGAATTGAATTTACATGAGGTGGATGAACCGGCTGAAGGGCGCGACTGGATTGTCATCAGGCAGAATGCGGCCGGAGCCTTGCGCCTGCTCCTGGCTGATGAGGCCAAGGGGAAAGAGTTCCTGACGGCTTTTTCCAGCCGCGCCCTGGCTCAATGGCCCGGCCTGCCGCTGAATGGAGTTCTGGCTCAAACTGATTTGGATAGAGAGTCTTTGGATGGCTGCCGGAAAGAATTATCTGATAAGCTGGCCCTGCAGAGAGCTTCCGAACCGGTGGCCGCTGGTCTGAAGCTCCTGCCCTTTGTGGAAATGGCCAATCTTGACGGCCTGCCGGCCGCCGGCCGGGACAAGCGGGCTTATATCTCCTGGCCGTCCCAGGTGCGGCGTGATCAGGGTCTCCTGGAGGCGGCCGACCGGCGCTTGAAAGAAAATTATGACGGGCATCTGAAATCTATTCTGCCATCAAACACCACTATAAAATGGTGCGATGATTTTGCTGAAATGCTCAAAGACCGTGAACAGCCCCGCCTGGGGCTGATACATATTGACGGCAATGATCTGGGGCATTTTTTCACCCAGGCTCTGGAAGCGGGCGGCCAAAATAATCCGGCCCGGATGAAAGAACTGTCGCGGGAGATTGACCAGGCCAACCAGGAAGCTTTCCAAGCCGCCCTGATCAAGGTGGTGGGGGAGGATTTAATCCAGCCTGAAACCAGTTGGACAGAATACCGGGTGCCCCTGCGACCGTTGCTCAGGGGCGGCGATGATTTGACGGTGCTGGTTCGGGCCGATTTAGCTCTGGGTTTCATCAGCGCTTTTGTCGAAAAATATGAAGAACGGATGAAAGAGCACGGCTTGAGCCTGGGCGTTGGCCTCTTGATCATGCCCCCCAGCTATCCCTTTGTCAAAGCCTGGCATCTGGTGGAGGAACTCTGCTCCAGCGCCAAACGCCTGACTTTGAAAGATAACCCCCGCCCCAGCAGCCTGGACTACCTGGTGTTGACCGGGGATGTGGAAGCCGACCTGGGGGAACATCGCCGCCGGACAGCCACGGCTGATGACGGTTCCTCTCGCTTGACCGCCAAACCTTTCAAGCTGACTAAGGGCTTCCTGGCGGATTTTCTGAAACAGGCCGCCGAAGTGATTAACGAGTTGCCCCGCTCCCATACCCGGGGCGCTTTAAATGACTGCCGGGTTGGACGCCATCAGGCTGATGTGGCTTGGCGAAAATTGCGGGATAACCTCAGAGCCGGGCTGGGCGGGCGACATGACCAGAGGCGTATGTCTCTGGAGCGTTTTGATGAAATTTTCGAAGACGGCTTTTTCCAGAAAAACGGGGCCACCGCCCTGGCCGACTATCTGGAGCTGGCCGATTATATTTCAGTGGGCAAGGAGGGACATCATGCGGATCGGGCTTAAAATCACCTTTTTGTCAGACTGGCAGGTGGGCAGTGGTTTAGGCGATGGCCACCGGGCTGATTCCTGCCTGGTGCGGGATGATCAGGGTCTGCCCTTCCTGCCCGGCCGAGCCGTAAAAGGGGCTTTACGGGAAGGGGCGCACCGCCTGGGGTTCTGCCGGGCGGATTTGGCTAAAGCCGAGGCCCTGATTTTCGGTAGCCATTGCCAGACCCAAGACGGGGCCAAAAGTTTCAATCAGCCCGGCCGCCTGACGGTAAGCCAGGGGCGTTTGCCTGGGGACATAATAGATGTCATCCTGGCTGCTGACCCAGGCCAACGCCGTCTCCTGGTTGGCGACCTAACCACTATCCGGGTGCAAACAGCCATAGAAAAAGGCACGGCCAAAGGCGGCAGTTTGCGATCTTTGGAATGCGGTTTGGCCGGGCTTTTTTTTCAAAGCCAGTTGCGGGTGGATGATCTCTCGGATTTGCCGGGCGAAAGCTGGCTACGGCAATATTTTCAGGCGGTCTGCGCCATGGTCAAGAGCCTGGGGGCCAATCGCTCGCGGGGATTGGGCCGGTGCCGCCTGGAAATTGACGGCTCTGTGGCCAATGTGTCTTTGCCCCAAGCCCTTGACCTGACTTTACGGGGGGGTATTTAACCATGTGGCGCATACAGTTGAATCTCATAGCCAGGGAACCCCTGATCCTGACCGATGGCTCATCGGAAACCCAGGCCCATCAGACCCTGGCCTACATCCCCGGCAACATGATTCTGGGAGCTTTGGCCGGCCAGTGGCTACGATCTTTCCCCCCGAAAGGCCGGCCCGATGACGATCCTGACTTCCGGGCGCTTTTTCTGGATGGCTCGGTCAGTTGGGGCCACGCCTATCCGGTCATTAAAGGCGAGGCCTGTCTGCCCATCCCGGTCTCCTTTCAAAGGATTAAAAACCAGCCAGGACTGCCTGTTTTCGACCGGAATCAGGATCATGAAAAAGCCTGCGTCATAAATGCCCTATCCTGGGATGGAGAGTTGGCCGACCTGAAAAAAATATCCAATCTGGATCGGCCTAAGCTGAAAAAATATGGCGCTGGCTTCATGCACCCGAAAACCTTTTGTCAACCACATCAGCCCAGCCAGTGGAATATGCATGTGGCCCTTGATCAACAGAAGCGCAGCGCCGCCGAAAGCCACCTGTTCGGCTTCTCGGCTCTGGCACCGGGTAATGTTTTCCAAAGTGAACTCTTGGTCGATGATAAAGCTTTGCCCGTTTTACAGCAACTCCTGGGTAAAGTGAAAGATTCTGATTTTCTGGTAGGGCATGGCCGTTCCGCAGGTTATGGCGCTGTTGGAATTATTAAGGAAGTTAAAGATGCGGTTGAATATAAGCAGCCGGAGATAAAAAAAGACGGGGATAATTATACTATCTTTTTGCTCTCCGACTATTTGTCGGCCAAATCCTGGCAAAAGCCGGTGGAAAGCCTGCTGGCCGAGCTGGCACCATTTTTGGGCCGGCAAACCGGAATCCTGCGATTATTCGGCGGCCACCGCCTCATCGCCGGGTTTAACAACCTTTGGCGTCTGCCCCGAGACAGCCGCGAAGCTCTGGAAAAGGGCAGCGTTATTAAGTTCAGCACTGATGGTCAGACCACTCGTGACATTAAAGAATTACCCCCAGCCCTCGGGGGCGGCCGAGTGGAAGGTTATGGCCGGATTGTCATCAATCCTGAATTTTTAAACGACGATGTAATTAAGCCAGAGGCCGTTTTTGCGGCTGAAGCGACCAAGCCCGCAATCACGATTTCTGGGGCCAGCCGGCCTATATTAAAATTGATGCGGCAGCGGGCTTTGGAGCGGGAGGCCCGCCGCCTGGCCGTGGAAAAATTGGATGATGTGAAAGACTTCCTGACCAGCGCGGCTAAATCACCAGTCAGCCAAAGCCAGCGGGGCAACATTCGCCGCCTAGTGACCCTGGAAAACCCTCAAAAGTGGGCACCGGCCTTTGGCCAGATGCTGGAGAAGAAAACCATCAAAAATAAATGGTCAAAAGAGTCGGCCCAATGCCCTGATACTCTGGCCAAAGGCCGGAAAGACCATTTGGATGACATTATGACTTATCTGCTTTCACCCAAGCTGGTGGATGACCTGCGCATAATCCAGGATGTCAAGCTGCCGGGCGACCAGGCAAAAACTGAGGCTGAGCAAAAAGAGATTAGCCATAAATTTCATCGTTATTTTCTGCTGCAACTATTGAGCGCCTGGGAAAAGAAGGCCCGGGGCAACGAAAAGAAAGGGGCGGCCCAATGATCTATCTGGCCCGTTTTATAGTGAAGCTCATTACCCCCCTCCATTGCGGGGCCGGTGGCGGGGATGACTTTGACCAGCCGGTTGACCGGGACAGTCGCGGCCTTTATCGCCTCCCCGGTAGTTCAGTGGCCGGCATCCTCCGGGCCAGGGCCGGCCAATCTTTTTCCGAAACTGCGGTTAAACGGGCTTTTGGTTCCATCACCCAAGGCCAGAACGAAGGGACGGCTTCGGCTATCTGGTGCCACGATGGCCGCCTCCTGGATTTTGACGACTCTTTGGCCGATGAACGGACTTCCATTCCTCTCGGCCCCTTCATTCGCGATCATGTGCGCATTGATTTTAAGACCGGCGCAGCCCAGCGGGGCGGTAAATTTGATGAAGAATACGTGCCGGCC
>JAISJK010000114.1 GCA_031261565.1 Candidatus Adiutrix sp. | reverse complement strand
GAGGTCAAAGTGTCCGGGTGCTCCGGCCCCAGGATCCTCTCCCTGGCCTCCAGAGCCTTTTGATCCAGCTCCAGAGCCCGGGCGTAATCCCCTAAATCGCGATAAGTTGCCGCCAGATTGCTGAGCGAGGTCAAAGTACTCGGGTGCTCCGGCCCCACAGATTTGGTTAAGAGATCAAGTCCTTGCTGATAAAGAAGGCTGGCGCCCTGGTAATCTCCCTGGCGGTATAATTTATCAGCTTGGTTGGAGGCCGCCCGGGCCTCGTCTTTTGGATCTGACTGGCCCTGGGCGGTGGACACCAGGGCCAGGGGCGAGATTAAAGCTAAAGTCAGGCAGAGACAGGCCGGAAGAATTTTTAGCACAATTCCCTTCCTTCGCCCCAGACCTCAGGGCAATTTAAAAGTCTGAACCAGAGTATGCCAGGAGTTTTCCGGGACTGGCCGCAGGCGGTTGACTTTACCGGCCAAAGCGGCGGCCTTATCTAGCCCCGCCTGGCTATATTGGCTCAAATCCAGAGGGTTTTCAGAAAGGATCAGCCTCACATATTCCAGCGGGGCGCTTAATTCCAACTGTAGCTGCGGAAAGGGCCGGCTTTCCCCGGCGGCCACCACATTGGAAATATGGGCTTGACTTTCAGGGGGCAGAACGGGCAAGAGCAGGCCATCATCGGTATAATTGACCAGGTAGGCGTGGTAATTTTTGGAGCTTTTATTAATAATTTCGAAAGTTAAAAGGGATTCCTTGGGAACCGTGCCTGGAAGGGTAGGGCCCTTGACTTCCACGGTTTTTTGGAGCGCCCACTTGCGCCCCTCGTAGTCCAAATCTCCGGAAGGGGACGGTGTATAAACACGAACCAGCCAGGCGATATCCGGCCATTCGCCAGGGCTTTCCAGGCTGGCTATAGTTTTGAAGCTTATGCGCCTCGACAGCGCCTGGCGCAAGGCCAGGCTTTCACCTGGCAGGGTAAAGTCGATTCCTCCAGTCTGATTTTTATCGAGCAGTCGGGCTCCGTCAGCGGTCTTTTGCAAAATGACATCCGCCATATTTTTTTCCTGGGCCAAGGCGATGGAGGGCATCTTTTTTAGCAGGGCCGCCGTTTCAGGGTGGTCGCTAAATAGGCTCAACGGTGTCGGCGGCAGAGTAAAGCTGCGGTTATCCGCTGCTCCGCGAGAAGCATATAAGCCCACAGATTCCGCCGGGGCCGCCAAAAAATCATTGGTCACATAATCGTAGGCGATCTCCGTCAAGCCGGATTCATTTCGGGGGCAGGCGGCGGCAATGAAATTATCTCGTATTTCCACTGTGGCGCAGGCCGCCTCCAGCGGGGTGAAGATCAGCATCGCTTCCGGCGAGGGTTTGACCAGATCCCCTTCCTCCAGATTGGTGTAAACGCCAGTAGGGTTAATAGTCCGCCCCTGCCGTTCGACCACGAAAGCCTCGCCCGGCGACTGGCCGTTGAGAATATTGACGTATCCGACCTCAGCGGCCGACGTCGGCGGGGCTGAAAGGGCCAGAAGGGCAACGATTGCCGAAATATAAAAAGAAACTGCTTTCATAGCTTTTCGCTCCACTCCTTTTCCTTAAACCCGACCAGCACAAAATCCTCGCCTACCAGCAACGGGCGCTTTACGAGCATACCGTCCGTGGCGAGCAACTTTAACTGTTCATCCTCGTTCATGGCCGGCAACTTATCTTTTAGGGTAAGCGATTTATACAATAATCCGCTGGTGTTGAAGAATTTTCTTAATGGCCAACCACTCCGTTTAAACCAGTCAGCCAGTTCCTCATAAGTCGGGTTATCTATTTTTAGGTCGCGAACAGCGTATTTCAGGCTGCGGGCTTCAAGCCATTGCCGAGCCTTTTGACAGGTCGTGCATTTTGGATAGCAGATAAATGTCAGCATCATTATTCCCCCTTTTCAGGCGCTCGCTTTGGCGGTAAAAGGCTACGGCCGACCAACCCGGTATGATAATTGTTTATCAAAAAATAACCCGACTGGATTATACATCATCTCCATCAAGAGACAAAGGCCCATCCGCATCATAGTGTAATTTTTAAGGTTTTTAGGAAGGGGATGGGCATCTGGCGAAAAAAGAGGCCTTGACAATCCGGGACGGCTGATATAAAGATGATATTCGGCCGAATATAATGGTGCTAAATTGGGGATTATATTGTCAACGCTGTCGTGGTTGACCCAGGGGAGCAAAGACGCATAAAATCTCTGGCCGAAAAAAACGGCTGGCTGGTGGAAATTTAGAAAAAGCCATTTTTACGGTATTAGGAGGGCAGAGCGTTGCCAATAGGGCGCTTTCTTTCGGGAGACTCCCTCCGCCCCTGGCGCGGCTGAGGGAGAGCTAAAGGATGGCCTGAAGTTTTAGGCCCTCAGGTTTTAGTCAAGCACTTCCATCAGTTTTCCGCAGCATAGCGGTATTTCTTCGCCTCTCTTGAGGTTGACCGTCTTGTTGCAGGTCGCGCAATAGACAGTGCAGTCCTCTGAAGCGAATACGGGCACATAGGGCTTGGAGCTGACCTGGGCCCCGGTCTTGTCCGCATGCAAAAGCCCCTCTATATAAAACTGAGCGCCATTGTCGTTTTTAAGCGGCACATACTCGCCGATAGGCGCGAGCTTCAGCGTGGGCCCGTTGCAGTCAATCAAAATTTTCCACAGGTGGTCAAGCTGGGCCTTCTCGTTCTGATTTTCCGGGGTAAGCGTGACAACAGCTTTGTCGATGTCAATTTTCATGTCTATCCTCCTTTTCTTTTATAATACAAGATTATCACAATAATGTCAAATAAATGCTAACATCCACTAAATACGAGTTGGCAAAAAAGTTACTGATGCTCAATTCAATACACTTTCTATCACCAAAATTGCACCGATTGAGACTTGGAATTACATCTTGAATAAGGCTTAATTGTTCATGTTATTATTTAACTAGTCCTAAGATGCTGGAATCAGGCGCTCTGGAGATCAAATTTATCCACGCCGGCGGATCGGGCGGCCAGAACGTCAACAAGGTCTCCACCTGCGCCCAACTGAGCTATGACCTCGCCGCCCGCGGAGTGGTCAGGGGCGATGAGGAGTAACCAAAAGCCCAAAATCATTGATTTTTTATTGGATTTGAGCCTTTATGGGACAACATGAAGCTCCTGCGGCGTGACGTATTCAAGTTAGAGCCCATTTGAATCTGGATCATCTATAACCTAATGAATTTAAACTAGAATTTATGGAATGGGAAAAACCATAGTTTATGGTATAATAATAAAGTGAGTTTGATGTAATTATTTTTATATGAGTCTGCCGTGCGCATAACTGTGGGTGAGGGTCGACTAATTGATGCCAACCGAAGCTGACACCTGCCGAACATTGATCACGCCCGCTTTGCAGGCCGCCGGCTGGGAATCCGGGTCGCATTCCATTGCCGAGCAGCGCACCTTCACCGATGGCCGCATCATCGTTCACGGCCACCGGGCCACCCGCCGTCAGTCCAAACGCGCTGATTACCTTTTGCGCTACACGCGTGACTTTCCCATTGCCGTAGTTGAGGCCAAAACTGAAGACAAACCGGCCGCCGACGGCTTGCAGCAGGCCAGGGAATACGCTGAGATACTTGGCCTCAAGTTTGCCTACGCCACCAATGGCCGGGAGATTATCGAATTTGACTATCTCACGGGTAGGGAGCGCAACCTGGCTGACTTTCCCGCCCCTGATGAACTTTGGGCCAGACTCCGGGCCGGCGAAAAGCTGAACGATGAGGCGGCAAAGCGTCTGCTGACCCCGGCCAACCAAAGCCTCGGCAAAGAGCCTCGCTATTACCAGCGTCTGGCCATTGACCGCGCGGTGCAGGCCATCGCTCAGGGCCAAAAGCGGGTGCTGCTCACCATGGCCACCGGCACGGGCAAGACCGTGGTGGCTTTTCAGATTTGCTGGAAACTTTGGTCATCTAAATGGAACGCCAAGGCTGACCCGACCCGCAAGCCGCGTATTCTCTATCTGGCTGACCGCAATTTTCTGGTGGATGACCCCAAGGACAAAACTTTTGCCATTTTCGGGGACGCCCGGCACAAGATTGAGGGCGGCCTGATTACCCACGGCCGGGAAATTTACTTTTCCACCTATCAATCCCTGGCCGGAGACGCCAACCGCCCCGGCCTCTATCGGGATTTCGCGCCGGACTTTTTTGATCTGATCATTGTGGATGAGTGCCACAGGGGCAGCGCCAGGGAGGATTCCAACTGGCGGGACATCCTCGAATACTTTTCAGCCGCCTATCAACTCGGCCTGACCGCCACCCCCCTGCGCCATGAAAACCGCGACAGCTATCTGTATTTCGGCAACCCGGTCTATCAATACAGCCTTCGCCAGGGCATTGAAGACGGTTTCCTCGCGCCCTATCGGGTCTATCGTATCATCACCCAATGGGACGCCGCCGGCTGGCGCCCCGACAAAGACGACCTCGACCGCTACGGGCGGGAAATTCCCGATGAGGAGTATGGCACCGCCGACTTTGAACGCCGCATTTCCCTGCGCGCCCGAACCCAGGCCGTGGCCCGCCACCTCACCGAGTTCCTGAAAAAGACAGACCGTTTCGACAAAACAATCATCTTTTGCGTTGACCAGGAACACGCCAGCGAAATGCGCGCCGCCCTGGGCAACCTGAACGATGATCTTGTCCGGGAATATCCTGATTACGTCTGCCGGGTCACTGCGGACGAGGGCGACATTGGGCGCGGGCATATGCAGCGGTTTCAGGATGTGGAGACGCGCACTCCGGCCATTCTCACCACTTCGCAACTCCTCACCACCGGGCTTGACGCGCCTACCTGCCGCAATGTCGTGCTGATGCGCCTGGTCAACTCCATGGTTGAATTCAAGCAGATCATCGGGCGGGGCACCTGCGTCCGCGATGATTATGGCAAGCTCTGGTTCAATATCCTCGACTACACCGGCACAGCCACCCGCAACTTTGCCGACCCGGAATTTGACGGCGACCCGGCCCTGGCCACCCTGGAGGAAATTGACGCCTCCGGGCAGACCAAGGTGGCCGAAGTTATCACCCCCGAAGAACCGGAGGATGACGAAAGCGCCGGGGAGGCCGCCATAGTTGACCCCGGGCCGCCGGTCATTACGGATGCGCCGGTTGGGGAGCCCCGAAAATATTATTTCGATGGCGGACAGGTGGACATTGTCGCCGAGCTGGTCCACGAACTTGATGCCGACGGCAAACAACTCCGGGTAGTCAAGCTCACCGATTACACCGCCGAGAAAGTGCGCACCATCTGCGCCGACCAGGACGATTTGCGCACTCGTTGGGCCGATGGCGCCCAGAGGGCCGACATCATCCAGCAACTGGCCGAGCGGGGCATTGATTTTGAGACTGTCGCCGAGCAGGCTGGCCAGCCCGAGGCCGACCCGTTTGACCTGCTCTGTCATCTGGCTTTCAACGCCCCCATGCTCACCCGCCGCCAGCGGGCCGACCGGGTCAAAAAAGAGGAGGCCGCGTTTTTCAATACCTACGGCCCGGAAGCCCGGGAGATTATGAATAACCTGCTGGAAAAATACGCCACTGACGGCGAGCTCCAATTCACCCTGCCCGATGTTTTGAAACTTCCGCCTATTTCTCAGCATGGCAATGTCAACGAGATTATCGGCAAGTTCGGCGGCGCGGATCAGCTTCGCCAGGCGGTTGAGCAACTTCAATCCTTGCTGTATGCGGCCTAAACTAGAATGGCGAATTTAACATGACCAAATCAACTTCCACCCCCACCACCGCCCAATCCCTCGGCTCACTCCTCAAATCCGCCCGCGACATCATGCGCAAGGACAAGGGGCTGAACGGCGATCTTGACCGGTTGCCCCTGCTGACCTGGATCATGTTCCTCAAATTCCTTGATGACCTGGAACTCCAGCGCGAGGAGGAAGCCAAACTCTCTGTGAAGAAATTCGCGCCCGCCCTTGAGGCTCCTTACCGCTGGCGCGACTGGGCCTCCAAACCTGATGGCCTGACCGGCGATGAGCTGCTGGCCTTTATCAACAATGAGGAAACCACCCTGCCTGACGGCGCACGCGGTTCAGGTCTGTTTCGGTATCTGCGCACCCTGGCCGGCGGTGGCGATGGCGAAGACCGGCGCGAGGTCATTGCCACTGTCTTCAAGGGCGTGGACAACCGCATGAAAAGCGGCTACCTTCTGCGAGATGTTGTCAACAAAATCGCTGGAATCCATTTCACTTCCAGCGATGAGCTGCATACCCTGGGCACGCTCTATGAATCCATGCTCCGGGAAATGCGCGATGCCGCCGGAGATTCCGGCGAGTTCTACACCCCCAGGGCGGTGGTGCGCTTTATGGTCACGGTGACTGACCCGCGCCTTGGCGAAACCGTGCTTGACCCGGCCAGCGGCACCGGCGGCTTTCTGGTTGAGGCCTACAACCATCTGGCCGGACAGGTCAAAACCTTGGCCGACCGTAAAACCTTACAGACCAAATCAATCTACGGCTGTGAAGCCAAGCCGTTGCCCTATCTTCTTTGTCAGATGAATCTGCTCCTGCATGGCCTTGACTCGCCCCAAATTGACCCCGGCAATTCCCTTCGCCACAAGCTCACCGACATTGGCGAGCGCGATCGGGTGGACGTGATTCTCACCAACCCGCCTTTTGGCGGTGAGGAAGAGCGGGGCATTCAGGGCAATTTTCCCGATGACAAGCAAACATCGGAAACGGCGCTCTTGTTTTTGCAGCTGATTATGCGGAAATTGCGGCGGCAGGGCGGCAAAGGTCGGGCCGCCGTGGTCGTGCCCAATGGAACCTTGTTCGGTGACGGCGTGTGCGCCCGCATTAAGGAAGAACTGCTGAAGGAATTCAACCTGCACACCATTGTTCGCCTGCCCAACGGCGTGTTTGCCCCCTATACCGGCATCCCTACTAACCTCTTGTTTTTCGACCGTTCCGGCCCGACTGGCGAGGTTTGGTATTACGAGCACCCGTTACCAGAAGGCCGGAAAAATTACACCAAAACAGCGCCGATACAGTTTGACGAATTTGCGCCGCTCATTGCCTGGTGGAACAAGCGAAAAGAAAATGAACGAGCCTGGCAAGTCCCCGCCGCCGACTTGCTGGCCAACGGTTGCAACCTTGACCGCAAGAATCCATCGGCCAAGGATGATGCCACCCATCTGCCGCCGGAACAACTTGTTGCCAATATTCTGCGAAAAGAACAGCGCATTATGGAAATCATGGGCAACATTAATAAACTTATCAAAAAAAGTGGCCGTAAATGAGCAAATGGCCGATAGTAAAATTGGGCGAAATTGTTACGCCAGCATTGCGTGCGGAGTCGCCAATGCCCGGAACGATTTACCGCCAGATTGGCGTGAGGTTGTGGGGTGAAGGCGCATATGAACGTGAATCAATAGACGGTTCGCAAACCAAATACGCACAACTTTTCTGCACAGACGCAGGTGACATAATCGTCAACAAAATCTGGGCGAGGAATGGCAGCGTTGCAGTTGTGCCGCATTCTCTCTCGGGCTGTTTTGGCTCAAGCGAGTTTCCAATGTTTGCGCCTAAATCCGATCGACTTGAATCCCGTTGGATGCACTGGTTGACAAAAACGCAGGGATTTTGGACGCAGTGTGATGAAAAATCTCGTGGCACGAGCGGAAAGAATCGAATCAAGCCGGAACAATTTTTGAGAGTTGAAATCCCCTTGCCCCCCTTGCCGGAACAGCGGCGGATTGTGGCGCGGATTGAGGAATTAGCCGCTCAGATTCAGGGAGCTAGTGAACTGCGCAGGCAAGCTACTGAGGAGGCGGAGTTGCTCTTGACAGGTGAAGAATTTAAAATTTGGCCGGACGAAAACTTACTAAATGCACCTCAACTTGAAAGCCTGTCGACTTTTTTGGCGCGTGGCAAACACTCCGAACAAGGAGAATCGGATCATTTTCTTATCAAGACGCAGCATGTGCAACAAGATTGTTATATTCCGACGCAATTCCGATTAGCGTCACATACTGCCATCAAAGTAAAACCAGACGCAATCATGCAAGATGGAGACATCCTGATTGCATGTTCAGCAGCAGGATGTCTCGGTCGTGTGGCTCGGTATCGGAGTGATGGTCGGACTGTTTCGACTGATACACATGTCGCAATATTGCGACCAGACAGTAATTCTGTTGTCCCTGATTATCTCTACGCCTATTTGCGAGGCGCACAGGGTCAATTCCAACTCAGAAGTCGTGAGCGAGGTGATTGGCAACGGGAAAAAATCGGTTTCCGCCTAACCGAGCTTAATCTATGTGACCTTCGTAAAGTTCCTGTCCCCGTCCCACCACTACCCGAACAACGACGCATTGTGGCCGAGCTGGATGCCCTCCAAACTGAGGTTGATGCCCTGAAACAACTACAAGCCGAGACCGCCGCCGATCTGGATGCCCTGCTTCCCGCTGTTCTGGATCGCGCTTTCAAGGGTGAATTGTAATATGCGGCGAGCGTCAGGTTCCTGGCTATAGGCTGGGTGTAGCGCTATTTTTAGATGTAGAATTCTATGAAACCATGGCCGATGAACTAAGAGACCGCTCTAATAACGAGGTGGAGGAATATGCCTAAAATAACAGTGATTGCCTTGTCTCTGATTTTTTACTACGGGGGAAAGTTAAACACCTCATTTTGGTTGAAAGTCTGGGCTCTCCGGGGAATGAACATTACGGAAGATCACATCCGCTTGTTGCGTAAAGTAGGTTTGGCCATATGGGCGATAGGCACTATTGCTGCTTATATTCTGTTCAATGTTTACGAATTGGGTATCGGCGGTCAGTTCTGAGATTTTCGCTGGCTCCGATGGAGAATTATATGAAACACCAGCAAGCCGAGACCGATGCTGAGTTAGATCACATATTCGTCTGGTCTCTCACCTGTAAACATCCCACGCATAGCGGAAAGGCGCGGCCTGATTTTGCTGGCCCCCCGGCTCGCCTTTACTCGGTTTTGGCGCGGCCGCCGGTTTTGGGGAAGCGGCGGCCACGGCCGTTGGCCTGGCCCGGGCGGGCCGAGGGAAAGCGCCGGCCAGGGCCCGGGCCGCTGATTCGGTCATCATCACCGAGCCATCGGCCCCCAACCCGGGATGGTCAAAGTCGGCCAGACTCAGGTGGTGCATGAGCTTCATGGCCTCTTCGTTCTGATCCAGCTTGGCCTGGCCGTGCCGCTCCTGCTTAAAGCTGACCACCCGCCCGCCCATCAGCCGGCCTTCCGGGGTTAAATCCACCAGCAGCAGGGGCGCCAGACCCTGGCGGCCGGAGATGCTGATGCCGGGGCCGGTGGCGAAATTGCCCAGGGAGTAGGCGATTAAGCGGTCTTTATAAATCTCCAGCCCCCGGGGCACATGCGGGCCGTGGCCCACCACCAGATGAGCCCCGGCGTCAATGAGGGCCCGGCTCAGGGCCCGCAGGTCGCCCCGCCTCTCCCCCAGAAAGGTCTCCAACCCCTGGGGGACATATATTTTATCCGAGCCTTCGGCCCCGCCGTGAAAAACCACCACCACCAGGGTGTCCGGTTTGGCCGCCTCCTCTCTGACCAGAGCCGCCGCCCCCGGTATATCGTTAAGGTCCTGGCAGCCGGCATTGGGGGCCAGGCCGATGACGGCCACGGTCGTCCGGCCGACTTTCTGGCGGGCCACCTGGCCTGGCCCGCCGGTGTAAAGCAGACCGGTGCTGTCCAGAACCTCCCGGGTCTGGTCATAGCCGGCCTGTCCGTAATCCCGGGCGTGGTTATTGGCCAGGGAGAGGATGGTCAGGCCGGCCTCGCGCAATAATTTGGCGTAACCCGGCTCAGTGCGAAAAACATAGGCCCGGCCATCCAGGGGCGTTTTGGCCGGCGCTCCCCGGTTGGTCAGCGGGCCTTCCAGATTGCCGATGACCACCTGGCGGTCGGCCAGACTTGTTTTTAAATCGGCCAGAGCCAGCCGGGCGGTTTCAGCGGAGGTGGAGCTGGCCGGCCCCAGCATGATATCCCCCATGGCCGCCAGGCGGATGATTCTGGGCGCCGCCACCGCCGCCGGCTGCTCCAGAGCCAGCAGTCCGGCCGCCAGCAGGAGCAGGGTGACCAGGATATAAAACAGTTGGGCATAGGGCCACAGCTTGTCTAAATTATTCATAAAGCCTACCTGATAAAGTCAAAGCCGGCCGCCAGCTCCGGATCCCACTCAAATATTTCGGCCTCGGTCTCCCCCAGCACCAGATGGGTAAAGACCCGCAGATCCAGCCCAAAGTAAGTCCGCTCTGAGCCGCTTTCAAAAACGACCAGCAGATCCCTCCGGTCAGCGGCCGGTGCGGCCAGAATCGGCTCGGGCCGGAAATCACGCCGCCCGCCCTGACCCAGACAGGCTGAGCCCCAGGCCTGGCCGGCCCAGTGGTCGGTTCCGGCTGGGGACAGGTAAACCTGGCAGATTGGCTGGCCGGTCAGGTTGACCACGGTCACCGGCTCGGCCAGCGGAAGGCTGAGACCGGCGGCCAGGATGAAGGCCGGAAGCATCAAGATTTTTCAGCCAGCTCTTCCAGGGCCTGCATAGCCTCTTCCCAGCTTTTCTCCGCCGCCTGGGCCTCGGCCGTCAGGGCCTGAAACTCTCGGTTGAGATCCCGGGCCAGATCACCGTCCTGATAGGTGCCCGGGTCGGCCAACCGGCGGACCAGCTCGTCTTTGCGCCGGGCTATCTCGGCCAGCCGGGTTTCAGCAGCGGCGGCCCGCTCTTTAAATGGGCGCTGGCGGGCGGCCAGTTCCCGCCGGGACTGGGCTTCCTGTTTCCGGGCTTCTTTTTTACCGGAGGTGGTCGGGGCCTCGGCGGCGCTTGAGGGCGTGGGGGCTTTCTGGCCCGATTCCATTGGGCCGCCCTGGAGCCAGAGCGACTGGTAATCGTCAAAATTACCCGGAAAAACCTCCAGCCGGCCATGTTCGATTACCCCCACGCTGGTGCAGAGGCTGTTGATAAAGTGGCGGTCGTGGCTGATCAGCACCAGGGCACCGCTGTAATCGGCCAGGGCGTCCTCCAGCATCTGGCGGCCGGGAATGTCCAGGTGGTTGGTCGGCTCGTCCAGGAGCAAGAGGTTGGGAGCGGTCAGCATGATTTTGGCCAGGGCCAGCCGGGCTTTTTCCCCGCCGGACAGCACGGAGACTTTTTTGAAGACCTCCTCCCCGGAAAAGAGGAAAGCGCCCAAAACCGAGCGCAGAGAGCCGGGGCCGAGGTCCCCGGCCCCGGAGGCCAGTTCCTCCAGCACCGTGTGGCCGGGGCTGAGGCTGTCCATCTGGAACTGGGCGAAATAGCCCGGGTTGACCCCCTGGCCCAGGCGGCGAACTCCGGCCGTCACCGGCTCCAGCCCGGCTATCATTTTCAGGAGAGTGGATTTGCCCCGGCCATTGGGGCCGATCAGGGCCAGCCGGTCGCCCCGCCGGAGGTTCAGATTCAGATCGCGGTAAATCTCCACCCGGCCGAAGCGCTTGACCACCCCGGCCAACTCGGCCACCTGATCCGGCCCCCGGGCCGGCGGGGGCAGGCGGAAATGGAAATTCTGGTCTTCCTGGTTTTCCGGGGCGGCCAGGCGATCCATCTTTTCCAGCATCTTGACCCGGCTCTGGGCCCGCCGGGCGGTGGTGGCCCGGACCCGGTTTTTTTCAATGAACTTTTCCATCTGCCGGATGCGATCCTGCTGATTTTCAAAGGCGGCGGTTTCGCTGACCAGGCGCTGGGCTTTTTCTTCCAGAAAGTGGTCATAATTGCCGATGTAGGTGTAGGCCAAACCCTGGCGCACTTCAATAATTTTTTGCGCCACATTGTTGAGAAAGACCCGGTCGTGGGAGACCAGCAAAAGGGCGGAGGGCGAATTGCGCAAATACCCCTCCAGCCAGACCAGGCTGTCAATATCGAGGTGGTTGGTGGGCTCATCCAGCACCAGGAGGTCGGGCGAGGCCAAAAGGAGCCGGGCCAGGACGCCGCGCATCATCCAGCCGCCGGAAAATTCAGACAGGTCGCGCCCGAAATCGGTCTCCTCAAAGCCGAGGCCGGAGAGAATTTTTTTGGCCTCGGCCTCCTTTTCCCAGCCGCCCAGAGATTCAAAGAGGTGCAGGAGGTGGCCGTGGCGCTGGGCCAGCTCCATCAGCTCCAGTTCCCCGGCCCCGGCGGCGCTCTGATCCGCCAGCTCCTGATTGACTCCGGCCAGCTCAGCCTCCACCCGCCGGAATTCCTCGGCCGTGTCCATGACCAGCTCCAAAAGAGAGAGACCCCGGCGGTTCGTCATCTCCTGGGGCAGATAGCCCAGGCGCAGGTCTTTGGCCCGGGTCACCCGCCCGGAGTCGGGGTTTTCCCTGTCCATAATCAGCCGGATGATGGTGGTCTTGCCGGCCCCGTTGCGGCCCACCAGCCCCACCCGCTCCCCGGGGTTGATGGCCAGGGTCACCCCGGCCAGGACATCCTGCCGCCCGTAAAATCGACTGACATCTGAAAAACTGACCAAAGCCATGAGATTATTATGGGGCGCTCCCTCGAATTTTTATGCTACAATATTATATTATCCACCAAAACTCAAGCAGCGAGAAAAATCATGACTCTTAAACTGCCCTGGCCTCAAAAGACCCTGACCCGCTGGCTCCTGGCGGCCGCCGCCGCCCTGCTGGTGGCCAGTCTGGCCATTATGGCCGCCAATTATCGTTTCCCGTCTTTTTTCAGCCTGGAGACGCCGCCGGACGACAGCCCGGGCCTGATGACCACCGACACTATCCTGACCATCGGCGATGACCTGTTCAGCAACTGGCTGCCCAATGATGTGGCCTGGCCGACCATTTTTCTCGACAACCCGCAAAATTTTCAACTGGGGGCCCTGGAAATGCTGCGCTACACGGCCAGGGTCATGCGCGACAACCTGCCCCGGCAGCGCAACAGCGACGGCCTGGATCCGGACTGCGATGTGGCCTTCACCCTCCTCTCCAATGACCCTTTCAAGTGGTATCTGCCCTCGGCCGAGTCGCGCTTTAAGGAGGCTATGGCCAAATACCGATCCTACCGGGCCCGCCTGGTGGCCGGGCAGGCCGTCTTTTCGCCCCGCCTGGACAACCTCCGGGAGCTGCTGGAGCAGTATATCTCGCTTTTGGGGGCCATTAACACCCGCCTGGCCAACGCCCCCAACAGCCAGCGGCTGAAGGCCGGCCAGTCGCCCCCGCCCCCGGCCAAAGAGACGGCCGGCGGCCCGGATCAGAGCGCCGACGCCTACGTGCCCTGGCGCAAGCTGGACGACAACTTTTACTACGCCCAGGGCGCGGCCTATGTTTTGCGGCAGATGCTGATGGCCGTGAAATATGATTTCGCCAAGCTGCTGGCCGACCGCAACGCCGCCGCCCAGTTGGACAATATCATCGCCGTGCTGGATCAGAGCCAGTTTGAGCCCCTCTGGGTGGCCAACGGCGGGGTGGGCAGCATCCTGGCCAACCACTCCATGGAGCTTCATTCCCTCCTGGAAAACGCCCGCCAGCGGCTCCGGAATCTTAACGAGATGTTGGGGTCATGAGCCGGGGAGGCTCAACCTGTGGGCTAAATAGTTGCCAAAAGGGTAAAATTGTGGTATGGTGAATATGGGTTTCAGGTATTTAAACAAGGATTTCGTTCCAAGAGAATGGCCTCATTGCTTTTGTCAATCAGTCTGGCCCTGGTGTCCAGGATTGGGATGCTGGTGCTGGACGGGCTCAACCACCTGGGCAATTACAGCCTGCTCGTTTTCCGGGCGGCGGTTCAGGCGGTCAGGCCGCCTTGGCGCCTCCGGGATATTTTCCGGCAAATGGAGCTGGTGGGGGTTGATTCCACTCTGGTGGTGGTGCTGACCGGTTTTTTCACCGGCGGGGTCTTTACCCTGCAGGTCATTTACGGCTTCAGGATGTTTTCGGCCGAGACCATGGTGGGCCCCACCGTGGCTTTGGCCATGTGCCGGGAGCTGGGGCCGGTGCTGACCGCCCTGATGGTCACCGGCCGGGTGGGCAGCTCCATGGCCGCCGAGCTGGGGGCCATGCGGGTCACCGAGCAGATCGACGCCCTGACGGTCATGGCCGCCGATCCGGTCAAATACCTCATCAGCCCCCGCCTGGTGGCCGGCCTGCTGATGCTGCCTCTCCTGACTATTGTGTCCGACTTCACCGGCATTCTGGGCGGCTACATAGTGGCCATGGCCAAAGGCGTCGATTCCGGCCATTTCATCGACCGCATTGAGAACCTGGTGGTCATTTCGGATGTGATCAATGGTTTGATCAAGAGCGTTTTCTTTGGGGCCATCCTGACCTCGGTCGGGTGCTATAAAGGCTTTTTTACCCGGGGCGGGGCCGAGGGCGTGGGCCGCTCCACCACCAGCGCGGTGGTCATCAGCTATGTGACTATTTTGGTCAGCGATTTTCTGTTGACCGCCATCATGTTCTGACGGATGGCCTAAAATGGGCGCTCCCACGGTCACGGTTAAAAATCTGGCCAAATCTTTTGGCCGGGCTCAGGTGCTGGCCGGGCTGGATCTGGTCATTGAGCCCTCCCGCATCAATTTTATTATTGGCCAGAGCGGCGGCGGCAAGAGCGTTTTATTGAAAAACCTGGTGGGGCTGATGACCCCGGATCAGGGCGAAATCTGGTATGACCAGGAACAGATGGCCGGCCGCAGTCTGGCGGACTGGAACCGGCTGCGGCTGAGAATGGCCTTCCTGTTTCAGGACGGCGCCCTGTTTGACTCCCTGAGCGTGGGCGAAAACGTGGGTTTCCCCCTCTGGATTCACCAGCGGGCCACCCAGGCTCAGGCGGCCCAAAAGGCCCTGGCCCGCTTGCGGGAGCTGGACATGGCCCCGGCCTTCCACCACCGCCCCAGCGACCTGTCGGCCGGGGAAAAAAAGCGGGTGGCCCTGGCCCGGGCTCTGATCATGGAGCCGGAAATACTGTTTTTTGACGAGCCCACCACCGGGCTTGACCCTCTCCTGAGCGAGCAGGTGGATGACCTGATCAAGCTCACCCGGGCTCAGACCGGGGCCACCATGGTGGTGGTCAGCCATGACATCCCGGCCACCCTGAGTCTGGCTGACCGGGTGGCCATGGTTTACGGCGGCCGCATCATTTTGAGCGGGCCGCCCGAGGAGTTCCGCCGGAGCTCCGATCCAGTAGTCCGGCAGTTTCTGACCGGTGAAGCTAACGGCCCCATGGGCTTTTTAGACTAAAGACGATGGTAACCAGTCATGTATAAAATAACTACCGAAATCAAAGTAGGCCTTTTTGTTCTGCTGGCCGCCGCCATGTTCATCTGGATGGTCTTCCGCCTCGCCAATTTTTCAGGCCAGGCCGCGACCTACACCATCTCCACCATCTTCCCCTCGGCCCTGGGCCTCAAGCCCGGGGTGGCCGTGGAAGTCGCCGGCATCAAGGTGGGGGCGGTGGAGCGGGTTCAGCTCTATGACAACCAGAGGGCTCAGGTCTTTCTGGTCATCCGGGAGGGCGTGGGCCTGCCGCTGGACAGCTCGGCCAGTATCCGGGCCTCGGGCATCCTGGGCGACAAATACGTGGAGCTGATCTCCGGCCAGAGCAGCGAGATGATCAAGCCGGGCAGCGAGATAAACGCGGCTCAGTCGGCCTCGGACATTTCCGATGTTATGAAGCAACTGGGCGACATCGCCACGGACATCAAAAAAATAACCGGCCCCCTGGCCGAGGGCAGCACCGGCTCCGACCTCAAGGAAATGGTCAGCAATCTCAAAGAGATGTCAGTGAGGTTAAACAACATCGTGACCACCAACGAGGCCGGGCTGGGCGAAACGCTCCAGTCTCTGCACGACTCCATGGCCAATCTGACGGAAATCACCAATAAAATCAACTCGGGCCAGGGCACCCTGGGTCAACTGGTCAATAATGACAGCACGGTGCGCGAGCTCAATGAATCTCTCTCCTCCATCCGCAATATCACCCGCAAAATTGAGGCGGGGGAGGGCACCATCGGGCGGCTGGTCAATGATGAGACCACCATCGACAAAATCGACCAGACCCTGACCAGCATCAGCGGCTATATTGAAAAGGATAATAAATACAAAGTTTTTGTGGAATACCGGGGCGACTATCTGACCCGCCACGACTTTTTCAAGAGCACGGTCAATGTCCGTCTCCAGTCGGCCCCGGATCGCTATTATCTGCTGGGCGTCACCGGCGACTATTTCGGCAAATACAAGCGCACCGACTACCGGACGGTCAGCGGCGGCCAGGCCCGGGAATCCATGCACGAGGAATGGGAGCGGGACAAGCTCAAATTCAACGCCCAGATCGCCCGCCGCTTTTATGATGTGGTCATCCGCGGCGGTCTGATTGAGTCCGGGGCCGGCCTGGGCGTGGATTACCTGCTGGATGAGGACAATTTGCGCCTGACTTTTGAGGCCTTTAGCGGTGATTTTGACCATAACGCCCATCTGCGGGCCGAAGTCAGCTACAACCTCTGGAAGATATTCTACCTGTCCGTCGGCTACGATGATTTCATCAGCGACCAGCACCGGGCCTCCCCCTATTTCGGCCTGGGCCTCCAGTTTAATGACGACGACCTGAAATATCTGCTGAGCGGCGCTTCCTCCCTCCTTTAGAGGCCTGGAGATAAAGGTGTTGAACCCTGACCTGGTAAGTGTTACAATTAAAAACTATGGTTGAACAACCTGACATATCGCCCAACGCCCGGCCATCTAAAATAATGGTGGTGGATGACGAGATTCTCAACCGCAAATTGATTGAGGCCATGCTCAAGCCCCAGGGCTACGAGGTGACCACGGCCGTTGATGGCGAAGACTGTCTGGTCAGGGTGGAAGAAGTGATGCCCGACCTGATCCTCATGGACATCATGATGCCCAACCTCAACGGTTTTGAGGTGGTCACCCGGCTCAAGACCAATGAGAAGCTGGCCCTGATCCCCATTGTCATGGTCACGGCTTTGCAGGATGTCGGCGACCGGGTCAAGGCCCTGGAAGTCGGCGCCGACGACTTTCTGACCAAGCCGGTGGATCGCATGGAATTGCGGGCCCGGGTGCGCTCCCTTCTGAAGGTCAAAGCCTACAATGACCACATGGTCAACTACCGGCAGGAGCTGGAGACCGAAGTGGCCAAACAGACCCTGGTCATTGCCGAAGCTCACGCCAAGCTGCGCGACGCCTCGCTGGAGACCATTTTCCGGCTGGCCCGGGCTGCTGAATACAAAGACGAGGACACCGGCAACCACATCATCAGCATGAGCCGGATATCGGCCTACCTGGCTGAGCGCCTGGGGCTTAATTCCGTGGTCGTGGAGCGCATTCTCTACGCCTCGCCCATGCACGACATCGGCAAAATCGGCATACCGGATCGCATCCTGACCAAAAACGGGCCCTTAAATGACGAGGAATGGGCCATTATGAGGATGCACACCATCTTCGGCGGTCAGATATTGGAAGGTTCCGACATCGGTTTTCTGCGGCTGGGCGAGGTCATTGCCCTGACTCACCATGAAAAGTGGGATGGCTCCGGCTACCCCAGAGGCCTGGTCGGGGCCAAAATACCCATGGCCGGCCGTATTGTGGCCGTGGCTGATGTTTTTGACGCCCTGATGTCCAAGCGGCCCTACAAGCCCCCCCTGACCATGGAACAGACCGTGGACATTATCCGGGCCGGCCGGGGCACCCATTTTGACCCGGAGGTGGTGGATATTTTTATGGCTTCCCTCGCCGAAGTCAATAAATTCTGGCAGACCGCCCAGGCTGAGCAACACCCGGTTCTCGAAAAAAGCAGCCACAACCTCGACGCCATCCACGCCATATAACGACGCGATCTGACGGGAGATGGTCATGAGTAAAATCAAACCGCTGCGCCTTTTTTTTATCCGCCACGGCCAGACCGAAAATTCCGACAACCCGCCCTTTAACGGCTGGCGGGACGCGCCCCTGACCGCGACGGGCCGGAGGCAGCTGGAGGCCGTGGCCAGGGCCTTGTCCTCTCTGCCCTTTGAGGCTGTCTACTCCAGCGACCTCAGCCGGGCGGTCTATGGCGGTGAGCGCCTGGCCCAACTGACCGGCCGGCCCCTGGTCAGCGGCCCCCAGTGGCGGGAGATGAGCTTTGGCCGCTGGGAGGGCCTGACCTACCAGCAGATAGCGGCCGAGGATCACGACCTGATCCGCCGGATTTTCGCCCATGATGGCGGGGATTACGCCTTTCCCGGCGGCGAGAGCACCCGCTCCTTTGCCGGCCGGATAGAGAAAGCCCTCGCCGGTCTCCAGCAGTCTCACCCCGAGGGCGGCCGGGTGGCTCTGGTGGCTCACGGCGGGGTCTGCAAAGCCCTGTGGGGTCTCCTGTTAAAACTCCCCCCGGATGTGGCCTGGCGAACCATTTACCAGGATTTCGCGGCGGTCAACGTGGCCGACCTCTATCCCTCCGGCCACTGTGTGGCCCACCTGGTCAACGGCTATCTGGGCCCCGAGGGCTACCACAGCCCCGGCCCGGGCCTGGAGCGTCTGGCCGGCCGGGACATCTTCTAAGCCATGCACTTTCCCGTGGCCGACATTGACCTGAATCCCCTGATTCCCATCCTGATTGGCTTAAGCGTTTCGGTCATCAGCTCGCCCACCGGCCTTTCCGGCGGCTTCCTGATCCTGCCCATCTGCGTCAGTTTATTAAACTTTGACGGCCTGGCCGTCAGCCCGACCAACTTTCTGTTCATTGTCCTGGCCTCGCCCTCCGGCCTGTGGCGGATGCACCGGGAAAAGCGACTGATGCCCGGCCTGGGCCTGATTTTAATGGCCGGCAGCCTTTTCGGCATTTTTTCCGGCACGGTGCTGCGCTGCACCTGGCTGCGGGCCGCCGCTGATTTCAGGATTTTCATGGCCCTGGTGCTGGTGGGCCTGGCTCTCTATCTGGCCAAAAACCTGCGGGCCGCCGGCGATGCCCGGGCCGCCCGGGCCGAGCGATCTTTTCGCCACAGCCAGGCTGAGCCGGCCAGTCTGGTCTGCTCCTATCAGGGGGGAAGGCTCGGCTTCACTTTCGGCGGCCAGGCCTTCGCCGTCTCCATCCCCGGCCTGTTTCTGGCCTCGCTCCTGGTGGGGCTGGTGGGCGGGATTTACGGCATTGGCGGGGCCTCTCTCATCGCCCCGCTCCTGCTCACCGTCTTTGGCCTGCCCATCTATCTGGTCAATGGTGCCGCGCTCCTGGCCAGCTGGTGCGGGGCGGTCTTCGGCCTGTTTTCCTATGAAATTTTCTGGCCGGCGGTTTCCGGCCAGCCGGCCGTGAGCCCGGATCTGGGGCTGGGCCTCCTCTTCGGCCTGGGCGGCGCCCTGGGGGTTTACATCGGCTCGTCTCTCCAGCGGTTCCTGCCGCCCCAGCCTCTTAAAATCCTGATGTTGATTCTGGTCTCGGCCATGGCCGCCCAGAACATGATCCAGATATGATCAAGCTGCTGCTCCTCTATACTTCAAGTCTGTCTCTCGCTTGGCTCAGTCTCCACAGTTTATTGTTCGGCCTGGCCCACTGGGCTCAAAAGGGGGCCCCGGTCCCGGCGGCGGCCGGGCTTCTGGGGCTGATCCTGGCCGGCCGCCTGATCCTGGCCACCGTCCGCGTCTATCGCCCGCCCCCCAAACCGGGCGGCTCCGGCCTCCTGGGTTGAAAAAAAACGCTATTGTGCTATCATAAAACTTTAAAAATTGGGTCTGCCGGAAAAGGGATGGGAACGCCTATGCCGTTGGATTGGGAAGAGTGGCAAAAAAGCCGCCAGAAAAATAAGGGGCCGTTGGGCAATAATCTGCCCAAAGTCGGCGATGTTTTTAATAACTTTAAATTGCCGGGCGGGTCTCGCGGTTTTCTGATCCTGGCTCTGGCCATCG
This sequence comes from Candidatus Adiutrix sp., assembly GCA_031261565.1. GTDB lineage: Bacteria > Desulfobacterota > Desulfarculia > Adiutricales > Adiutricaceae > Adiutrix. The sequence continues at coordinate 2,252 of JAISJK010000114.1, read as the reverse complement.
CGGCCCTGTGGCTGGCCAGCGGCTGTTTTACGGTGGAGCCGGCCGAGGTCGGCCTGGTCAAGCGCTTTGGCCAGTATGTCCGCCTGGCCGAGCCGGGGCTGAACTATCACGCCCCCTACCCACTGGAAGAGGTCATCAAAGTCAACGTCAACCGAACCAACCGCCTGGTCATCGGCGGCAACTCGGCCAGCGAGGAGACCATGATGCTGACCCAGGATGAAAACATCGCCGATATCATGTTTGTCGTCCAATACCGGGTCAGCAACCCCCAGGATTTCGCCTTTAATGTCTTCAACCCGGAAAAGGCCATCATTGACGCCTCCACCAGCGCCATGCGCGAGGTCATCGGCCGCAACACCATTGACGATGCTTTGACCGAAAAGCGACTGGCCATTCAGGGCGACACCATGGAAACCCTCCAGACCATGCTCAACCGGTATAAGCTCGGCGTCCTGGTGCAAAATGTGGAGCTGCAGGATGTCCACGTGCCCAAAGAGGTCAGCCAGGCCTTTCGGGACGTGACCTCCGCCCGGGAGGACAGCTCCCGCTCGGTCAATGAGGCCCACGGCTACGCCAATGAGGTCAAGCCCCAGGCCGAGGGCCAGGCCTTTGCCATTGAAGCGGCGGCCCAGGCTTACGCCGCCCAGCGGGTCGAGCTGGCCGAGGGTGAATCGGCCCGCTTTAAATCGCTGGTGGCCGAGTATCAAAAGGCGCCGGCCATCACCCGCCGCCGTCTGTTGCTGGAGACCATGGATCAGGTCATGCCCGGGGCGGAAAAAGTTTTCCTGCCCGGGGAGATCAGCCAGTCCATTCTGCCCCATCTGGGGTTGCGGCCGGGAGGCAACCAATGAACAAAGCCTCCCTGGCCATTGCTACCCTGATGATTCTGCTGATTGTCTTGGCCAACGCCCTCTACACGGTGGATCAGACCCAGTCGGCCATTGTCCTGCAATTCGGCGACCCGGTGAAAACCCAGACCGAGCCCGGCCTGCATATCAAAATGCCCTTCATTCAAAACGTCATCTATCTTGATAACCGCCTGATGGAATACGATGTGGCCACCACCATTGTCTATACTAAAGACAAAAAAAACATGGTGGTGGACGCCTATGTGCGCTGGCGCATTGTGGACTTCCTGATGTTTTACAAGCGCTTTAAAGGCGACAGCGGTTTCTCCATTGTCGAGGACGCCAAGCGCCGCCTGGGAGATGTGATCATCGGCGAGCTGAAGTCGGAGCTGGGCCAGCACAACATGAGCGAGATTATCTCCGAGAGCCGCAACACCATCATGCAGGCGGTCAACGAGGGCAGCAATCACAAGCTGCTGGCTGAGGGCGGCGAGTCTTCAGGGCTGGAGGTGGCTGATGTGCGCATCAAGCGGGCTGATCTGCCCCCGGAAAACCAGCGCTCGGTTTACGAGCGCATGAAGGCCGAGCGCGACCAGCAGGCCACTAAATACCGCAGCGAAGGCAAGATGGACGCTCAGATCATCCGGGCCACGGCCGACCGCGAGCGGGCCGAGCTATTGGCCAAGGCCAACCGGGCCAGCGAGGAGATTCGGGGTCGGGCCGACGCCACCGCCGCCGCGACCTACGCCGAGGCCTATAATCTTGACCCGGAGTTTTACGCCTTTACCCGCTCGCTGGAATCATACCGGGCGGCCTTTAAAGACAAGAGCACCCTGGTGCTGTCCCCCGACCAGATGGACTATCTGAAGTATTTCGGGCAGGAGAGCTCCGGCAAATAAGAAGGGGCGGATATGGGCTATTTTTATTTAGGGCTGGCTTTTTTAGGCGCGGTGGCCCCCTATAGCTTCCTGGGGCAGTTTCTGCTGACCCATGGCCTGAGCTTCACCGAGTTTAAAACTCAAATGGCGGCCAACTCCGTCTCCAGCTTTCTGGGGGCCTCTTTTTTCATCGCCGGTCTGGTCACCTTCTTTTTTATTCTCGGCGAAGGCCGCCGGCTGAAAATGAGAGGGCTGTGGCTGCCTCTTTTGGCCACCCTGGCCGTGGGGGTCTCCTGCGGCCTGCCCCTGTTTTTCTATCTGCGCAACCAGGCGGTTATCAGGAACGAACAATAAGGATAAAACCAATGACCGAAAATATTAACGACATCACCGTAAATTATGAGGACGAGGGCGAGCTTTTGGTTGAGGAGCTGGAAAAGGTCATCCTCAACCGGGGGGCCTGGACTTCCATTTTGTTTCGCTACCGCGAGCGCGACCGGAAAACCGGCGAGATGGGGGCCCCCAA
>JAISJK010000027.1 GCA_031261565.1 Candidatus Adiutrix sp. | reverse complement strand
GAGGCGGCCACCAGTTTCGTGCCCAAGAAGCATCGGCTGGAGCTGGTGGGCGAGTTTAACAGCGTCAAATATTATGACGACTCCAAGGGCACCAATGTCGGCGCGGTGACCATGGCCCTGGCCAGCTTCAAACCCCCGGTGGTGCTGATTGCCGGCGGCCAGGCCAAGGGCCAGGATTTCCGGCTCCTCTATAAACCGGTTCGCAACAAGGTCAAACAGCTCATCCTCATGGGCGAGGATCGCGATGTCATCGGCTCGGCACTGGCCGGGGCCGCGCCCATCAGCAAAGCTGACAGCATGGCCGAGGCTGTTCGGCTGGCCCGGGCCGCCGCCCCGAGGGGGGCGGTGGTGCTCCTCTCGCCGGCCTGCGCCAGCTTTGACATGTTCCGCGATTATCGTGACCGCGGTGAAGCCTTTGTCCGGGAAGTTCGCCGGCAAAGCCGGGCGGCCTGACCCCCAAACATTTGGAGAGGAGAGTTGACCAGTGAACGATAATCGTCCTCTGACTTTTGACTGGCTGCTTTTTACCCTGGTGCTGCTTTTGTCGGGCCTCGGCCTGATTATGCTGTTGTCATCCAGTTTTTTTGTGGCCCAATACCGGTTCGGGGACGGTTATTATTACTTCACCTACCAGCTTCGCAATCTGATCATTGGTTTTATTCTGATGTTGACTCTGGCCCGGATCCCCTATCAATTCTGGCAGAAATGGGCTTATCCCGTTTTACTGACCTCGCTGCTGCTCCTGGCCATTGTCCACATCCCCGGGCTGGGCATGGCCAATAACCCGGCCAAGCGCTGGATAAGTCTGGCCGGTTTTTCCTTTCAGCCCTCGGAAGCCTCGAAACTGGCCATGGTCATTTACATGGCCTACTCCCTGAGCCGCAAAGGAGAGCGAGTCGGCAGCTTTGTCTACGGGCTGCTGCCGCATCTGATTTTTCTGGGCGTGCTGGCCAGCTTAATCCTGGCCGGCAGCGATCTGGGGACAGCCGCCTGCGTGGTGGCCATCGCCATCACCATGATGCTGGTGGCCGGCACCAAATTCTGGCATTTGGGCCTCCTAAGCTTGTCCGCCAGCTCTTTCGTTTATCTGTCCATTGTCAATGTCGGCTACCGGATGGGCCGGATCAAGGCCTTTCTCGACCCCTGGGCCTATTCGGCCAAAGAGGGCTACCAGATTATTCATTCCTTTTACGCCTTTGCTTCCGGCGGCTGGTTGGGGCGGGGCCCCGGCCTTGGCCAGCAAAAATTGTTCTTTTTGCCGGAGGCCCACAATGACTTCATCTTTTCAGTGGTGGCCGAAGAATTCGGCCTAGTTGGGGTCGCAGTCATAAGTCTTGTTTTCCTGATTCTGGTCTTCCGGGGGCTGAGCATTTCCCGGACGGCCCCTGACTTTTTCGGGCTCTATCTGGCCCTCGGCTGCACCCTGATAGTCGGGCTTCCGGCCTTTTTCAATATGTGCGTGGTCACCGGCCTTTTGCCCAACAAAGGTTTGCCGCTGCCTTTTTTCAGCTATGGCGGAACCAGTCTGCTGGTCTGTTTCGTGGCCATGGGTCTGTTGTTAAATGTGGCCGGACAGTCCTCCGGCGGTCGTCCCGAGTCATCTAAAAAGCGGAATCTGGCTTTAAAAGCGTCCCGCTTTCAGGCTCAGGCCGGCTGAATTATGGAGACCCTTAAAATTATAGCTGCGGCCGGCGGCACCGGCGGTCATCTGAGCCCGGCCATCGCCCTGGTCAAAGCCATCCAGAGCCTGGAGCCGGGGGCCAGCGCCCTCTTTATCGGCACCGGCCGGCCCATTGAAGCCAAAATGGTGGAACCGGCCGGATATCAGAGGGTGGTTATCCAGGCCAGCGGACTCAAAGGCCGGGGGGGGGCCGGTCAGTTGAAGGCGTTGGGGCAGTGCCTGACCGCGACCTGGGCCGCGCTGAAGATTTTGCGAAATTATGGCCCGGATATCTGTCTGGCCAGCGGCGGCTATGTCACCGTGCCAGTAGGGCTGGCTGCCTGGTTGACTGGCGTCCCCCTGGTTATCCATGAACAGAATTCCCGTCCGGGTCTGAGTAACCGGGTTCTGGGCCATCTGGCTCGAAAAATTCTGGTGGGGTTTGAATCTTCGGTTGGCGGTTTTCCGGATAAAAAAACTCAGGTGGTTGGCAACCCCGTTCGGCCTGAACTGGCCGCAGTTCATGACTTGGAGCGTAATTTCCGGGGTCAGCCCCTGCACATCGGGGTCACCGGCGGCAGTCAGGGCGCGTCCGGTCTTAACCGGGTGGTGGCCCCGGCTCTGGTGGCTTTGGGCCAATCGGGTCTGAATTTTACCGTCATCCATCAGACGGGTGAAGCTGATTTGGCCTGGGTCAGGGATCTTTACCAGGAGGCCGGCCTGGAAGCTCAGGTTCAGGGTTTCATCGGCGACATGGCCAGGTTTTACGCCAGAGCGGATTTGGTCATCGCCCGGGCCGGGGCTCTGACCATCGCCGAGTTGACCGCCGCCCGGCTGCCCTCAATATTGGTGCCCTTACCAACAGCGGCCGATGATCATCAGACGACCAACGCCCAGTTCCTGAAAGCGGCTGGCGCGGCTCTGGTCGTGGCCGAGCGGGATCTGACCCCGGAGCGGCTGTCCCAAATGATCAGAAGTCTCCTGAGCGATCCAGCCAGGCTGGAGGCCCTGAGCCTGGCGGCGGCCGCCCTGGCCCGACTGGATGCGGACATGGTCATGGCCCGGGCCGCCTTAAAAGTCATCGGGCGCCCTGGTGCGGAAGGTATTTGATGTATCGTAAAAAAAGACATATACATTTTGTGGGCATCGGCGGCATTGGCATGAGCGGCATTGCCGAGGTTCTCCTCAATCTCGGCCACCAGGTCAGCGGCTCGGATCTCAGGGCCAGCGACCTGACTCGCCGCCTGGGCGCTCTGGGGGCTGAAGTGATGATCGGCCACTCGGGCCTGAATATTGAGGGAGCCGAGGTGGTGGTGATTTCCTCGGCTGTGGCTGAAGGCAATCCGGAAGTGGTGGCCGCCCGGCGGGAATTTATCCCGGTTATTCCCCGGGCCGAGATGCTGGCCGAACTGATGCGCCTCAAATCATCGGTGGCCGTGGCCGGGAGTCACGGCAAAACCACCACCACCTCCCTGGTGGGCACTATCCTGACCCGGGCCGGGCTGGATCCGACCCTGGTCATCGGCGGCCGTCTGAATCACCTGGGGGTCAACGCCCGGCTGGGGCAGGGCGATTTTATGGTGGCTGAGGCCGATGAGTCCGACGGCTCTTTTTTGCTCCTCAGCCCCACAGTGGCGGTGGTGACCAATATTGATCATGAACATCTCAATTATTACAATGATATTGAGCAACTGAAAGACGCTTTTTTGGCTTTCATCAACAAAGTCCCGTTTTACGGCTGCGCTGTTTTGTGTCTCGATGACGCCAATGTTCAGAGTTTGCTGCCGAAAGTCAAAAAACGCTACATCACCTACGGCCTTTCGGCCCAGGCCGAGGTCTCGGCCCGAAATATCGCCTGCGGGCCCTGGGGCTATTCCTTTGATCTGGTTCACCAGGGGCAGGATCTGGGGCGGGTTGGCCTGAACATCCCCGGCCGCCACAATGTCCTCAATGCCTTGGCCGCCGTGGCCGTGGGGCTGGAAATGGGCCTGGATCCGGCTGCGGTCATCGGCGGCATTGATGAAATGAAGGGCGTGGGGCGCAGGTTTGAGCGCAAGGGCGAAGCCGGAGGGGTCATGGTCATTGATGACTATGGCCACCATCCCACAGAGATCAAGGCTACCTTGTCGGCCCTGACTGACTGTTTTCCCCGTCAGCGCCGGGTGGTGGTTTTTCAGCCTCATCGTTACAGCCGCACCCAAAGTCTGTTTAATGATTTTTTATCCGCCTTCAATCAGGCGGACAAGCTGTACATCACCGAGATTTACGCCGCCGGGGAAGCGGCCCTGCCCGGAGTCAGCGGAAGTCTTCTGGCGGAGGCGATTCGTCGCCATGGCCACCGGGACGTGACTTTTCAGGCCGATCTGAGCCTTGTGGCCGGCCACCTGGCCGAGCTGCTGACCTCCGGCGATGTGCTCCTGACTCTGGGAGCCGGCAGCGTCAACACCGTGGGGGATGAGACGCTCCGGCTATTGGGTCGTGGCCACAAAAGTGAAGAGCCAGGCAATGACTGAGGTCTGGGCCGAACTTCAGGGCCAAATGGGTCAACGATTGATCTCCGGGGCCCTGATGAAGGATTACACCACCTTCGGGGTGGGCGGCCCGGCCCGCCTCCTGGCCCGGCCGGAGACCCTGGCCGAGCTGGCCGCCCTCCTGGAAATTTGCGGCCGACAGGGGTTTAGATACTATGTGCTGGGAGGAGGCTCCAATACCCTGTTTTTGAAAGATGGTTTTGACGGGGTAGTCATCAGACTGGGCCAGTCTTTCAGGGCGATCGAATCCCTGGGAGACGGTCGGCTGAAAGCCGGGGCCGCCGCGCCGGTGGGGCCGCTGTTGGATCTGGCAGTCGACCTGGGACTGGCCGGCCTGGAAGGCCTGGCCGGTATCCCCGGCACGGTGGGCGGGGCCCTGGTCATGAACGCCGGCAGTTTCGGCCAGAGTGTCGGATCGACGGTCACTGGTCTCTCTTATCTTGACCGTCAGGGTCGCCTGGTCAATATTCCGGCTGCGAATCTCGAATTCAGCTACCGGCGATTGAAAGGCCTTCCGGAGGGGGCGGTTATCGTGGCCGCTGAATTTGCACTGACCCCCGGGCGGAAAGAATCTCTGCGGGAGATCATCAGCCAGCGCCTGGCCCGCCGGGCTGAGAGACACCCCTTAGGCGCCCGCTCGGCCGGTAGCGTTTTTAAAAATCCGGCGGAGACGCCGGCCGGCCGGATTATTGAAGAGTGCGGCTTTAAAGGGGCCCGGGCCGGGGGGGCCGTGGTCAGTGAAAAGCACGCCAATTTCATCGTCAATCAGGATGGTTTGGCCGACGGCGATGATATTTACGAGCTTATTTTGACTATTATCAAAGGGGTGCGTCAATTGCGCGGCTTGACCCTGGAGCCGGAGATAAAAATTATCGGACGCGAGGGCGAGGTGGCTAATCATGGCCAAAACTGAACACCGGGAAGCGCCGGGCCGCGCCGGTCAGGTTCGCTTTGCCCGGCCCAAACCTGCCCGGCGCCGCCGCAAGGTTGCGGCCGCCCCGGGGCCATCGCTGGCTGGGTTGTTGCTCAGGTTCAGTTTAAAATCTTTTGGTAAGGGCTTAAAGCTGGTTGGTCTGGCTCTGGCCACAGCGGCCGCTCTGGTGGCTGTCTCCGGATTAATCCTGGGTGGTTATCTCTATGTGTCCAATTCAGATTATTTTACCATCAAGAAGATAGCCATTTCCGGTTTGAATCATGCCGGCAGCGATGAGGTGCTGGCGGCGGCCGGTCTCAACCGGCCGGTCAACAGCCTGATTTTTAACTCGGATCAGGCGGTCAGGGAGATAACCGCTCTGCCTTGGGTGGCCGAGGCCCGAATCAGCCGCCAGATGCCGGATGCGGTGTCCATTGAAGTCCAGGAGCACAACCCCCGGCTCCTGGTCAGCCTGGGCCGTCTCTACTATTTAAATGATCAGGGCGAGCCCTTCAAGGAACTGGCCCCGGGCGAAAACCCGCAGCTGCCCATTGTCAGCGGCTTTAATGAGGATGACCTTTTGAATCCCGGCCCCCGGGTCAGGGAAGCTATTGACGAGGTCTTCTGGCTGGTGGATGCCCTGACGGCCCGGAATGACGAGTTCCGTCTCGACAATGTATCGGAGATTAACTACGACATGGTGCGCGGGTTGACTTTATTCACTAAAAGTAACGGGCTGGAAGTCAAGATTGGTTTCGGCTCCTATGACGAGAAATTCCGCCGGCTGGGACGGGTCATGGCTCACCTCAAACAGCGGGGGCAATACGCGGAGCTGGCCTATTTAAATCTGGAGGCCAGCCCGCGGGTGACGGTTCGTTACCAAAGCGGCCGTTCGCCGGACTTGGGCGTGGGCAGGAGTGACGGCTCGGGGCCGCGAGGTTAACCGGCTGGTATAGATTCTCAATTTGCATAACCAGGAATGGAGGGGAAAATGGCTTCAGGAGATATGATTTTTGGCCTTGATATCGGCACCACCAAAATCTGCTGTGTGGCGGGCGAGGCCAATAACGAGGGGGGCGTGGATATCGTCGGCATCGGGACTCACCCGTCTCAGGGCCTCCGCAAGGGGGCGGTGGTCAACATTGAGCGCACGGTGGAATCCATCAAGCGGGCGGTTGAGGAGGCCGAGCTGATGGCGGGCTGCGAAATTACGGAAGTTTATGTGGGCATCGCCGGCGGGCATATCGAGGGCCGCAACAGCCAGGGGGTTATCGCCATCAAAAACCGGGAAGTTACGCCTAGCGATGTGGAGCGGGTGCTTGACGCGGCCAAGGCTCTGGCCATACCCATGGACCGGGAAGTCATTCACACCATTCCCCAGGAGTTCATTGTGGACAGCCAGGGCGGCATTCAGGATCCGGTGGGTATGGGGGGAGTCCGGCTGGAGGCCAAAGTTCACATCGTGACCGGGGCGGCCACCAGCGCTCAGAATCTGATCCGCTGCGCCCACATGGCCGATCTGGATGTCTGCGACATCGTGCTGGAATCAGTGGCCTCAGCCGATGCCGTTCTGACTCAGGAGGAAAAAGACCTGGGCGTGGCCCTCCTTGATTTTGGCGGGGGGACGGTGGATCTGGCCATTTTTTCCCAGAACAGCATTAAACACACATCTGTCCTGGCTCTGGGCGGCACCCATCTGACCAACGATGTGGCCGTGGGTCTGCGGACCCCCACCGCAGCGGCCGAGGCCATCAAAAAGGAGCACGGCTGTTGTCTGACCTGCATGATTCCCGATGAGCAGGTCATTGAGGTGCCTTCAGTGGGCGGGCGTCCGCCCCGGCTGGTCAGCCGCATGGTTCTGGCCGATATCCTGGAGTTGCGGGTGGAAGAAATTATGATGCTGATCAACCGCGAGCTGATGAAAAGCGGCTATGACGACCAGCTGAACAGCGGGGTGGTCATCACCGGCGGGGCGGCGCTCCTGGAGGGCGTTCCCGAGCTGGCCGAGCAGGTCTTTGATCTGCCGGTGAGGCGGGGCTACCCCCGGGAGATCGGGGGTCTGAAAGACGTGATCAATGACCCGAAATACGCCACGGCGGTCGGTCTGGTGTTGTATGGGCTGGCCAAAGAGAAAATTAAGAAGGATAAAGAATTAATTGGGCAGGGGGGGAGCGGTTTAAGGCAGATAATCAAGCGGATGGAACGCTGGTTTAAGGAAATAGTCTGAGCAGTAATTTCAGTAGATGAATGGCCGTTAATGTGTTAAGATAAAAATGCGGCATAGTCCGCCAGGAGGCTCAAGCCTCACAGGGAGGGTTTTTATGATGATGGAGTTTGTTGATCTGCCGGATACCAAAGTCCTGCATAAAATCAAGGTTTTCGGCATTGGCGGGGGCGGCAATAACGCTATTAACAACATGATTCTGGCCGGGGTGAAAGGGCCGCTGTTTGTGGCGGCCAACTCTGATATGCAGGATCTGGAGCGCAATCTGGCTCCGCATAAAGTGCAGGTAGGCTCGCAGCTGACCAAGGGCCTGGGTTGCGGCGGCAAGGCTGAGGTGGGCCGGGCGGCGGCTCAGGAAGACCTTGACCGGATTAAAGATTTGCTGGCCGAAAGCGACATGGTTTTCATCACTGCCGGCATGGGCGGCGGCACCGGGAGCGGGGGGGCTCCGGTGGTGGCCGAGGCCTTGTCCAAGATCAACAATCCGCCCTTGATCGTCGGGGTGGTGACCAAGCCCTTTGGCTTTGAGGGCCCTCGCCGCATGAAGCAGGCGGCGGACGCCATTGAGGAGTTGACCAAGCATTGCGACTGCATTCTGGTGGTGCCCAATGAAAAACTCATGGCCACCATGCCCAAGGGTTGCACCCTGCAGGAGGCTTTTCACGAGGCCGACACCGTCCTCTTAAAGGCGGTGCAGGGCATCACCGACCTGATCACCGGCAAGGGCCTGGTCAATGTCGATTTCCAGGATCTCAAAACCGTGATGACCAAGCGCGGCCCGACGATTATGGGCGTTGGCCAGGCCAGCGGCGAAGACCGGGCTTTGAAAGCCGCCCAGCAGGCCGTTTCCAGCCCGCTTCTGGACGACCTGAGCATCAGCGGCGCTCAGGGCGTTCTGATCAACATCACCAGCTCCAGCAGCCTGGGCCTTGATGAAGTCAGCGCCATCTGCAGTCTGGTGACCCGCGAAGCTCACCCCGACGCTGAAGTTTTTCACGGGGTCACTTTTGACGAATCTCTGGCCGATGATGGCCTTCTCAAAGTCACGCTCATTGCTACCGGCCTGGGTCTGCCCCAGAGCAAGGAGCAGGAAAAAGTTCAGCCCGAGTCGCAGGTTGTCGAACTCCACTCCCCGATTGAGACATTTCAGGATCCGCCGGTTCATGTTCAGGCTACACCCCCAACGGTGGCCAAGACCCATCCTGAATTTATTATTCAGTCAGGGGTGCCTTTGGGTTATTCCCAAGCTCCGCCTCAGATGATGGGCCAGCAAGCGGCTGGCTATGTGCGCAAGCAGCAGCGGGCCCAGGCGGTCAATCAACAGCCATTGGAGCAGTCGACAGCGGAGATGATGGGCCCGGAGGTCATCAATTACACTCAACCCCGCGGAGCGCAGCCGCCGGAGCGTCCCCCGGCCCGGTACCGGGCTGTAGCCAGCGGTTCCTCCCGGCGTAACCGCCTTCGCGGCCGCACTGAGGCCATCCATTTAGATGGAGAAAATTTCGACATTCCCACTTATCTGCGCCAAAGCGCTGATTGACTTGACCTGGAGCATTAAAGCCCGGTTACGGGAAATAACGGCCGCTGAGCGGGGCTTGCAGACCAAAGACCCGGGCGGCCGGCTCCAGGTGGCCATGATTTGGCCGGGCCTTTATCGCACCGGCATGTCGGCCCTGGGTTATCTGTCCATCTATGGTTACCT
>JAISJK010000058.1 GCA_031261565.1 Candidatus Adiutrix sp. | reverse complement strand
GTATAGGCGTAAGAGGATTGCTGCCAAATCTGACCATTCGTGAGCTTAAAAACCGTTTCACCACTCCACCCCTCGAATGTGCCATCAATCTGACTCTCAATCGCGCCCGAGCATCCGCCTCCACCTGTAATGGTTTCAGCCATAGCCGCCACTGGTTGCAAGCCTAAAGCCCCCGCCAGGGCCAGGCCAAGCCAAAAATGTGATTTCTTCATGTTAAAACTCCTGATTGGTTATGGCCGGCTCACCAGAGCCGGGCGGAATAAAAAAAGGCCAAACCTGCCCAAGGCAGATTTGGCCGAAAAAATATAAAAACCCCTCACGCTGGAACGCTGAGGGGCTTCCTGGTCTATGAATCTTATTTTAGAAAAGCGGTCGCAAGGCCGGAACGGGTGTGAAGTTACCACTGAGCGCCCTCAAGTGCTTTGGTGGCCTCAAAAATATAGAGGCCGGGCGCTGATAACAGTTACAAGACTGCGGACATATTTCCGGAGGGTTTTATATTCAGTCCACACCCGGCCGTGCCAGTTTCCATTGGGCGCAAAAAGGCACGGCTCCGAGCGTGCGACCGCTTGTAGGTTTTATCAGAACCCGGTTAGATTGAATCAAAATAGCGAATAAAAGTCAAGAAAAATTTTAGGGCAGATATTTTATGTGGCCGCCCGTTAATTGGGGAATATTTATTATTACAACCGGCGAGCCGTGCAGCGATATAGGCCTATATCTCATCCAAATCTTTCTCGGCCATTAATGATTATTCGCCCCGGCGGAAATCAACGCCGGTATTGGGCCAGCAGGCCGGCCAGGAGCTCGGCGGCCCGGGCGATATCCTCCGGGGCGTGGGCCGGGGCCATTGGCAGGTTGATGAGGTTTTTAAAAAAATTCTCAGCCTCGGGGAAATCGCCTTCCCGGTAATTGAGGGTATTGCGGTAATAGCTGTGGTAGTGCAGGGGAATAAAGAGGACGCTTGTCCCCAGGTTGTGATCCCGCAGAATTTCAATAAATTCATCCCGGCTGACTTTGAGGGCCCCGGGCCGCAACCGCAGGGGATAGAGATGCCAGGCCGGGCTGACCCCCGGGCGGGTGACCGGGCGGTTGACCAGTTCCTCCAGACCGGCCAGAGCCTGATCATAGGTGTCGGCGTGGGCGGCCCGGCGCCGGATGAAATCGGGCAGACGGCCCAACTGGCGGAGGCCCAGGGCGGCTTGAATATCCATCATATTATATTTAAACCCAAGCTCGGCCACGTCATAGACCCAGGTGCCCCTGGGGGCGTAGCGCCCCCAGATGCGGCGGCTGTCGGATATGCCATACATGGAGCGGACTCTTGCCGCCTCCACCAGCTGGTCATCGCTGCCGGTCAGGTAGCCGCCCTCGCCGGTGGTCATATTTTTGGTGGCGTAAAAGGAAAAAGCGGTCAGGCCCTGGAGATGGGCGGCCGCCGGCGGCTTTAGAGCCCGGTGGCCGATGGGCCGGCCCTGCCAGGATGCGCCTATGGCGTGGGCCGCATCCTCCAGAATGTTGAGGTTAAACTCCACGGCCAGTTCCCAGAAGGCGGCCAGATCCACCGGGTGGCCGCCATAGTGCACCGGCAGGAGGGTGGTCATGATGTCGCCGGTCTGGCGGTGAACGGGCCGGCCCTCCGGCCCGGAGAGGCACTCCTGGGTCAAAAACCGGCGGGCCGCCCTGGGGCTCAGATTGCCGGTGTCCGGCTCAATGTCGGCCAGATAGGGCCGGGCGTTTTGATACCGGATGACGTGGGCGGTGGAGGCGAAGGTCAGGGGGCTGGTCAATACGCCCTGGCCGGGGCCCACGTTTAGGACATTTAACCCCAGATGCAGGGCGGCCGTGCAGGAATTGACGGCCAGCCCCCGGCCGGAGCCCAAAAACTCGGCCAGAGCCAGCTCAAACCGCTCGGTTTTGGGGCCGGTGGTCAGCCAGCCCGATTTTAAAGTATCCACCACCTCGGCCATTTCCCCCTCCCCCATCAGGGGCGGGGCAAAGGCCAGAAAGCGATCCAGAGGCTCAGGCATGGCGATATTTCTGATCAATTGCGATATTTCGGGGCATAGGGGTCACCCAGGCTCCCGCTGGCCAGGGCCTCGGCGATTTCGGCGATGCCGGCCGCCACAGTCCAGTCGGGCTTAAAGTTTAGAGCCCGCGCTATTTTGTCAAAACAGACGTGATAGTCCCGCAGGTCCGGCGGCTGATCCACGGTTTCAATTTTGGCCCCGGGCAGAGTCTGTTGCAACAGCCCGGCCAGGTCTTTAAACTGGATATTCTGCTGGTTGGAGCCGACATTGAAAACCTGCCCGGCCACCACCTCGGCCGGGGCGGCCAGGGCCAGGGCCACGGCCCGGGCCGCGTCCCGGACGTGAACCAGGGGCCGCCACTGCTCGCCGCTGAAAATCCGGGCTCCTTCCCCGGCCACCGCCTCCCGGGTCAGGAGATTGATGACCAGATCAAAGCGCATCCTCGGGGCCAGGCCGTAGAGGGTGGCCAGGCGGAGAATGGTGGGGATGAACCCGGCCGGCCGGGCCATTTTCAGCGTTTCCTCCTCCACCCGGGCCTTCAGTTCGGCATAGAGGGAAATGGGCCGCAGGGGCGACTCCTCCTGGAGCAGCACTTTTTCCTGGGCCCCGTAGCAGGAGTCGGTGGAGATGAAAATAAAGCGGCTGAGACCGAGCCAGGCGGCGGCTTTTAAAGCGTTGAGCGAACCTAGATAGTTGACGGCCAGGGTCTCCTCCGGATCCCGGTCGCAGGCGGCCTCGCCCACCAGAGAGGCCAGCAGCACCACCGCCTCCTGGCCGCGCAGGGCCCGGGCCACCGCCCCGATGTCGCGCAGGTCGCCGGTCACCAGGCGGAAACGGTCATGAGTCAAATGGGGCTGGACAGCCGCCGAGCCAAAGGTGAGGTTGTCCAAAACCGTCACCTCATGGCCCTCGGCCAGCAGCAGGGGGGTGAGGGCACCGCCGAGATAGCCGGCGCCGCCAATGACCAAAACTTTCATAAATCGCCTCCCGCCCTGGCTGGCCCAGGCGCTTTGGTAGTGGGGGCCAGCCCCTCCTCAATCATGCGCTCCAGCCGCTTTTTCTGGCCGACCGTGAAATTATAAATGACCTGGTCATACTCCGGGCCGGCCGCCTCATAGCCCCGGCTGGCGGCCTGGTGCAGCCAGAAAGCCCCGGTAATCGGGTCTTTGGGGGTGGCCAGGCCGGTCAGATACATGCGGGCCAGCTGATAGGCGCCTTCGGGCAGGTCAGCTTTGGCCGCTATTTTAAAATGCTGGAGGGCCTCCCGGGGGTTGGGCCGCCGGCCAAAATCATTGTTTAAGCTCAACAGCCCCAGGGCCAGGTGGGCCGGGGGGTAATGCTGGTCGGCGGCCAGAGTCAGAGCGCTGAGGGCCTCAATGTAGCGCCGCTCTTTTAAATAAATCTGGCCTAACAGATAGGAGCCCTCGGCCGACCGGGCCTGCTCCAGCCAGCGGCGGGCCGCCTCGGGCCGGCTCGGGTAAAGGAGTTTGCCCAGGGCCAGAGCCGCCTCGGGCTCGTGATTTTCCGCCGCCAGGGCCAGCCAGAAAGCGGCCTGAGATTCATCTTTGGGCTGGCCGGCCAGATAGAGCTCCCCCAGGCGGCGGGCGGCCGGGCCGTGGCCGGCGGTGGCCGCCTGGAAATAAAAGGCGGCCGGATCCAGGCCGGTCAGAGTTTGGTCGGCCAGGCCCTCGGCCAGTTGGAAGGCGGCTTCGGGCCAGCCGGCCCGGGCTGCGGCCAACAGGCGGTCGCGCCACAGCTCCGGCCCCTGCCAGAGAGGGGCACCCGGGCCGCTGAGGCGGGCCAGAGCCAGGAGGGCCTCCCGGGAGCCGGCCGCCGCCGCCGCCTGGTAATGGCCGGCTGCCGCCTGATAATCAGGGTCGCCCACCGGCCTATATTCCAGAGCCAGACCGGCCAGGAGCTCGGCCCGGGCCGGGTCGTCAGCCTGGGCCGGAAGCGCGGCGGCCAGGAACAGCCCCAGGGCCAGATTCAAACAGCAGCGCCTCATTGGGGGGGCTCCTGAGGGCCCGGCTCCGGCTGGGCGGCGGCGGGCGGCCGGCCGGTGGGGTTGGCCCCGGAGCGGAAGCTGAAGGGTTTCAGGTCAACCTGATCCAGGGGCCAGACCTCCGGCCAGGCCGGGTGGGGCATGGTTTTGGCCAGGCGCACATCAATGACCAGGGGCCGCTCAATCGGCTCTAAAAAGACATAGGGAGCCTCGTCCCGGGCCAGGGCCACTAAAGCGGCCAGCTTGGCGGCCCGGACGGTTTCCAGTCGCTCCACTTCCCGGGGGCCGTCATCCGGCTGGCCGATGGTCGCCGCAATTTCCCCGATCAACTGGTCGGCCCGCCGGTTGCGGAAAAAAGCCGGGTTGCCCTCCGGGGAGGAGGTGGAATCCAAAAAACGGCCCAGCCACATATCGGCCGCCGGTATCTCCGGAAAACGGGCGTCCAGCCAGAGGTCGTAATCGCCGGGCTCCCCGGCCCGGGGGGCAACCGCCACCGGCCGGCCGGCGGCGGTCAGGGCGGCGGCCACCTCCCCGGCCAGAGCGGCCAGGGCGGGGTCAGCGGCCGGGTGGGCCAGGATCAGGGGATCGTCCGGCCAACCAATGGCCCGGAGCGGCTCCTCAGCCGCTTCAATTGGTGCCGAGAGGCCGGCCGGGGCGTTGTAAAAAAGGCCGGGGGGAAATAAGCCGGCCGCCAGGGGCGGGTGGCCTTTCATTGATTCGCTGATGATCCGGGCCATAGCCCGCCGGACTTCGGGGCGGCTGAGGTAAACCTTCCGGGTGTTGAAAGCCAGGTAGCGGGCCCCGAAAGTGGGCACTTGCTTCATCTGAAAGTTGGGCGGCAGGCCTGACTGCGGCCGGGCCGGGTCAACGGCCAGGTGGGCGCTGTGGGCCGTCATTTTCTCATACCGCCGGCCCGGATCCGGCTCGTAATGGAACAGCGCCTGGGCCACCCGGGGCTTGGCCACCCGATCCGGCCGAACCTGCAGCCCAAGGGTGTGGTTTTGCCAGTCATAGACCTGGTAAGAACCGCTACCCAGAGTGCGGGTGCGGAGATAGTCGGCCGGCCGATCCCGGAGGCCGGGGCTGATCAGCGAGGCGGCGGGCAGGGCCAGGGAGGCCAGGAACGGCGGCCAAGGCCGCGAGAGAATCAACTGGAAGGAATAGTCTCCTTTGGGCTCAAAACTGGTCAGGTAGGGGTAATAGCGGCGGCCGACCTCGCTGGCCATGAGCCGGTCGAAGGAATACAGAACCGCCTGGCTGTCGAGGGGGATCCCGTCGGAAAAGGTCAGGCCCTCGGCCAACTGAAAAGTGTATTTCAGGCCATTGGTGGAAACCCGGACAAATTGCACCAGGGCCGGCGCCGGCTGGGCCGTGCCCTCCTTTAAGGTCATCAGGCGGCCATAGGTGGCCATGATGACGGGCCAGGCCGCCGGGTCATTCTGGTGAGGGTCGAGCGTTTTGGGCTCGGTCGGGTAGATGGCCCGGAACTGCTGATTTTGGGCGGGCTTGGCCGCCGGGGCGGCCCCGGCCAGCCCGGCGGACAGGAGCAGGGCTGTGGCCACGGGTAGAATGCTTGCCAATAACTTATGATAACAATTCATAAAATTACATATAAAAAATCGAGGGCCCCAGGGCGGCCAAGGCCCACAACAGGAGGCTATAGAGGTAAAAGCCGAAATAAAAGACCAGGGCGGCCATCAGGCAAAATACCGGCTCGCCGTCCAGGCGGTCACGGGTGTCCCGGGCCGCCCGGAGCCAGCGGCCGCGCCAGGGGGAAACGGCCACAAAAACAATGGTGACCAGCGGGGCCAGATAGATGAAAATGGGGCCCTCCCGCAAAAAGGGGCTGGCCTTGAAAAACCCAAAATAGTAGATGACCCAGAAAAAAAAGGCCACCAGCCCCACATAGCCCAGGTGCCACCTGATCAGCCGCCTGGCTTCCAGCGCTTCCGGGCCGCTCAGGTCAAAGAGTTTCATGTTGAAGTTTCATGCGGCTCTACTCCGCCGGCCAAGTTTTATTCATTATAACCCGGCCTGACCCATAAGACAAGAAAGACAGACCCGGGAGCAGGGAGGAGCATAAGCTAAGATGGCCCAAATTTATGAGCCCGAGGGCTGTTTTTTGAACCGGCGGTTCAAAAATTTGTCCAACACCGTCCTATTATTTGAACTAAAGATGGCCAGAAACCTAAAATTTGAACCGGCGGCTATTTATAATTAAGTCTATTTATAGATAAAATACAATTAAAATAGGTCATTTAGGAGCATATAGCCCTCTTACCAAGATTTGGCACGGCCTTTGCAACACTACTTGGCAACGGTCATGCCCAAGACCATAGCTAAAACTCCAAATCATTCTCCTTGTTGTTGAAACCGAGACTCCGCCTAAGTCTCGGTTTCTTTTTTATGTAACTTTCACCGGCTTGGCGGGTCATTTTTCCCTTTTGAAAACCCGGCGGTGCTTTCCCGGCTGAACAGTATCTTAAGGGTCATCAATATCAGCTTTAAATCCTCTAAGACCGAGTAATTCGTGATATACATTAAATCCATTTTCAACTTGTCGTAGGCGGTGGTGTTGTAGCGGCCTATGATTTGGGCGTAGCCAGTAATGCCCCCCTTGACTTTGGAGCGGAAATCAAATTCAGTAATTTCTTCCGTATATTTAAGCACATGCTCTAAACGCTCCGGCCGGGGGCCGACTATGCTCATATCGCCCTTCAATACATTAAATAGTTGCGGCAGTTCATCGAGGCGAAACTTGCGGATAACCCTCCCCACCGGGGTGATGCGGTGGTCATTATCAATGGCCGGATTGGGGAGGCCATCTTTTTCCGCGTCCACAATCATGCTCCGGAATTTGTAGATGCGAAAAATCCGGTTATTTATGGTGCAGCGATCCTGAAGGAACAAGACCGGGCCACCGTCAGATGCCTTGATGGCCAGGGCCGTCATAATCATGAAGGGAGCGGCCGCTATCAGCCCGAATATGGTTAGGCTGAGATCCAGAGCCCGTTTGACGACCCGCTGACTTACGGTCAGCCCCTGGTTGCGGTTCAAAAGCAGGGGAGTGTCGAACAAATCCAGGTCTACCGCCCCCCGGATCAGGATGTCCGAAAGTTTGGGAGTGGTGTAGGTGCGGATCGAATGTCTAAAACAGTATTTTAGCAGCGTATTACGCATTTTAGCCGGCAGATCGCACAAAATGACCACTTTATAGGCCAAAATTTTTGAGCAGACCATTTCAAAACCGATTTCCAGGCCTACGGTCTCTTCTATGCAATATCTGTCTTCCCGGAAAATCATTTTGTCCATCAGGTTTGCGGCGGTCTTCCCTCCCCCGTGAACGATCAGTATTTTAAAGGGCGGGAACAAATGCCGGAAAAGAACGCCGGCGGTCTGAACCCACAGCAGGGCAAGCACCGCCTGGGCAAGAGTCATGCCCACAAACGGCTTAAAATCCATGATGGCCCGCCCGACCAGACAGGTTTGAAAATAAGTGACGCTGTTGGTCAGGAAAAGAGACAGGAGGTTGGAGACGGCCAAATCCCATTTGCGGTAGTAGCCGACCTGATATCCCCCGTAAAAACGGGTGAACAGCAGAAAAAGAAGACCGTAGACCGCAACCACCAGCCAATTGCCTTTGTAGCCAAAGGGGCGCATGATATTATCGGCATAATGGGTCATCCACACCCATGACCAGATGGAGACCTGAAGAACCCACATGACGAAGGTGGCCATTAACTTTATAAAAGCTTGGTTGTGCTCTATTCTCTGCATTTATATTTTATGTAATTCATATCAGCCCTAAAAGCAAGGGAAAAAGTGAATCATGGCCGCCTAGAGCGATTTATCAGCTATCCCTAAAGTTTATTTTAACTATAAATTCGTTAAGTTAGCTCCGAAGGTATCCGATAAAATCTCTAAGAAAGGTCAAAGCCCGTTTAACGGGTTTAAAAAAAGTTTAAAAATTCACCACATGGGCAGGGACGCCCAGGCCCTTTCCGGGCAACTCAAGGAGGATATCCATGTCTCTGATCATCAACCACAACATGATGGCCCAAAACGCCGCCAGGAACCTCAATACCACCTACGGCAAACTGGCCACCAGCGTCCAGCGCCTGTCGTCGGGCCTGCGCATCACCAGCGCGGCCGACGACGCCGCCGGCCTGGCCATCCGCGAGCTCATGCGGGCCGATATCGCCACCACCCAGCAGGGCATCCGCAACGCGGCCGACGCCGTCAGCCTGATTCAGACGGCCGACGGCGCCCTGGGGGTTATTGACGAAAAGCTGACCCGCATGAAAGAGCTGGCCGAGCAGGCCGCCACCGGCACCTACACCACGGTGCAGCGGGATATCATCAACTCGGAATACCAGGCCATGGCCCGGGAGATTGACCGCATCGCCAACGCCACCAACTTTAACGGCGTCAAGCTGCTGGACGGCTCCATCACCAACCAGCACGGCGGCCAGGGGCTGAAAGTCCACTTCGGGGTCAGCAACAATGCGGCCGAGGACTATTATTTCATCAATATCGGCGATGTCCGGGCCACCAGTTCCACTGGTCTGCGGGTGGGCGGCGACGCCAAGAACGATATCTGGGGCCAGGGCGCGGCTGCGGCCGGCCCCTTGGGCGGCCCCGGCTGCTGCACGGCCGGTTTCCCCAGCCTGGACGGCCCGGCCGGCTTTGTCAGCGGCGCGACTTTCAGCTACGGCTACAACTGGGACTGGAAAGAAGATGTCGACACCAACCTCCTCAGCGGCAAATACACCGCCGGCGTCTATCGGGTCACCTCCAGTGAGAGCCTGCAGGATCTGGTGGATAAGGTCAACCTCGGCACCCAGAGCCGGGTGGGCATTAGAATTGGGTCAGGCGCGGCTAGCGATCTGGTGGTCACTAGCGGTTTAGCCGCTTTCGCCGTATGTATTGGCAACGAAACTTATTATGTGGGCTCAGCCACTGCCGCTAAGACTGAATTCGGCATTGAGGGTAAAGGTAAAGATGTAATCCATGCTATCGCCGCAGACGGCAATCGGGCTACAGCTCTGGTCAGCGCAATCAATATTAATTCCAAGAGTTTCTGGGCCATGCAAAGCGGCGACAGCGGCATGATCTATGTCTTCCACAAGGATGGCGGCGACAATAACGACATCCTGGCCTGCGAAAGAGGGGTTAAAGCCAGCGATACATCGGCCACCCTGGCCCAGTCGGCTCTCGATGCGGTTAAATTTCTAAATTTGGCCACCGGAGCGGAAAATCAGTCCGGAACCAACTTAAGCCTGGGCGGCGAGTTCTGGGCCACCATGACCCCCGTCCAGACCAAGGCCGACCGGGGCAACGCCGTCTGGAACGTCACCTTAAACGGCCGCGATGTGGGCCATGATCGGGACTTGTGGATCGCCAATATCGGCAGCGGCACTTCCTACGACTTCAACACCGGAGACGAAACCGCAGCCAATCGATACAACCTGGTGGGCATCGGCGGTAAAATCGCCAACAACATCATCGGTCTGGATCGCGACTCTTTCGTCGAGATTCAGAACGCGGCCGACGGCAACTGGGCGGGGGCGGAAGTGCGCACCCAGTCCAGCGCCCAGGAAGCTCTGGACGCCTTGAATGAGGCCATTATCCGCAAAGACAAGGTGCGGGCCGACCTCGGGGCCATGCAGAACCGGCTGGAAAACACCATGACCAACCTGGAGATTCAGGCTGAAAACCTGCAGGCCTCGGAAAGCCGCATCTCGGATGTGGATGTGGCCAAGGAAATGACCGAGTTCACCAAGAACAACGTCATGGTCCAGGCGGCCGTGGGCATGCTGGCCCAAGCCAACTCCCTGAGCCAGCTGGCCCTGTCCCTCCTCGGCTAAGCCCCCGGCGGATAACCCTAAACCGGCCCCGGCTGGAGCGGCTGCTCCCGCCGGGGCTTCGCGCCTTAAACTTGGCCCTGAAATTGCTTACCTGTAAAGCGAACCACGGGCCGCGCTATTTTGGTGACGGCCGCCCCTGAGAGGCGCTTATGTTTATCGGACCTTATCCCTATCAGCTCAACCACACCTACCTGGGCATGATGGCCCAGGAAGAGCGGATGAACCTCACGGCCAACAACATGGCCAACGTCAGCACCCCCGGCTTTAAAAAGGATGTGCCCATCTTTGAGGGCTTTCTGGTCAAGCAGTCCAAGACCTATTTCGGCCAGGGGCCGGACGAGCTGACCGACCGCGACCTCGACCTGGCCCTGGCTGGCCCCGGCTTTTTTCAGGTGGAGACGGCCGCCGGCATCCGCTATACCCGCAACGGCAATTTCAAGGTCAATTCCGACGGCCAGATTGTGACCATGGACGGCGACCCCCTGGTGGGGGCCGGCTTTGTGCCCGAAGGGGCCAAACAGGTCATCATTGAGCGGGAGGGCCGGGTTCAGGCCGTCAATCAGGACGGCGAGTTTGTGGAGATCGGGCAGATTGAGCTGGCCGAGTTTGACGACCCCAACATGCTGATCAAGGAAGGCTATGACTTCTATGTGCCCAAAAGCCCGGCCTTCGAGCCCGGCCCGGCGGAAAACACCACCATGGAGCAGGGCTATCTGGAAAAATCTAATGTCAACCCGGTCAACGAGTCAGTGCAGATGATCGAGCTCTACCGCATTTACGAGGCGCTGCAAAAAATAGTCCACACTAAGCAGGAAATGGATGACAAAGTCATCAGCCAGCTCGGCAAACTCAGCTGATCACGGCTTTAAAGGAGAGCCGATATTATGATGAGATCACTCTACACCGCAGCCACCGGCATGATCGGCCAGCAGACCCATCTGGATGTCATCGCCCACAACCTGGCCAACGTCAACACCACTGGTTTCAAGAAAAACCGGGCTGAATTCGAGGATCTGATCTATCAGACCCACAAATTCGCCGGCACTGAGACCATCGGCGGGCAACAAATTCCCGTGGGCGTCCAGGTCGGCCTGGGCACCAAGGTCAATTCCACGGCCAAAATCCACACCCAGGGCGACTATAACAAGACCGACAGCCCTCTGGACATGGCCATTGAAAACGAAGGCTACTTCCGGGTCATCCGCAATGGCGAGCTCTACTACACCCGGGACGGCTCCTGGAAGCTCAACAGCGACGGGGTCATCGTCACCCAGGACGGCAACCCCCTCGACCCGGAGTTTGTGGTGCCCGAAGACGCCGTCCACTTTACCGTGGATTCGGCCGGGTTTATGAGCGCCTTAAACCAGCGGGGCGAGATCGTGGCCGAGGGCCGCATCGAGCTGTCCCGCTTTATCAACCCCCCGGGCCTCTTCGCCATGGGCTACAACATCTACCAGCCCACCGAGGCCTCCGGCCCGGCCATTGACGGCAACCCCGGGGAAGAGGGCTTCGGCACCATCGCCCACGGCTTTCTGGAAATGTCCAACGTCGAAGTCGTCTCGGAAATGGTCAACATGATCGTGGCTCAGCGGGCCTATGAAATGAACTCCAAGGCCATCACCACCTCTGACGAGATGCTGTCCATCGCCAACAACCTGAAGCGGTAATGGCCGTGACCCGTCTGACCCGTAATCTGGGCCTGGCCCTCCTGATCCTCATGATCCTGGCCCGGCCCCTGGCCGCCGCCCAGGTGGCGGTGACGGTTCCGGCCGAGACAACGGTCGATGGGCCGCGCCTGACCCTGGGGGCCATGGCCGAAATCACCCTGCTGAACCCGGCCGGGGCCGACCTGGCCGAAAAGCTGGCCGCCCTCGACCTGGGGCCGGCCCCGGCCGCCGGCCAGACCCTGGCCCTCCGGCGGGCCCAACTGGAGCAGCGCCTGACCGCCAGCCGCCTGGATCTCTCGGAGACCACCTGGCAGTTGCCGGAGGAGCTGCGTCTCACCGGCCGGGGCCAGGAGCTGAGCCAGGACACCCTGCGCCGGGCTCTGACCAAATATCTGGCCGAGACCGAGCCCTATCAGAGCGGTAAATTTGAGCTGGTCAGCGTCAATTTCAGTGACCTGCCCACCCTGCCCCCCGGCCAGACCTCCTACCGCTTTGCCCCCCAGGCCTCCACCAACCCCACCTACCTGAGCGGTGCCTTTTTTTTCGCTGTGGACGGCCGGGAAGTGGCCCGGGCCCGGGTCACCGCCCAGATTGACCTCTCCATCCCGGCGGTGGTGGCCACCCGCACCCTGTCCAAGGGCCAGGTGCTGACCGAGACCGACCTCAGCCTGACCCTGGCCCCCTTTGCCCAGGCCAAGGGCGCGCTGACCAGCCTGGCCCTGACCACCGGAGCCACTCTCAAGACCAGCCTGACCACCGGGGAAGTGGTCAAGGAGCGCCACCTGACCAAAAGCCTCATGGTTCGCCGGGGCGATGCAGTGACCATTATTGCCCAGCAGGGCGGGCTGCGGGTGACCGACTCCGGCCTGGCCAAGCAGGACGGTGCCCTGGGCGAGACCATTCCCGTGCTCAACCAGAGCAGCAAAAAAACCATTTCCGGGCGGATTATCGGCCCCAATCAGGTGGAAATCGTCTTTTAACCCCGGTCAAACTTGACGCGGCCGCCTTCAGGCTTTATTCTTATAATAGTTAAGGAGTCAAGCCATGCAGGTCGCGCCGTCGGTTTATTTCTACCCCTTCACCTCCACAGGTGAAAACAACTGCAACACCATCATCCTCGACGGGCCGGAAAAAGTGCTCATTGACCCCGGCCACAAACATCTGTGGCCCCATCTGGTCAGGCAGATTGAGGCCGACGGCCTGAGCCCCACCGACATCTCCGTGGTGCTGCACACCCACTGCCACCCTGACCACATGGAGGCCGGGGAAATACTGGAATTTGACTATGGGGCCACCCAGGCCATGAGCGCGGCCGAGGCCAGGTTTCTCCAGGGGCCGGGGCAGGAATTTTTCCCCTGGATGGGCCTGGATTTTCCCCGGGGCTCTATAGGCCGCACCCTGGAGGAGGGGCCGCTCCCTCTGGGAGATAAAACCGTCTATCTGTATCTCTGCCCCGGCCACACCCCGGGCAGCCTCTGCCTCCACTGGCCCGAGGCCAAACTGCTGGTCACCGGCGATGTCCTTTTCGCCCACTCGGTGGGGCGGACGGATTTTCCGGGCGGCTCCACCCCGTCTCTGGCCGCCAGTATTGAGCGCCTGGCCGGGCTGCCCGAGGTGGAGCTGATTCTCCCCGGCCACGGCCCCAGCCTGTCCGGAGCGGCCCGGGTGGCTGAAAATTTTCGGGCCGTGCGCACTTTTTTTAATTGAGGTCAACCCATGTCCCCGGCCCTGAATAACCGCTTCCGGACGGCCCTCCTCCTGAGCCTGCTGACCCTGGTGGTGCTTTTCTGCGGCCAGGCCCTGGGCGGGTCTCAGGGGCTGGAGATCGCCCTGGTTATGGCCCTGGTTATGAATCTGGGGGCCTGGTGGTTTTCAGCCGACCTGGTGCTGGCTCAGACCCGGGCCCGGCTGGTGGGGCCTGCGGAAGCCCCGGAACTTTATCAGCTGGTGACCCACCTGGCCGAGCGGGCCGGGTTGCCCACCCCCAGGGTGGCCATTGTCGATGACCCGGCCCCCAACGCCTTTGCCACGGGCCGGAACCCGGCCCAAGCCGTGGTGGCCGTGACCACCGGCCTCCTCTCCCTTCTGAACCGGGAGGAACTGGCCGGGGTGCTGGGCCATGAGCTGACCCACGTCCGAAACCGCGACATCCTGGTGGGCTCCGTGGCCGCTGTCCTGGCCGGGGCCATCATGCTACTGGCCAATATAGCCAAATACGGCCTCATCTTTGGCGGCGGCGGCAGCCGGGACGGCCGGAGCGGCCACCCCCTGGCCGTTATTTTAATGGTGGTTCTGGCCCCTCTGGCCGGCCTCCTCATCCAGGCGGGCATCTCCCGCTCCCGGGAATATCTGGCCGACGACGGCGGGGCCGACATAGCCGGCACCCCCTTCGGCCTGGCCTCGGCCCTGGCCAAACTGGGCGCTTACAGCCGCCCCCCCCGGGAGGTCTCGGCCAATATGGCCCATATGTGCATTGTCAACCCTTTGAATTCCAAATTTTTAAACGAGTGGTTCGCCACCCACCCGCCTATTGAGGAACGCGTCGCTCGTCTGCGGGGGGAAAGACCGTGAAAAGAATTTTAATAGCCCTGCTGTTGCTGGGCCTAGGGCCGCTCTGGGGCCAGCGGGCGGAGGGGGAAGACGCCCTGGCCCAGAGCCGCCGCACCCCCATTGTGGCGGCCAT
This sequence comes from Candidatus Adiutrix sp., assembly GCA_031261565.1. GTDB lineage: Bacteria > Desulfobacterota > Desulfarculia > Adiutricales > Adiutricaceae > Adiutrix. The sequence goes on along the minus strand of JAISJK010000058.1, from coordinate 18,740 downwards.
TGAAAAGGCCCGGCCGGCCGTGGTCAGCGTGGCCGCCCAAATCCGGGGGCGGCGGGGCTCCTTTCACGATGAATTTTTTGACAACTTTTTCGGCGACATGTGGCGGCAACCCTCCCGCCCCAGCCAGTCCCTGGGCTCCGGGGCGGTCATTGACGGTGCCAAAGGGCTGATTGTCACCAACGCCCATGTGGTGGAGGGGGCCGAGAGGGTGGTGGTGGCTCTGAGCGACGGCCGGGAACTGCCGGCCGCCATTGTCGGGGCCGATGCCCGCTACGACCTGGCCGTGCTGTCGGTCAAAAGCCCCAAGGCCCTCCCGGAATTGAAACTTGGGGACAGCGAGCAGCTCCTGATCGGCGAAACAGTCATCGCCATCGGCAACCCTTTGGGCCACGCCCACAGCGTCACCACCGGGGTGGTCAGCGCCATTGGCCGGACTTTGCCCAAACCAGGCGGCCGGGGGGAGACCTACACCGACATGATTCAGACCGACGCCTCCATCAACCCCGGCAATTCCGGGGGGCCCCTTTTGAATATCAACGGGGAGATCATCGGCATCAACGCAGCTATTGACGCCCGGGGCGAAGGCCTGGGCTTCGCCATCCCCGCCAGCCAGGTCAGACGCATTGCCGCCCGCCTGGCCCGGGGCGGCCAAAACGAGGCCCCGCTGGATCTGGGGCTGGAGCTGGCTGAGTCCGGCCGGCCCCGTCGGGGCGAGACCGGCTGCCTGGTGGTAGAGGTCAGCCCGGGCGGCCCCGGCCAGGCCGGCGGCCTGGCCAAGGGCGACATGCTGATGAAGCTGGACGGCTCGCCCACAGCCACGGTGGCCGATTATGAGATGATCCTGTCCAGCCTGTCACCGGGCCGGCCGGTGGCGGCGGAAGTTCTCCGGGCCGGGCAGCCTCTGGCCCTGACCCTGACCCCTAAAGCCATCAGCGAAGGCGAGGCCTTGGATCTGCTCTGGCGTCTTTATGGCCTCAAAGTCACCGAGCAGAGGGGCTTTCTGATCCTGGCCGCCCCGGCCGACCGCTCGCCGGCTCAGGCCCTGGGCCTGCTCCAGGGCGATTATCTGCTGGCCTTCGGCCGGGAAGTCCACAGCCGGGCCGAGCTGGCCCAGGCCAGCCTTGAGGCCCGCTTCCAGACCACGGTGGGCATTGTGGTGCAGCGCGGCCGCCGGGTCTATCAGCGCACCCTGTCCAGATAAAAAGAAGGAGACACCCGTGAGAGTTGACGACTATAAAAACGCCTGCCGCCTGGCCGCTGAAGAGCTGGCCGGCAAAGACCCGGCGGCCGTGGCTGCGGCGGCCGGAGCCACCCTCCTGTCCGTCCCGGCCGGCTTTCAGCTCAATTTTTTCGGCCGGGAGGCGGTGGTGACCGCGCCCGAGATGAGCGTGAGCTGGCGCGACCAGAAGGCAGGCGAAGAATTCAGCCTGACCGACGCCGTGCTGGTGCTGCACTATCTGCTGGGGGCCAAGGGGCTGCCGCCCACCGGGGAAATGGTCTCCTATCGTCAGATACCCGGCGGCGAGTTTTACATCAAGGCCTTTCAAAGCCGGGCCGAGGCCCCCCTGGCCAAGATTTTCGGGCCCAATCCCGGCCTTTTGACCCGGGCCGTGGCCGCTCTGGGCGGCGAGGCCGTGCCCGGCCACGGGGACGAGGCCGGCCGTTTCCGGGTTCTGCCCGGTCTGGACATCATCGTGTTGCTCCACCACCAGGACGAGGAATTTGACAGCGCCGGCCAGGTGCTCTTTGACCGGGTCATCGGCTCCTGCCTGTCCAACGAAGATATTTCCTGGCTGGGCTCGGCCCTGGTCTATCGGCTGATGGGCGCGTCCCGGGGCCTGCCCAATAATTAAAAATGAAGATGAGGTGTTAAAATGAAGATAGCGGTTTCCGGCAAAGGCGGCGTGGGCAAAACCACATTTTCGGCCACTCTGGCCCATTTATTCAAAGAGAGCGGCAAAAAGGTGCTGGCCATTGACGCCGACCCGGACGCCAATCTGGCGGCGGCCCTGGGTTACCCGGATCTGGCCGGGGTGACGCCCATTTCCGAGATGACCGAGCTGGTGGCCGAGCGCACCGGCTCCCAGCCCGGCACCTACGGCTCCATGTTCACCATCAACCCTAAAGTGGATGACCTGCCGGACACCCTGGCCAAAGAGGTGGACGGCATCAAGTTCATGACCCTGGGGGGGGTGAAAAAGGGAGGCGGGGGCTGTATCTGCCCGGAGAGCACCATGCTCAAAAACATCATCATGCACTTGGTGCTGGCCCGGGACGAGGTGGTCATCATGGATATGGAGGCCGGCCTGGAGCATCTGGGCCGGGCCACGGCCACCGGGGTGGATCAGCTCATTGTGGTGGTGGAGCCGGGGCAGAGATCCATTGAGACGGCTCTGGCCGTGCGCAAGCTGGCCAACGATCTGCACATTAAGCGGGTGTCGGTGGTGGGCAACAAAGTGCGGAACAAGGGCGACCAGGAATTCATCACCAAAGCACTGGCCGGCCTGGAAATCCTGGGCTTCATCCCCTTCGCCGATTCCATCATTGAGGCCGACCGCCAGGGCCTGAGCGTCTATAGCCATTCGCCGGAAGCGGCGGCGGCGGTCAAGTCCATTTTCGCCAAGATTGAGCATTGAGTGATTGCGGCAGGGTTAAACATCTTTGGAAGGCATTTCGCAACTGCCGGTTTATCTGCCCAACGGGGTGGCTTTTAAGAGAAAACCAAAACCGAATAAAGGTTTGAGGTCAAAGGCAGGGGCGCAGGAAAGCCCCCAGGCCAAAGGCCACTCAAGAACATCAGGGAACGCAAACCGTTTTAGCTACCCCCCCCCTCAATCCTCCCGATCCCTACGCCGGTCGCGCCGCACCTGGTTTTTCCAGTCGGGGGCATCGCCGTGTTTGCCCTTGGTCTTGCCCCGATGCACTTCCGGCTCCGGGGCACCGAGGTGAAAGGAGCCGGCCGGTTCCGGCTTTTTGTCTTTGGCCGGCCGCTGGGGCGGCTCTTCTGCTTTAGGGGGCACGGGCGGGCCGGTGAGGAAAGCGGCCGGCACCTCCGTGGTCAGCCAGAGCAGCTCTGACCAGGGCACAAATTGGGCCCCGGCCTGGCGGGCGGCCATGGCCCGGACAGTGACCAGTACCGGGGCCGGCGACCAGCGGCGGGCGATCCGGCTGGCCAGCTCCTGATCCGACCAGAGCCGGGCCACGGTCTCCCCGGGCTTGGGGGTCAGGCCCCGCTCGCTGATGACCGGCCAGGCCGCTGGCTTTAAGGGCAGATAGAGCAGTTTGGGCATTTGCTCCGGCCCCGGCGGTTCCGGCGGCAGACTGGCCAGAGAGGGCTTGAGCCTAACCTGCTGGCCCTCAATTTCCAGGAGGGCCTGATCGCCTGGCTGGTTGGCCAGCAGGGCCAACTGCCCCTCGCGCACCCCGCGCCAGCCTTCCTCATCATGGAGGGCGGCCAGGAGGGCCTTGACGGCCACATAGCCATTTTCGTCCGGGTGCAGCCCGAATTCATCCGGGCGCAGCCCCAAAATATAGCGCAGCAGTTTTTCCAGACTGTCCTGTTTCTGAGTGGTTTTTTTAGCCATATTTCCGCCTCGCTGTGATACTATCTTTGGAAATTATATCCAAAAACGAGGCGCGAATGTTTAAAAAATTTACCACCATCGCCGATAAGACCGAGCGTCTGGAAATATACAACTTGTTAAAACTGAATCTGGCCGTTGGTCTGCGCCTGTCTGAGTTTATGGCCCTGGGCCTGCTGATGGCCGGCCTGGGCTGGTTTATGGGCCACTATCTGACGGCGGCCCTGGGGGCCCCGGCCGGGGGCGTTGCGGCCATTGGGCTGATGATGCTGTTTGTGGGCCTGTTTCGCCTGCCTTTTGTCAGCGGCCAGGCCAAACTGGCGGCCGACTTTGGCCTCGACCCGCAGCCGCCCGCCCGGCGCTTCCGGCGGCTGGCCGCCCTTGATCTCCGGAGGGGGCTGCTTCTCGGCCTGGTCTCGGCGCTGCTCTTTCTGGGGCTGGTCTATCTGAGCCTGCCGGTCTGGACCTGGTCGGCCCTGGGCCTGGGGCTGGCCCTGACCGCCCTGGCCGCTTTCCGGCCCGGTCTCTGGCGGCCGGAGCAGTTGCGGCCCCTCCAAGAGGGCGAGCTGGAGGCCGATCTGGTCAGGCGCATCCGCCACTGGGCGACCAAAACCGGCCTGTCTGACCAGGCCATCCTGGTCTCGACCAGCTTTAATCCGGAGCTGACGCCGCCCCGCCTGGAGGGGCTCGGCTCCAGCCGGCGCCTGATTATTCCGGAAAAAAATCTGGTGGCCTTCACCCCCCGGGAACTGGCGGTCATGGTGGTCACCGCTCTCGTCGGCGCCCTGGTCAAGACCACGCTGAAATTCCTGCTCCTGCGTCTCTGCGCCGTGGCCGTGGCCATTCCCCTGGGCTCCATCCTCATCAGCACTCTGGGCGTCCAGTTGTGGGGCTACCCTCTGGCCTTCAGCCCGGCCCTCATCACCCTGGTCTGGGCGGCCGCCTGGCTCGCCTATGGCGGGGCCGAGCTGGCCAGCCGCCTGACTTTCAGAAACATGGAGGCCCAACTGGCGGCGGCGGCCGTGGCCCTGCTTCAGGACGAGGGGGCTCTGCCGGCGGCCCTGGCCACTTTGGCTGACCAAAATTTAGAGGAAGACCACCCACCGGCCTGGCGGGAGCTTTTCCGCCGCCACTACAGCCGCCGGGTTTTCCTCAAGCGGGTTCGCTATTACCAGCATCTGGCTCAGTTGGAGGGGCCGGATCAGGATTGACTTCCGCAGCCAGGGGGGCCACCGATATTTTGGAAATGGTGTGGTTGTCAAGGGTCAGGATCGTGAAAAGAGCGCCGTAAAGCTCCAGGGAATCGCCCTCCCGGGGCACTTCACCGAATTTTTCCACCAGCAGGGCGGCCAGGGTGTGGTAATGCTCCTGGGCGTCGGGGCCGAGGGTCAGGGGCAGATAGTCCTTTAACTCATCCGGGGAGACGGTGCTGTCCACCAGGAAGGAACCCTCCGGCCCGGGGACGACTTTGGGCGTTTCGTGGTCAAACTCATCCTGCAGGGCCCCGACAATGGCCTCAATGACATCCTCCATGGTAATCAGCCCCTGCCAACTGCCATATTCATCCCAGACCAAGCCAAACTGCTGGTTTTTCCGCCGCATATGCTCCAGCACCTCGTCAATGGGCAGGTGGTCATAAATATAGAGGGCCGGGCGGGCCAGCGAGTCCAGGCTCTTATCCGGGGGCTCGTTCAGCAGGTCTTTGGCGTGGAGAAAGCCGACCACATTGTCTTTGTCCCCGGCAAAGAGCGGCACGCGGGTGTGGCCTTTCTCCAGCACCAGATTGATGGCCTGGCCCACAGTGTCGGTGGTGGCCAGGGAATCGACCCGGGTGCGGTGGATCATGATGTCCCGGGCGCTGCGGCGATCAAGGTTAAAGATATTGTTGACAAAGCGCTCTTCATCAGCGTCCAGTTGGCCGCCGGCCTTGGATTCGGCTATCAGGATTTTGAGCTCGTCCGTGGAGTGGGCCTCGCTGGTCTGGAGGTGGCCGGCCCCCACCAGGCGGACGGTCAGGGCCGAGGCTGAATTGAGGATTTTGACCCCCGGCAGAAACAGGTAATAGCAAAACCGCATGGGGTAGGCCAGGAGCAGCACGGCGCTTTCAGCGGCTCGGATGGAGATGGTCTTGGGGGCCTGCTCGCCGAAAACCACGTGGACAAAAGTGATGACAGCGAAGCCGATGACCAGCGACAGGGTGGAGGCCAGAGGGGAACTGGCCAGGCCGGCCAGCCCAAACAGAGGCCGGAGCAGGGCGCCCACAGCCGGCTCGCCCAGCCAGCCCAGCCCCAGGCTAGCCAGGGTTATGCCCAGTTGGCAGACTGAAAGATAGGCCTCCAGGTGATCCCGGCCGAAAAGAGCGGCCTTGGCCCGCCGGTCGCCCTCCCGGGAGAGGACTTCCAGACGGGTGGAGCGGGCTTTGACAAAGGCGAATTCAGCGGCCACAAAGAAGCCGTTGAGCAGAACCAGACCAAAGGCGGCGGCGAGAGTTAAGGCGGTATTCATTATTTGCCCATTATATGATAAAATGCAAAAAAGGCAATCTATCTAGGAGCGCACCAGAATGGATAAACAGGCTAAACTCTTTATGGCCGGGCAAATTTCCGATCCCTTTAGTGTGCTCGGCACCCACCCCTCGAGGCAGGGCGGCCTCTCCGGCACTGTCTTCCGGGCCTACATCCCCGGCGCCCGGCAGGTGGCGGCCCTGTTGCCCTCCGGCCGGCTGGAACTGGCCCGGGTCGACCCCGAGGGCCTCTTTGAATCTTTCCAGGCCGGCCCCCATGACTTTCAGCCCTACCGCCTGGAAGCCCTCTTTGAGCCGGGCGGCCGCTCCACTTTTTATGACGCCTACAGTTTCGGCCCGGTCTTGTCCGAGTATGACCTCTTCCTGTGGAACCAGGGCAATCACTACCAGATTTACCACAAGCTCGGGGCTCACCCCCTGACCCACCAGGGCGTCAAAGGGGTGGCCTTTGCTGTCTGGGCTCCCTCGGCCCGGCAGGTCAGCCTAGTGGGCGACGGCAATTTCTGGGATGGCCGCCGCCACCATCTGCGGCCCCGGGGTTCCTCCGGCGTCTGGGAACTGTTCATTCCCCACGCCAGGGTGGGCACCCTCTATAAATATGAAATCCTCACCCAGAGCGGCGCCCTGCTGATTAAAAGCGACCCCATGGCTTTCCAGATGGAGCAGCGGCCCAAGACGGCCTCGGTGGTTTACGACCTGAACAACTACCAGTGGGGGGATCAGGATTGGATCAGCCGGCGGGCCAAATCAAACTTCCTGAGCCGCCCCATGAGCATCTATGAAATCCACCTAGGCTCCTGGATGAGAAACCATGAGCGGGAGTGGCTGACCTACCGGGAGGCGGCCGACCGCCTGGTGCCCTACCTTACGGATATGGGCTTCAACTGGGTCGAATTCATGCCCCTGGCCGAGCACCCCTTTGACGCCTCCTGGGGCTACCAGGTCACCGGCTACTATGCCGCCACCTCCCGCTTCGGCTCGCCCGACGACCTGCGTTACCTCATTGACTGTCTCCACCAGGCGGGCCTCGGGGTGATCATTGACTGGGTGCCGGGCCATTTCCCCCGCGATGCCTACGCCCTGGAGAATTTTGACGGCACCCATCTTTACGAGCACGCCGACCCCCGCCAGGGGGAGCACCGCGACTGGGGCACCCTGATTTTCAACTACGGCCGCAACGAGGTCAAAAATTTCCTGGTGGCCAACGCCCTCTTCTGGGTGGATCAATATCATATCGACGCCCTGCGGGTGGACGCGGTGGCCTCCATGATCTATCTGGACTACTCCCGGGAACCGGGCGACTGGATCCCCAATCAGTATGGCGGCCGGGAAAATCTGGAAACTCTGGAATTCATCAAAACGCTGAATACCAAGCTTTACGAGCTCTATCCCGGGGCCCTGACCATCGCCGAGGAATCCACGGCCTTTCCGGCCGTCTCCCGGCCGGTACACCTGGGCGGCCTGGGTTTCATGTTTAAGTGGAACATGGGCTGGATGCACGATATGCTCGACTTTATGTCCAAAGAGCCCATCCACCGCCGTTATCACATGGAGCGGCTGACCTTCGCCCTGCTCTACGCCTTCCATGAAAATTTCTGCCTGCCCCTGTCCCACGATGAGGTGGTTTACGGCAAGCGCTCGCTGTGGGATAAAATGCCAGGTGATTACTGGCAGAAAAGCGCCAATCTGCGTCTCCTCTTGGGCTATATGTTCGCCGAGCCGGGGAAAAAGCTCCTGTTCATGGGCGGTGAATTTGGCCAGATCGGCGAGTGGAACCATGACGATCAGCTCTCCTGGGATCTCCTCAGCCCCGGCTACCAATACCGCGACTACCATCGCGGCCTCCAGAACTATACCCGCGATCTCAACAGCCTCTACCGCCGCGAACCGGCCCTGTATGAGCTGGATTGCAGCGGCCAGGGTTTTGAATGGGTTGATTTCCACGACCAGGAGGCCACGGTGGTCAGCTTTATCCGCCGGGGCTTTGACCCCGAAGACGAGATCCTCTTCGTTTTCAATTTCACCCCGGTGCCCCGCCCGGGCTATCGCCTGGGCGTGCCCCGGCCCGGTTTCTGGCGCGAAATTATGAATTCCGACTCGGCTTTTTACGCCGGATCCAACCTGGGCCTGGGCGGGGGCCTGGAGACCGAGCCTCTGGCCGCCCACGGCCGGCCTCAGAGCCTCAACCTGACTTTACCGCCTCTGGCCATGCTGGCCTTAAAACGCTAATTTTGAGGATGACATCATGATCTTTGACCTGGAGAATGAAACCCTGCCCCGCGATGAGCTGGAGGCCCTGCAACTGCGCCGCCTCCAGGATCTGTGCTGCCGGGTTTACGCCAATGTGCCCTTTTACGCCCAAAAATTCGATGAGCTGGGGCTCAAACCCGACCAGATCCGCAGCCTCAAAGATTTGGAGCGGCTGCCCTTCACCGAAAAGCAGCACCTGCGGGATCACTACCCCTACGGCCTGTTCGCCGTGCCCCGGGATAACGTGGTCCGCCTTCACGCTTCCAGCGGCACCACCGGGCGGGTCTCGGTAGTGGGCTATACCCGGCGGGACATTGACAACTGGGCCGACCTGATGGCCCGCTCCCTGGCCGCCGCCGGGGCCAGCCGGCAGGACCTGATTCACGTGGCCTATGGCTATGGCCTCTTCACCGGCGGTCTGGGCGCCCATTACGGCGCCGAGCGCATCGGGGCCACTGTGGTGCCTTCCTCCAGCGGTGCCACCCGCCGCCAGGTGCAGTTCATGCGCGATTTCGGGGCCACCGTGCTCTGCTGCACCCCCTCCTACGCCCTGCATCTGCACGAGGCGGCCCTGGAAGAGGGCCTGGATTTCCGTGACAAATCAGTCATGTCTCTGAAAACAGGCGTCTTCGGGGCCGAGCCCTGGTCGGAGGAAATGCGCCGGACGATTGAGAGCCGGATGGGCATCAACGCCATGAACGTCTATGGCCTCTCGGAAATCATGGGGCCGGGCGTGGCCATGGAGTGCGTGGATTCCAAGTGCGGCCTGCACGTCTTTGAAGACCACTTCCTGCCGGAAATCATTGACCCGGCCACGGGCCGGGTGTTGCCCTACGGCGAAGAGGGCGAGCTGGTGCTGACCACCCTGACCAAAGAGGCCGTGCCCCTGGTGCGCTACCGCACCCGCGACATCACCAGGCTGGATCCGACGCCCTGTCGCTGCGGCCGCACTCACCGGCGGATAGGCCGGCTGACGGGCCGCTCCGATGATATGCTGATTATTCGCGGGGTCAATGTCTATCCCTCGCAGATTGAAGCTGTCCTGGTGGAAACCGAGGGCCTGTCGCCCAATTACCAGATCACGGTTGACCGGGTGGATAACCTTGACCAGATGGTCGTGGCCGTGGAACTGGCCGATAATTTTCCGGCCGGCGGCGAAGTGCGGCATCTGCAGCAGATGACTCGTCAACTGGGCCATCGGATTAAGGAATTTCTCGGCATAACCGCTGAAATCCGGCTGGTGGAGCCCCGCGTCCTGGCCCGGAGCGAGGGCAAGGCTCAGCGGGTCATTGATAAACGCGGCGATAAAATGTGAGGTGTCCCATGAAAGTTGAGCAGTTATCAATATTTATTGAAAACAAGCCCGGCCGGCTGGCCGAGGTGGCTACGGCCCTGGCCAAAAACAATATCAATATCCGGGCTCTGTCCCTGGCCGACACAATGGAATACGGCGTGCTGCGGCTCATCGTCGACCGGCCGGAAGACGGCCGGCGAGCGCTGAGCGAGCAGGGCTTTTCCGCCCAGGTGACCGAGGTGCTGGCGGTGGAAGTGCCTGACCGGCCGGGGGGATTGGGCGAGATATTAATCGCCTTTCAGGCGGCCGGCGTCAGCGTGGAATACATGTATGCCTTTTTTAGCCATCAGCAGGCGGTGGCTATCATGATTTTCCGGGTCGATGATCTGGATCGGGGCCTTTCGGCCATCAAGCCCGGCATTGGCCGGATCATTCCCCGGGCGGAACTGTATCAGCAGTGAAATATCAACCGGCGGGAGGCAGTATTGCAGCTACTTAATATGTTTGATTTGATTCGTGGTTTTTCCGAGGTCGTGGATCTGGTCAACACCACTCTGGCCAATCATCACCAGCGGGTGGCCCTGATCACTGATCAGGTTTGCGGCCGTCTGCATATGGATCGCCTGACCTGCAGCCGGGTGGTTATGGCGGCCATGCTCCACGATGTCGGGGTCATCCCTCTCCAGGAAACCTCCGACAGCCTTTTTTTTGAACAGGATATGAGCCGCCACAGCCTGGCCGGCTGGACTCTGTTGCGCTCCTGCTATTTGTTGCGGCTGGAGGCCAAAATAATCCGCTACCACCACATCAGCTGGCGGGCCATTGACACCGTGCCGGACGAGGATCGGGAGGCCGCCTGCTTCGGCCACCTGGTCGGCCTGGCCGATATGATTGATATGCACCTGCACTCCGGGGGGGACGCCGCCGCTACCCTGAAATCGGCTTTAAAAAAGGCCCGGCAGACCGGCCAGACCTACTCCCAGGAAAGCCTGGCGGCCGCTCTGGAGCTTTGCGACTCCCCCGGTTTTTTTGATAATCTGACGGAAAAAGCCAGCCGCCTCCAATTGCCGCCCCAGCCGGAATTCATGCTGGGGCCGGAGGACGCCACCATCTTTTGTCTCCTCTTCTCCCACGTCATTGATGCCCGCAGCCCTTTCACCGCCACCCATACCAGCGGCGTGGCCCATCTGGTGCGGCGCCTGCATGAGCTGGCCGGCCTGCCGGAGCGTGACCGGAAGGTCATCTTCATCGCCGGTCTGCTGCACGACATCGGCAAGGTGGGCGTCCCCCTTGACCTCCTGGAAAAGCCGGGCAAATTAGAGCCTGAGGAGTTTAAGGCCGTCAGCCGCCACGCCTTCCTCAGCCAGCAGGTGCTCTCCGCTATCCCCGGTTTTGAGCAGGTCTCGCCCTGGGGAGCCTGGCATCACGAAAAACTCAACGGCCAAGGCTACCCCAATGGCCTGACGGCTGAGGATATTCCCCTGGAATCGCGGCTGACGGCGGTGGCCGATGTCCTGACCGCCCTGACTGAAGACCGGCCTTACCGGCCGGGCATGTCCGGCAGTGGGGCCCTGGCCGTCCTCGACCGGATGGTGGCCGGCCAGGCCATTGACGGCGAGGTGGTCAATCTGGTTCACCAGCATTTTGAGGATTTGGACGAGACCCGGCGGCAGGCCCAGAATCTGGCCAGCCATTATTACCGCACCCTGAAGCGCGACATTCTGATCGCCACCGACACCTATCAAAGGAGCGGCTTTTGTCCCACATAAAACTCATCATTGACGGATCTTCCCTTTCCGGCTGGTGGGCCCTGCCTTTCGCCGGGCTTCTCCTGTCCATCGCCCTGGGCCCCCTCCTGACGCCCCGCTTCTGGCACCACCATTACGGCAAGGTAACCCTGGGCTGGGCGGTCTCTTTTGTCCTGCCCTGCTGGCTGGTCATCGGCGGGGAGGTGACCTCTTATACGGTTATCCATACTATCCTGATGGAATATGTGCCCTTCCTCATCCTGCTTCTTTCTCTCTTCACCATTGCCGGGGGGATCCGCCTGACCGGCAGCTTGGTGGGCACCCCCGGGCTTAACACCCTGCTGATTTTGGCCGGTACCTTTCTGGCCAGCCTGATGGGCACCACCGGGGCGGCCATGCTCTTAATCCGGCCGCTCCTCCGGGCCAACGCCCACCGGCGCTACCGGGTTCACCAAGTCGTCTTTTTTATTTTTCTGGTGGCCAATATCGGAGGCTCCCTGACCCCGCTGGGCGACCCACCCCTGTTTCTGGGCTTTTTAAAGGGGGTCTCCTTTTTCTGGACCACCGCCCACCTGTGGCCCCTGACTCTGTTCATGGCCGCCCTGCTTTTGGGGATTTTCTTCATCCTCGACACGGCGCTTTACCGCCGGGAAGGCCGCCCCCGGCCAAACCAGGCCGGCCCGCAGGAGCCTTTCGGTTTCCTTGGCAAAGTCAACTTTGCGCTCCTGGCCGGGGTGGTGGTCATGGTGCTCATCAGTGGCCTGTGGAAAAGCGAGGTCAGCTTTCCGGTCTGGACAGGACTTGAGCTGGAATTGCCCAACCTGGTGCGCGACCTGGCCCTTCTGGGGCTGGCCGGGCTGTCGCTGCTGCTCACCCCCGGTGCCATCAGGCGGGGCAACGACTTTACCTGGGAGCCCATTGTTGAGGTGGCCAAGCTCTTCGCCGGCATCTTCATCACCATGGCCCCGGCCATCGCCATTTTAAAGGCCGGCCCCCACGGGGCTCTGCGCGATCTGGTGGCCCTGGCCTCCGGCCCGGACGGCCAGCCGGTCAACTATATGTATTTCTGGCTGACCGGGGCCCTCTCCAGCTTTCTGGACAATGCCCCGACCTATCTGGTTTTTTTCAATATGGCCGGCGGCGATGCCCAGGCCCTGATGACGGCCGCCCATACCCTGACGGCCATCAGCGCCGGGGCGGTCTTTATGGGGGCCAATACCTACATTGGCAACGCCCCCAATTTTATGGTTCGCTCCATAGCCGTAGAGCAGGGAGTGGCCATGCCCAGTTTCTTCGGCTATATGGTCTGGTCAGTGGGTATTCTGGTGCCGCTTTTTGCGCTGACCACTTTTGTCTTCTTGGAGAGATAGTTGAGCGTTGTTCCGCTGATAACGGCCTGATGCCGAAGCGGCCTTTTGGATGGCGAAAGCCTCGCCGCTTAGGCGGCCATATCGAGCAAATAGTTGAAGGCGGCCTGTTTGAAATCGCGGGCATTCCTCATCAAAATGTTTTCGAATCTGGATTCGTCAGCCTTGAGGGACTTGCCGCCGCGATAGTGGCAAAAGTGATCCGTGAATTCCGTCACTGCGTTGAGGACGCCTTAGGCGCTGCCCCTGACCCCGGCAATGTCCGCCCCGGCCCCGGCTTCCACCAGTGCCAGCATTTGATCCACGGTCGCAGCCTGAGCGGGGTGAAGATTGTTGATGGTAGGGGCTTCCTGGCCAACCTTGGGCGGGGCCACGATCTGAACCAGAGCCATCCTGATCTGGGCCGCGCTGAATCCGCCCTGTCGTTTTTGACGTAACATGCTGTAATCATTTGGCGTCCCCAAGGGGATTCAAGTAATTAAAGTAACATGCTTATTTTATGAAGTATATTTTTTAATTTTTATTTTCTACGCGAAACCTAATACACATCAGCAAGGCAACGGCAATCCCCCTCGCGGGGAATTGAACCGCTCCTCATATGCCCACTACCTCGTATTTTAATCGCCAATCTGTTTGGCAGCACTGGCGCTACTGCCCAATAGCTGCCGCCTTGCTTGCCGCTCTTGCGCTTCCAGCAACAACGTATGGATTTTACGCTCAAATTCCTTTTTCGGCGGCAAATCCGTCCAGTATTCAGCCAGTACGATGCCGTCTTTGTGCATTTCCAGAAGCTCTACCTGTTCACGGCTACCAGCGGCGCAGAGAATGAGGCCGATGGGCGCGTTCTCGCCTTCCTGCCGCTCGTAGCGATCCAGCCATTTCAGATATAGCTCTACTTGCCCCTTGTCCTTGGCCTGGAATTTACCCAACTTCAACTCAACGGCCACAAGGCGTTTAAGGATGCGGTGATAAAAGAGCAAGTCCAGGTAAAAGTCTTCCCCATCAATAATCATGCGCTTTTGCCGTTCCACAAAGGTGAACCCCTTGCCGAACTCCAGGATAAAACGCTCCAGCTCGCGCAAAATAGCCGCTTCCAGATCGTTTTCCAGATAGTCATCTTTCAGGCCAAGGAAATCAAAGAGATAGGGGTCTTTGAAGGCTCCGGGCGGCACGGGCGAGTCCGGCGTAACCTGAGTATCGGCAATGGCTGTGCGCTCAAAAGCCTTCCGGGCAATAAGCTGGCGCAAATCGCGGACGCCAAGTTGCCCGGCGGCAGCCTGTCGCGCATAGAAAAGCTTTGCCTCTTGCGATTTTAACGGAATCAGTGTGAGAAAATGAGACCAGCTCAATTGTCGTGACAGCGTAGCGACAATTTCATCATCCTGAAATTGTTCGGCAAACTGGAGCATACGTCGAAGATTTTTCTCTTCAAAATTCCGGCCATACTTCTCCGTCAATTGCCGCGACAGCGTAACGACAATTTGTTTGCCGTAGTCTGCCCGTTTGTTTTGCAGAACATTTTCGTTAATGCGTTGTCCGATTTTCCAGAAGAGCAGAGTCAAGGTGGAGTTGGCTTGAACTGCAACCATGCTTCTGGACTGCTCAATGAGGGCTGAAACTTCGGAGAATAAATTTTGATGCTGAATACCGTTTCTCATTCTAGCTTATTCCTGTTGCGCTTTCACATTATAAAAATAGAAAATTACAGCAATGAACACTGTCGAGATGTGCTTTGAATCTTAGCAGTACTGGGCGTGATTGAGTTATTAAATTTGCATATGGTGTCAATATATTTTTCTTTAGAACTTAACGCCTCTGCGAGCATATTTTTTCTATGCAAAGATACAAACAGTGCCACAGAGTGCGCTTGGCAATTTATAGATTTTTCTGGATTAAATTCAATATCAGTGAAACAATTATACTGAAGCACCTCTTCAACTATATTTCTGTGTTGATTGAGTGCGTTCATGTATAGCCAATCATAAAATGCTGTTGGTGGATTTATGCTCCATTGTTCATTAAAAAAAATAAAATGTGTGAGATTACCGGAATTTTTTATTCGCAAATCTTTTTTTGCTTCTGCTGATGTTTTATCAAGCAAGTCATAATACGGACCACCATTGGTGAACACTTTGCTGCTTTGAAATGCTGTTTCTACGCTGATTGTTTTTTTATATTTCTTCGTACTAAATGTTAAGTTAAAAGCACTCAACAGTGTTCCAAGCACTATTCTTGACTTGCTTGATACTTCCAGTATTTTCCTGTCAGGATGTATTTTTAGTATAGCGCTGTGGAGTTCATCAATGGATTTTTGCTTTTGTGACACAGAAAGTCCAGGGTGCCATTTAAATTCAAAATCTTCAACTTTTACTAAGGGTATTTCATTAACACTAACAAGGTATGTAGGTCTTATTGCCATTTTATGTCCCCCGAAGGGAGTAGTCCCGTGTATTATAGAAGAATTTGTTGGCGCGTATGTCCAGATATGGGTATTTCAATTTGTATTTCGCCATTAATTCTTCTTTGTCAAACATAATTCCAAGTATATATCTTGGCTCAACAACTCCTTTGACTAGCACTTCGGCTTGCACGTCTGTTGGCCAGTCATTTGGCAATCCAAGTTCTTTTCGAGTAGGCCCTTCTTCGGCGTCAGTGTATAGCCTATTGAACGCGCTAACCCCTCTGAGATCATTTACATTAAGTTGCCGAATAGAACTGCTGGCAGCATTTGTAAAACAAAATAGACAATCCTTATCAGTCAGCACTTTTTTATTTAAAACGAATACTGCCCATTCAATCCCCTGTGGTTCTGTTATTTTGCGATACTTGTAAAACATTAAGCTGTTGGGGAATCCGATTGAAAAGCAGCTGGCATCCTCTCTTGAGTCAAGACGAAGACTATCATTGCAGGCTCCAGATATAGCAAATTCTGAAAACATATCTTTAGGCACTAATCCGTATTGAACTATTGAGTCAATATTCGACTCTTGCGTAAAATGGACAATATATTTTACCCCGCTATTTTCTATAGCCCTTTCTAATGGAGTGACAGCCTTTGCAGTTCGGTTGCTGTGTTGTATTTGAGCATGGGTGCTATTGTGCTGATTTGTGGCATGATCGTTCGGTTGAGGTTCTCGCTTGCCAGACGAGGCATCCTCTGCAATATATTCATTAAAATCGTAGTTTATATTAGCGAACACCCTTTCCGACAAATCGTGAGTCCGTAGTTTTTTTAATTCCTCCGGCAAATATTCAACCGCGCGGCTTTCTTCATTAATTGCTACAAGGCAAATCTCTGAGGATTTGTACTTATCAGGTACAAATTGGAGCGCCCAACCATTTTGCTTGACAGCTTCAAGGCACAATTCTTGCGTTATAAATTCGGGTGGCACACGCTCAAGTTGCCAACCATCTTTTTGAACAGCAGACAGGCATTGCTCATATGTTTTCAGGGGTTTGGACACAAACAGAGACTCGTAATCCTGTAAGGCCACGATATCTTCAGATTCATCGAACTCAAAGGCTATAAATTCATCCGAATCTTCATCAGAGTCATTATCAAAAGATTGAGAAGCGACAAGTTGAAGGACTGATCCTTGCAGATCTCCAGGAACATGCTCGATAGCGTGTTCGTTTTCTATCACTGCGGCAAGGCATAGCTCCGCAGTTCTGAATTTGTCCGGCACATATTGTAGCGAGCAGCCTTTTTGTTGCACTGCCGCCAGGCACAATTGGGGTGCTTTGAATTTATCAGGCACATACTGAAGATTCCAGCCACATTGTTGAACAGCCTTTAGGCAAAGCTTAAAGGTTTTGTATTTGCTTGGTACATGTTCAAGCGCACTGCCAAATGAAGGACTATCAGCACGAATAGCTTCAAGACAGAGTTCGGGAGTTCTGAGCTTTTCTGGTACATACTCAAGCGCGTAGCCGGATTGTTGAACAACAGCGAGGCAAAGTTCATACGTTTTCAAAGCGTCTGGCACATATTCAAGTGCCGCTCCCTTCATTTCGACAGCGGCAAGGCAAAGCTCAAAAGTTTTGTGTTCCTCTCTAATGAGAGAAAGCGTGGACGGATCTTCTTGAACAGCTTCAATGATGAGTTCAGGTTTTCTCAATGCCGTCGGCACATATTGTAACGCATGACCACTTTGTTGAACGGCCAATTTACATAAGTCTGCCGTCTTAAACTCATCTGAAATAAATTTCAGTACGCTCCCATTTTGCTTAACAGCGGCAATAAAAAACTCTGGAGTTTTCAAATATGCTGGAATATGCCCAAAAACAAGTTCATTATCCCAATGCCCCGCATCGCTAATTGCCGCTAAGCATAACTCAGTTGTTTTCAGCGTGTCCGGCACATACTCAAGTGCCGAAGGGCTTTCCTGAATAGCCGCTAAGCAGAACTTCGCTGTCTTAATCTTTTCAGGAACAAACTCGAGCGCTGAGCCGCTTTGCTCGATAGCAGCAAGGCAAAGCTCAGGAGACTTTATTTTATCAGGTACATGCTCAAGCGCCGAGCCATGAAACTTCACGGCGGTTAAGCAAAATTCCGGCGTTTTCAACCTATCAGGAACATACTTGAGCGCGTCAGCGCACTCTTGGACAGCGACAAAACACATTTCTGGGGTTTTAAGCCGGATAGGCACGAACTGAAGCGGTGAACCGAAATACTTGGCATTTTCAACCGCACTAAGGCAAAGCTCACGAGTTTTTAGAGCTTCAGGCACTATCGAAAGCGCAGAACCATGCATACTAACAACAGCAAGGCAAAATTCAGGTGTTTTAACATTTTCCGGCACATACTTCAGCACCATATTGGTGTCTTGGACTGCCACTAGGCAAAGCTCTGTTGTTTTGAGCGCATCTGGTACATGTTTAAGGTTTAAGCCGCTTTCGTGAACAAGAGCGTGATAAAACCCCGCCGCTAGCTCGTCAGGCACTTCACAAATGGGCTCACCAAAAGTATTCGCACAAGCAAAAGTCAAAGCCCGAAAATGCCGGGGTGTCCTTAAGGATTCAGGCATTTCCAGCAGGGCTTTAATTTCATTCAAGCAAGATCGCTGTGACTCATTTTGGAGTTCACGCGTGAGCTCATCTACACTGAGTGAGCCGACCTTATCTAAAATAGCATTAACGCCATTCGATTTTTGGCGTTCCCGGGTAACTTCATCCCGAATGAGGACATCGCTTCTTTTATCAACCTGCTCTACACTCTGAGTAGCTTCAATCTGTTCCTTATCTTTTGCGAGATATTTTGCAAGGGCATACCCGAATATCAATTCTACGAACGCAGCCAATGCCCAAGCGCCAAAAACGACTGCCCAACACAATGAAATAGCAATAATTATAACAGAAGCTATTTTAACATTTTTTTGCATAGCCCCAAGAACAAACCCAATAACGATAAAAATTACGAAATAAAAAAGCATATTCTCCCCCTGTCATGCTGAAGAGCTTGACAATCAAAACTATTATTGGAGATCGCCGGGGTTAGTAGCGATGTTGATGACGAGCTGGATGAGGCGCTCGGGCTTGGGAGTTCCAAATAGATCATGCCCAGAAAGAGCGACAATTTCGGTAGTGTAAAGAATTTTGTGTAAACGGCTATTTCCATCCTGCTATGCTCCAGGAGCCGGCGCTGCCCTTGCGCGAGACACCAAGGATCTCGCAAGGGCAAGGGCTGTGACGGCTCCGGTTAGACCGCAATTCTCTCCTCGAACATCACAGCGAAACGGTTCAGCGCAGATTTCCAATCTTTTAAGGGCATTGTCCATCTTTTACTAATATTGCGTAACGCTAGCCAGAATATTTTAAATACTGCCTCATCATGGGGGAAAGCCCCCTTGGATTTAGTGTAACCGTTCACGCTGGGTCAATAATGCCATATTACTGATGCGCATGCAAGAGCAAAGTGCAACGGATCGACAACCAAAAGAAAGCTGAATCTAACCCGAATTAAGGCTACAAGTTGAG
>JAISJK010000057.1 GCA_031261565.1 Candidatus Adiutrix sp. | reverse complement strand
ATTTGTCGTAACGCATACTTTAACCTCTATTAATTCATATAATTAATCTGTAATTCAGCAAAATTTTTGTGACCACAGATAATTCAGCATTGTTTTCAGTCAAAATTATTTCATAGGTTCATGTATAAATGCTTCAGTATAGATGAAGCTGGACAATGCATTGAAGTTATGGAGTGGCGGCCAGTTGCCCCTTCTGCGCCGCCAGGGCTCGGGGCTGAACCTTCAGCCGCTTCGGCCTCATCAGAGAGCCGCCTTCAAATCGCCCAGCATTTCTCCGATCAGATCAAACCCGCCCTGCCAGAAATCCCGGTCTAAAGGCCCCAGGCCGCTTTCAGCCAGAATGGTTTCCGGCGAGGCCGAGCCGCCTTTGGACAGGAGATTGATCAGGCGGGGGGCGAAGCTCTGGCCTTCAAGCTGATACTGGCGCCAGAGGCTGTAAACGAGTAGCTGGCCGAAACTGTAGGCGTAAACGTAGAAGGGAGTGTGGAAGATGTGGGGAATGGAGACCCACTCCCAGCGGAATTCGTCCGCCAGGTCAACCGAGTCTCCAAATTGGGTGGAAAGAGTTTCAAGGTAGGTTTCGGCCAGCTCATCGACGGTCGCGCCGCTTTCGATCATCTCGTGGGCGCATATTTCAAACAGGGCGAAAAAGGCCTGCCGCCCGATAGTCGCGTAGGCATCATCCAACAGGTGAAACAACAAATCAGCCCGCTCCCGGGCCGAGCCCGCCCGCTTCAGCAGACGGTCAGCCAGCAGCATCTCGCCGAAAGTCGAGGCGGTCTCGGCCAGGGGCAGAGTGGCGTGAAAATGAAAAATATGGTGATCGGCCGCCAGCTGGGAATGAATGGCGTGGCCGAGCTCGTGAGCCATGGTGAATAGATCCTGCCGCCGGCCGTTATAGGTCATGAGCACCCAGGGGGTATCGGCCGGGAGCATGGAATAGCAAAAGGCCCCGCCCTGCTTGCCGGCTTCGGGCCGGGCTGAAAAGCGGTTGTGGGCCATAACCTGGTCGGCCAGCTCTTTAAAGCGGGGGCTGAATGACTGAAAAGCGGCCAGCACTTCCTCCCGGCCGGCGGCGAAATCCATAATTTCCGCGTCGGCCACCAGCGGGGCGTAGAGGTCATAGCGGCGCAAGCGGCCCAGCCCCAGCACCCGGGCCTTGAGCCGGAAAAACTCGCCAAAGAGCGGGGCGTTGGCCCGGGCCGCAGCTAGAAGAGACTCCACGGCCGTGGCGCTCAGGTCATTGGCCTTGTGGCGCACGGCCGCCGGCGACTCATAGCCGCGCAGACGGATATTTTCAATGCGCCAGTCGCGGACAGCCGTCTGGTAAATCTGCCCCAGCACCGGGCCATCCTGCCCGAAGACGCGGTAAAGCTCCTGATAGGCCCCGGCCCTAATTTCCGGGTCGCCGCTGCGGACATAGACCATCAGCTCATCCCGGGTCACTTCCCGGCCCTCTCCGCCCGGTAAAAAATCAGTCCGGTAGCGGTAGCGGTTGGTCATGGAGTCATACAAGGCGATGAGCGCGTCATGGCCGGTGACATTTTTCAGATTGACCACCCGCTCCTCAGCCTCGGCCAGGGTGTGGGGCCGGAAAGACCGGGTGCGCTGCAGCCAGTAGGCGTAATCAGGCCGGGCGGCCATGAGCGGCCCGGCCAGGGCCTCATCCAGTTCTTTCCACCAGATTTCAAAAAAGAGGAGCTCATTGCCCAGGTCGGCCATTTTTTCATCGACCTGGGCCATGAAAGCCTGAGCTTTCTGATCCTGCGTATTCTGGGCAAAGGCCAGGGAGGCAAAACCCGACAGGCGGTGACCCAGCCGGCTGATATCCTCCAGCTCGGTCACCAGTTCCCGAAATTTTTCCGGGGAGGGCGAACCCGCCTCCAGGCTGGCCCGCCACCGGGCGAAAGCGGCTGTCTTTTCGTCCAGCGCGGCCAGGTCAGCGGCCAGGGGCTGGCTGTCGAAAGTGTAAAGCTGCTCTAAAGCCCAGTGGGGCAGGCTCATCTCAGTCACATCTTAATCTTTCTCGTGGTCAAGGTCACCGCCAGGGCCGGAGCCCGGCGGAGGGGATAACAGCCTGGTCAATGGGCACTACCCGGCCGGCCTGAAAAAGGCCCCCGGGCTGACGGAAACCGATAGCCCCGACCCGTTGCCAGTTTCTCATGGCCAGAACATAGCGGCGGTTATCAGGGTCGCTCAGATCCAGCCCGGCCGGGGCGTAATCAGCCCGGGTGGCGGCCGCTTTTATCTGTCGGCGGGCGGGCCGGTCAGGGGCCTGAGCCGCCCTTCTCTTGGGTTGGGCCGGGGCGGACTTTTCCGCTCGGGCCTCGCCCGGTCCGGCCGGGACGGAAGTGACCGGAGGCGTGCCCGCTGGAGTCAGGGTGGTTTCGGCCGGCAGAGTTTTGACGGCCTTGGGCTCCGGGGGGTTGAACAGACTGTCCAGCAACTCTTCATCGTCATCGACCGGCTGGGACTTGGGGGCGCTCTTCGGCGCCGGAGTCTCCGGCTCGCCGATAATGGTAATCATATTTCCCTCCGGCTTGGCCGCCGGGGCTTGATTTTTAACTGCCGGGCTCTGGGCGGCCTCCGGGGCTTTGGCCACCGCCGGCGAAACCGCAATCAGGCTCAGGGCCAGGCCCAGAATAAAGCTCAAGACAGTTCTGACCATAGTGATGCTACCTCCAGTTCAGGCCAAAATACCTTACTGCCTGACAAAATACACCAAATAAATCTCAATGTCAATCATTTTGTTTAATTAAAGTTTAATTAGATATAAATTATATTAATTACGATTTCCGCCATTTGACATTTTACCCGGCCGCCTCTATATTTTAAGGAACCAAGTCCAAACTGCGGGATACTTTAATGAAAACACTCCAAGCTCAACGGGCCGCCCAGGAAATCAGAGACCGGGCGCTGTCGTTAAATTATGACCACTGCGGCATTATTCCGGTGGACGAGTTGGCTGTCTATGGCCAATATCTGCGGGCGCGGATAGAGAAGTTTCCGGCTGACCGTGGCTTTCTGGAGAGATTCGCCGGCCTGGCGACTCCCCGCCAGCAATTCCCCTGGGCCAGATCCATAATTGTCTGCGCCAGCTTTTACGGGGACTACCATTTGCCCGCCCATCTGCCGGGGCTCATTGGCCGCAGCTTTCTGGTTGATCGCCGCCGCCAGACCGACTGCCGGGATTATTTAAACGGACGGGCCCTGGAAGCCTATTTGGAGGCCTGCGGAATTCGTTTCGCCGCCCACATTGATTACGGAGTAATTGCCCTGCGCCAAGCGGCCCAGGCCGCCGGCCTGGGCCTGATTCGCCAGAACAATTTTTTTTACACGGAAAAAGGCTCCTGGGTTTGGCTGGAGGCCTGGCTCATTGACCAGGAGCTGGAGCTCAGAGAGGCGAACCAGCTCAAGCCCTGCCCGGCCAAATGCGACCGGTGCCGGGCCGCCTGCCCGACTTCCTCTCTGGCGGAGCCCTACCAGATGAGCCCCGGCCATTGCGCCGCCTGCCTCAGCTTCGGCTTTGGGGAGGGGACTGACTGGACCAGCCAGCCCCTGGCCGCCTCGGTCGGCGGCTGGCTGTTTGGCTGCGACGCCTGTCAGGAAGCCTGCCCTTTCAACCAGGGGGCCTGGCGGGGCGGGCACGAGTTTCCGGGGCTGGCCGAATTGGCCGATGACTTGTCGCCAGTCAAAATCGTGAAGGCTGACTATGGCTTTCTGAGAGAGAAGCTGAGCCGGAAATTTTGGTATGTGCCGCCGGAACATGCCTGGCAATTCAAACTAAACGCCCTTAATGTCCTGAATAACGGCTGGCGCGAAGAATATCGGCCCGCTTTGGCCAGGGCCCTGGCCGACCCTGAGGCCCTGGTGCGGAAAATGGCCCGCTGGGTGGCCGCCCACCAGGGCCTCTCCGGGTAGCCACAATTTTATTGCTTTCCGGGCCGCTCTGGCATAAACTTTATGAATGGGAAAAGTCAGTATAATTATAGGCAGTGACTCGGATTGGCCGATTCTGGAGCCGGGCTGGAAAGAGCTTAGGGGACTGGGCCTGGAAGCCGAAGTGCTGGTGGCCTCGGCCCATCGCACCCCGGAGACGGTGCGAGATTTCGTCACCACCGCCCGGGATCGGGGCGTGGAGGTCATCATCGCCGCCGCCGGGCTGGCCGCTCACCTGCCGGGGGTGGTGGCCTCTTTCACCACTCTGCCGGTCATCGGCGTGCCCATTTCCGGCGGGCCGCTGAAAGGCGTGGATGCCCTCCTGAGCATTGTCCAGATGCCCCCGGGCATTCCCGTGGCCACCATGGCCATTGACGGCGGTAAAAACGCGGCCCTTTTCGCGGCCGCTATCCTGGCCTTAAATGATCAGGATCTGGCCCGGAAGCTGGCCGATTTCCGGGCCGCCCAGGCCGAGGGGGTCAGGGCCAGGCAGACGGCCCTGCAAGCTAAACTTAAAGGATAAAAATTAAGGACAAAAAATGGAAAAGGGTAAAATGCTCTATGAGGGCAAGGCCAAACAGGTTTTCGCCACCAGCGATCCCGACCAGGTGCTGGTCTATTATAAAGACGACGCCACCGCCTTTAACGGCGAAAAAAAGGGCACCATCAACTCCAAAGGCGTGCTCAACAACGCCATTTCCACTCTCTTTTTCGAGCTTTTGGAAAAAGATGGGGTGCCCACCCACTTTCTAAAAAAAATTGACGACCGGGGTATGCTGGTCAAAAAACTGAAAATTATCCCCATTGAAGTCATTGTCCGCAATATCGCCGCCGGCAGCCTGGCCAAGCGCCTGGGTTGGGAGGAGGGCCGCGCCCTGCCCCAGCCGGTCATTGAATTCTGCTACAAAGACGACGCCCTGGGCGACCCCCTCATCAACCGCTACCACGCCCTGGCCCTGGAGGCGGCCACCAGCCGGGACATGGATTATCTGGAGGAGGCCGGCCTGAAGATCAACCGCATTTTGAGCGATTATCTCAAAGACCGCCAGACCATATTAGTGGATTTCAAGCTGGAATTCGGCTTTCACCAGGGCCGGATTCTCCTCGGCGATGAAATATCGCCCGACACCTGCCGCTTCTGGGACGAGGCCACCAGGGAAAAACTGGATAAAGATCGCTTCCGCCGCGACCTCGGCCAGGTGGAGGAAGCCTATCAGGAAATGTATAAACGGATTAAGGGCTGATTATATGAAATTCAAAGCCATTGTCACGGTCATGCTCAAAAAGAGCGTGCTTGACCCCCAGGGCGCGGCCGTGGAGCGGGCCCTCAAGTCCCACGGGCGCTCCGGCCTGCAATCAGTGCGCATCGGCAAAGTCGTGGAGCTGGTGCTGGAAGGGCCGGATCAGAAAACCGTTGAAGATCAGGCGGCCCGGTGGGCCGACCAGCTGCTGGCCAACCCGGTCATGGAAAATTACACCGTCCGGGTGGAGCCCTGCTCATGAGCCGCCGGGCCACGGCCGCAGTCATTGTCTTCCCCGGCTCCAACTGCGACCGCGACTGCGCCCTGGGCTGGGAGGCGGCCACCGGCCAGGCGGCCGACCTGGTCTGGCACAAGGAGTCAAGCCTGCCGGACTATGACCTGATCATCCTGCCCGGGGGCTTTTCCTTTGGCGACTACCTGCGCTGCGGGGCCATTGCCCGCTACAGCCCGGTGATGAGCGAGGTCATCCGCCTGGCCGCCGCCGGCCGCCGCCTCATCGGCATCTGCAACGGGTTTCAAATTCTGACCGAGGCCCGGCTGCTCCCGGGTGCCCTGATCCGCAACCGCGATCTGCTCTTCATCTGCCGGGACGCCTGGCTTAAGGTGGAAAATAACCGCACTGATTTCACCTCCGGCTACCGGGCCGGCCAGGTGGTGAGCTACCCCATCGCCCACGGCGAAGGCGGCTATACCATTAACCCGGCCGGGCTGAAAAAGCTGCAGGACAATGACCGGATTGTCCTGCGCTATTGCCGGCCCGACGGCCTGGTGGCCGGGGACAGCGCCCCCAACGGCTCCCTTGACAATATCGCCGGCATTATCAATGACCAGGGCAATGTGCTGGGGCTCATGCCCCACCCGGAGAGACGGGCGGAAAAAATTCTGGGGGGCGAGGACGGGCGAATCATGTTCCAATCCATTTTTCAAGCGGTGGCGGGAGGTCTCAGGCCATGAGCGCAGTCGACGCCCCCTGGCGGGAACACGGCCTGACCAGGACTGAATATGAGCGCATCGTCGCCCTGATGAAGCGGGAGCCCAATTACGAGGAACTGGCGCTCTTCGGGGTCATGTGGTCGGAACATTGCAGTTATAAGAACTCCCGGGCCCAGCTCAAAAAGTTTCCCACCACCGGGCCCCAGGTTATTCAGGGCCCCGGGGAAAACGCCGGAGTGGTCTCGGTGGGCGACGGCCTGGGGGTGGCCTTTAAAATGGAGAGCCACAACCACCCCTCGGCCATTGAGCCCTATCAGGGCGCGGCCACCGGCGTGGGCGGCATTATCCGCGACATCTTCGCCATGGGTGCCCGGCCCATTGCCTCACTGAACAGCCTCCGCTTCGGCCTCCTCGACAACAACCGCACCCGCCGCCTTTTGGCCGGGGTGGTGGCCGGCATCGCCGGTTACGGCAACTGCATGGGCATCCCCACCGTGGCCGGCGAGGTCTCCTTCCACCCGGCCTATCAGGGCAACCCCCTGGTCAACGCCATGTCCGTCGGGCTGGTGGCCGAGGATAAAATCTTTAAGGGCTCGGCCACCGGCGTGGGCAACATCGTCATGGTGGTCGGTGCCCGCACCGGCCGCGACGGCATCAAGGGAGCCAGCTTCGCCTCCGAGGAACTGAGCGACGCCGACCCTGACAAGCGGCCCAATGTCCAGGTGGGCGACCCCTTCATGGAAAAACTCCTGCTGGAGGCCACCCTGGAGATTCTGGAAAATAACCTGGTCATCGGCCTTCAAGATCTGGGCGCGGCCGGGCTGACTTCCTCGGCCTCGGAAATGGCCGGTCGGGCCGGCAATGGCCTCTACATTGACATTGACCGGGTGCCCTTGCGTGAAGAGGGACTGAAGCCCTGGGAAATCATGCTCTCCGAATCCCAGGAGAGGATGCTCCTGGTGGTGGATCCGGCCAAGGTCGAGGCCATTGAGAAAATTTTTGACAAGTGGGATCTGGTGGCCGCCGCCATTGGCCAGGTGACCGGAGATGGCCGCTTCACGGTCAGGCGGGGCCAGGAAGTGCTGGCCTCGGTTCCGGCCGGTCTGCTGACGGACGAGGCTCCCGTCAATATCCGGCCCTGGTCGGAGCCGGCCTATTTCGCTGAACGAAAAAAAGCCGACCTGAGCCCGACCCGGGACTACCCTGACCGGCTGGGCCTCCTGAAAAAATTGCTGGCCTGGCCGGACATCTGCTCCAAGCGCTGGATTTACGAGCAATATGACCACATGGTCGGTCTGCGAACCGTAGTGCGGCCCGGCGGCGGGGACGCGGCCATCCTGCGCCTGCCCGGCGGCAAGGGGCTGTCCCTGAGCTGCGATTGTAACAGCCGCTACGTCTATCTTGACCCCTGGCGGGGCGGGGCCATCGCCGTGGCCGAGGCGGCCCGCAATGTGGCCTGCACCGGAGCCAAACCCTTGGCCCTGACCAACTGCCTCAATTTCGGCAACCCTGAAAACCCGGAGATCTACTGGCAATTTGTCCAGGCCACCGATGGTCTGGCCGCCGCCGCCCGGGAGCTGGACACCCCGGTGACCGGCGGCAACGTCAGCTTTTACAACGAATACAACGGTCAACCCATCCCGCCCACCCCGACCATCGGCCTGGTCGGGCTCCTGCCCGATATTGAAAACCGGCTGACCATTGGTTTCCAACAGGAGGGCGACCTGGTGATGCTGATTGGCCGGACCGGCGAGGAACTGGGGGCCAGCGCGGCCCATTTCCTGGTGACCGGCCGCGACGAAGGCCCGGTGCCGGCCATTGATCTGCCGGAAGCCAGGCGGCTAAACGACTTCCTGGTGGCCGCCGCCGCCGGGAAACTGCTGGCCTCAGCCCACGACTGCGCCGAGGGCGGCCTGGCCGTGGCCCTGGCCGAGTCAGCTCTGGCCGGGAACCTGGGGGCCAGCCTGGACTGGGTCACCGACACCTCGGTGGCCGCCGCCCTCTTTGGCGAGAGCCAGTCGCGGGTGGTGCTGTCGCTGAACCCGGCCCAACGGAAAGACCTGGAAGCCCTGGCTGCGGAACGCCGCCTGATCCTCACCCTTTTAGGGGTAGTGGGCGGCCGGCTTTTGCGCCTGACGGTCAATGGTCAGAGCTTGGAGGCCCCTCTGGCGGAATTGAGCGATCTCTATCAGAATACTCTGGCCAGGCTGGTGCAGCTGTCAACCACGGAAACGGAGAGCTCATGACCCACCCGGAACTGGAGAGCGGCTGGAGGGAAGAGTGCGGCGTAGTCGGTCTCTGGGCGCCGGGGGAGC
This sequence comes from Candidatus Adiutrix sp., assembly GCA_031261565.1. Classification (GTDB taxonomy): domain Bacteria; phylum Desulfobacterota; class Desulfarculia; order Adiutricales; family Adiutricaceae; genus Adiutrix. The sequence continues at coordinate 9,480 of JAISJK010000057.1, read as the reverse complement.
CGGTGACCAGTCTTGGCTACCTGGCCCTCTTCGCCCTGCAGCACCGAGGCCAGGAGAGCGCCGGCCTGGCCGTGACCGATGGCCTGCACATTGATCTGGAAAAGGGCATGGGCCTGATTCGGGAGGCCTTTAAAGACCGGGCCCCCACCCTGCCCGGCCACGCGGCCATCGGCCACGTGCGCTACTCCACCTTCGGCTCCAGCAGTTACGCCAATATCCAGCCCATCCTGGCCTCTTTCTCCGGCGGCCTCATCTGTCTGGCCCACAACGGCAACCTGACCAACTCCCGGGCCGTGCGCCACCGTCTGCAGCAGCAGGGTTGCACCTTCCAGACCACCACTGACACCGAGGCCATGCTCAACCTCATTGTCTATTCCCAGGCCCAGACTGTGGAAGATAAGATTGCCGAAAGCCTGCGCCAGGTGGAAGGGGCCTACTGCCTGACCATCATGACCGGCGACCGGCTCATCGGCGTCCGCGACCCCTATGGCTTCCGCCCGCTCTGCCTGGGCCGGACTTCCGGCGGCGGCTATATTCTGGCTTCGGAGACCTGCGCCCTCGACGCCATCGGGGCCGATTTTATCCGCGATGTGGCGCCCGGGGAAATGGTGATCATCGACCGTTCCGGCGTCCGCTCCCGGATTATTGAGACCCGGCCCCGGCTGGCCCACTGCGTCTTTGAATACATTTATTTCGCCCGGCCCGACAGCGTCATCGACGGCCTTTCGGTCTGGCAGGCCCGCTACCGCCTGGGCCGCCAACTGGCCCGCGAATTTACCGGACAGGCCGACCTGGTGGCCCCGGTGCCCGATACCGGCATTGCCGCCGCCCTGGGCTTTGCCGCTGAGAGCGGCCTGCCCTATATTGAAGCTTTGATCAAAAACCGCTATGTGGGCCGCACTTTCATCCTGCCAGACCAGGCCTCCCGCCAGGCCACGGTGAGCATGAAACTCAATCCCATCCGGGCCAATCTGGCGGACAGGCGGGTGGTGCTGGTGGATGATTCCATTGTCCGGGGCACCACCAGCGCCCGGCTGATTTCTCTGCTCCGCAAGGCCGGGGCCCGGGAAGTTCATTTCTGCATTTCCTCCCCGCCCATCACTGACCCCTGTTTTTACGGCATTGACACAGCCAGGAGCGCCGAGCTCATCGCCGCCCTGAAGAGTACTGCGGAAATCAAAGAGGCTCTGGGGGCCGACAGCCTTCTTTACCTGAGCCGTCCGGGCCTGATGGCCGCCGTGGACGACCCCGGGGAAAAGAACATGTGCACGGCCTGTTTTAGCGGCGAATACCCCACGGCCGTGGATGAGGCTGAAAACCCGAGACCGGAAGAGCCATGACCAGCGAAACTCAAAAACCCCTCTCCTACCGCGAGGCCGGGGTGGATATCGAGGCCGGCAATCTGGCCGTGGAAAAAATAAAATCGGCTGTCCGCTCCACCTACCGTCCGGAGGTGCTGGGCGACTTGGGGGGCTTTGGCGGCCTGTTCAGCCTGAACGCCGCCAGCTATGAGCAGCCCGTCCTGGTTTCGGGCACGGACGGGGTGGGCACCAAGCTCAAGATCGCCTTTTTGATGGACAGGCACGACACCATCGGCCGCGATGTGGTGGCCATGTGCGTCAACGATGTCCTGGCCCAGGGGGCCGAGCCCCTCTTTTTCCTGGACTATCTGGCCGTCGGCCGGCTGGATCCAGCCCAGGCGGCGGCGGTGGTGGGCGGGGTGGCCGCCGGCTGCCGGGAGTCGGGCTGCGCCCTGATCGGCGGCGAGACGGCGGAAATGGCCGGCTTTTACGCCCCCGGCGAATACGATCTGGCCGGCTTCTGCGTGGGGGTGGCCGAGAAAGCCAGACTGCTGCCCTCGCCGGATCTGGCTCCGGGCGACGTGGTGCTGGGCCTGCCCTCCAGCGGCCTCCACTCCAATGGCTTTTCCCTGGTGCGCAAAATATGTTTCGAGCGCATGAATTTCAAAGTGACTGACTACATTGACGAGCTGGGCGGCCCCTTGGGCGAGGAGTTGCTGAAACCCACCCGGCTCTATCCCCGGCTGGTGCTGCCCCTCCTGGCCCGCTTTAAAATAAAGGCTATTGTGCATATCACCGGCGGCGGTTTTCAGGAAAACCTGCCCCGGGCCCTGCCGGGCGGCCTGGCCCTGCGGATTGACCCGACCGCCTGGGCCATCCCGCCCATTTTCAGGCTGCTCCAGCGCTGGGGCCAGGTGGCTGAGGCCGAGATGTTCCGCACTTTCAACATGGGCTTGGGCCTGGCCCTGATAGCCCCCCCGGCTGAGGCGGACGCGCTGGCGGCCGCCCTCCGGGCGGCCGGTGAAGACGCCCGGATCATCGGCCGACTGGAAGCCGGCCAGCGCCGAACCATCCTCGAAGGGGTCACCGAATGACCGGCCCCCCCCTGGCCCTGGGCGTTCTGGTTTCCGGCCGGGGCAGCAATCTGGCGGCCATTTTAGACCAGATCAAAGCCGGGCGTCTGGCCGCCCAGGTGCGGGTGGTCATCAGCGACCAGCCCAACGCTCCGGCCCTGCGCCTGGCCGCTGACCAGGCCATCCCGGCTCTGGCTATCCAAAGGCGGTCTTTCGCCAACCAGGAATCTTTCGAGGCCCGGGTGGCCGCCGAGCTGGAGCAGCGCGGGGTGGAACTGGTGGTTCTGGCCGGCTTTATGCGCCTGATCGGCCCGACGCTCATCGACCGTTTCCCGGGCCGGATCATCAATGTTCACCCGGCTCTGCTCCCATCTTTCCCCGGCCTGGCGGCCCAACAGCAGGCCCTGGCCCACGGGGTCAAAATTTCAGGATGCACTGTCCATTTCGTCAATGAAGTCATGGATGGCGGGCGCATCATCGCCCAGACGGCCGTGCCCCTCCTGGAGGGCGATACGGTGGAATCATTGAGCGCCCGCATCCTGGCTGAGGAGCATCAGCTCCTGCCCCTGGTTATCGGCCGGCTGGCCGAGCAAATAAGAGCTGAACAGGTATCTGAAGATGGATCGAGTCAAGGCTGAAGCCGAAAAAATCAAAATATTGGTGGTGGGCGGCGGGGCCCGGGAACACGCCCTGGCCTGGAAACTGGCCCAAAGCCCCCGGGCCGGCCAGATTTTTGTGGCTCCGGGCAACCCCGGCCTGGAGATTATGACCAGCCTGACGCCCCTGAAAGCGGACGATCTGGACGGCCTGACCCAATTCGCTCTGGAACGGAACATCGGCCTCACGGTCATCGGTCCGGAGGTTCCCCTGGCCCTGGGTCTGGCCGACCAGATGGAAAAGGCCGGGCTGACCGTCTTCGGCCCCCGGGCCGCAGCGGCCCGGCTGGAAAGCTCCAAACCCTTTGCCAAGGATTTTATGACCCGCCACGGGGTGCCCACGGCCGCCTACCGGGTTTTTAACTCCCAGGACGAGGCCCTGGCCTATCTGAATGACCGGCCGGAAGGCCCCCAAGTGGTCAAGGCCGCCGGGCTGGCCCAGGGCAAGGGGGTCACCGTGGCCGGGAGCCGGGCCGAGGCTAAACAAGCCGTGCGCGAGGCCCTGGCCGGCCGATTCGGCCCGGCCGGCCGGGAGGTGGTCATTGAAGACTTTATTGAGGGCGAGGAAGTCAGTCTCCTGGCTTTCACCGATGGCCAGATCATTGTCCCCATGCTGCCGGTGCAGGATCACAAACGGCTGGGCGAAGGCGACACCGGCCCCAACACCGGGGGCATGGGAGCCTATTGCCCAGTGGCCGCCTATACCCCGGAAGTGGCCCGGCAGGTGGAGGCCGCCATCATCCAGCCCACTCTGGAAGGCTTAAAGGCCGAGGGCCTGGACTACCGCGGCTGCCTCTACTTTGGGCTGATGCTGCCGCCCCCGGGCTCAGCCGGCGGGCCGGTGGTCATTGAGTATAACGCCCGCTTCGGCGACCCGGAGACAGAAGTCCTGATGCCGCTATTAAAATCCGACCTGGTGGAGATCATGCTGGCCTGCGCCCAGAGGCGGCTGGCCGGCCAGACCATTGAGTGGTCGGATGAAACAGCGGTCTGCGTGGTCATGGCCTCCGGCGGATACCCCGGCGACTATCAGACTGGCCTGGTCATCACCGAGAGCGTGCCCTCAGTAGTCGGCGCCTCCCTGGCCTTTCACGCCGGCACGGCGGTCAATGAATACCGGGAGATCGTCACCAGCGGCGGGCGGGTCATCACCGTGGCCGCCAAAGACGCCACCCTGGAGCAGGCCCTTTTTATCGCCTATGACCGGGTGCGCTCCATCTATTTCAAAAACAGCTACCACCGCCGGGACATCGCCCACCGGGAGCTGGCCCGGCGGTCTAAATAAGTGAATGGATCGCCATGGTAATCCGCGCGAAAATTGCTTCGGCTATCATACTCATCGCCATACCCATCATTATATTCGGCATCGGAGCCGGTCTGGTCTTTGTTCAGGGTCATCTTGAAAAAACCATTGAAAACGATATGGCGGCAGTGGCGGAAATCGCCGACCGGCTGATCACCACGGAAATTGATCTGCTCAAGGCCGATGCCTCCGCCGTGGCCCGGCGTGTTCACGAAGCCTCCGCCGGCGACCTTGAGAGGGTTCTGCGGGAGCAGGCCGAAGCTTATGAAAAATTTGTAGGGCTGACGGTGATTGACCGCAGCGGTCTCGTGGCCGCCTATGGCCCCTCGCCCACGCCGGCCGCCCTGGCCGACAGCGTTTATGTGCGCAAGGCCTTCTCCGGAGAAATGGTGATTTCCACCAGCCGGGAGGATCAGATCCGGGAGTTGGTCTTCCATGTCTGCGTGCCGGTTGAAGATGGGCGCGTTCTGTCGGCCACGATTCCGGGCCGGTTTTTCAGCGATATTGTCTCGCAATTCACTATTTGGCAAACCGGCAATATATTTATTCTGGATGCGGAAGGCACAGTCATAGCCAACGCCCCCCACGACCTGGCGCTGGAGCGCTACAACGCTATCGAAAGAGCGAAAACTGACCGCCGGTACCAAAAAATCGCCGAGACCGCCAGCCGCATGATTGCCGGGCAGCCCGGCTCAGGTAAATACGCCATGTATGGGAAAGAGCGGCTTTGCGTCTACCGGCCGATTACGGGCTCAAGGGCCGGCTGGTCGCTGGGCGTGGTCGCGCCTCTGGATGAAAGCCCCCTCGAAGATATGCGCGGCGGGCTGCACCTGGTGGGGATAGTGTGCCTGCTTTTGAGCATTATCGCCGCCTTTTTCGCTTCCCGGATTCTGGAACGGCCGTATAAAACCACCAACGCGATGGCCGAGACGCTTAAGACGCAGGATAAACTCCTGCTGGCCATCAACGACACGGCCGCGACGCTGCTGACCTCGAAAAGAATCAATTTTGAGCGCGATCTCTGGAGAGGCCTGGACAGAATAGCCCAGTGCGCCGGAGTGGATCGAATGCGCGTTTGGCGAAACCACGCCCGGGACGGAGAGCTGTATTGCTCGCAAATATGCGAGTGGTCGGGGGGGGCGGAACCGCAGGCCGGCCGGAAGATTACCCAGGATGTTTCTTACAGCCTGAACATCCCGGGGTGGGAAGAAAAACTTTCCACCGGACAGTGCATTAACGGCCTGGTTCGCACTTTTTCGCCGGCGGAGCAGGCCCAGCTGTCGCCCCAGGGGATTATTTCCATTCTGGTGATTCCGGTGTCGTTTCAGGAGCGCTTTTGGGGCTTTGTCGTGTTTGATGACTGCCACAGGGAACGCATCTTTTCCAGCGACGATGAAAATTTATTGCGTTCCGGCGGCCTCTTGATTGTCAACGCCATACGGCGCAACGAAATGGCTCACGATCTCTTTGTGGCCCGGGATGAGGCCATCGCCAGCGCGGAAGCCAAGTCTGATTTTCTGGCCAATATGAGCCACGAAATGCGCACCCCCCTCAACGCGATTATCGGCCTCTCGGAGCTGGAGCTCGATTCCGAGGCGCTGGCCGGGCTCACGCGGGATAATTTGGAAAAGATCTATAATTCGGGCGTGACGCTGCTCAGTCTCATCAACGATATTCTGGATATATCGAAAATAGAATCCGGAAAGTTTGAGATCATCCCGGTGGAATACGACACTTCAAGCCTCATCAACGATACGGCCACTCTGAATATCGTGCGCATTGGCGCCAGGCCCATCACCTTCCATCTGGACATTGACGAAAACCTGCCGCGCGCGCTGGTGGGGGACGAGCTGCGGGTCAAACAGATTTTCAACAATCTGTTAAGCAACGCTTTCAAATATACGAGGGAGGGCCGGGTTGACTGGCGCGTGTCCGGCGAGCAGAAAGGTGATGATGTGTGGCTGGTTTCCAGCATTGCGGATACCGGCCTGGGCATCCGCCCCGAGGACTTGGAAAAGTTATTCTCCGCCTACAACCAGGTGGATACCAAAAGCAACCGCAAAATTGGCGGCACGGGGCTGGGCCTTTCCATCTGCAAAAATTTGGTGGAGATGATGGGCGGCCAGATCACGGTGCAAAGCGAATATGGGAAGGGCAGCACATTTTCGGTGCGCATCCGGCAGGGCCAGGGAAGCGGCGGCCCAATTGGCGCTGAAGTCGCTGATGACCTCAGAAACTTTCATTATTCCGAGAACAAGCGCGACCGGAGCGCCAAGCTGCTGGTGCGCGCGCGCATCCCTTACGCCAGAATCCTGGTGGTTGATGATGTGCCGACCAATCTGGATGTCGCCCGGGGCATGATGAAACCCTATGGAATGAAAATAGATTGCGTCTCCAGCGGCCCGGCGGCCATTGACCTGATCCGCAACGCCCAGGTGACCTACAACGCCGTATTTATGGATCACATGATGCCGGGTATGGACGGCCTGGAGGCCACCCGCATCATCCGCGAGGAAATCGGGACTGATTACGCCCGAACCGTGCCCATCATCGCCCTGACCGCCAACGCCATTGTCGGCAATGAGGATATGTTCCTGCAAAAGGGCTTTCAGGCCTTTCTCCCCAAGCCGATCGACATTTTGCGCCTGGATGTGATTATCAACCGCTGGGTGCGCGATAAGGAGCTGGAGAAAAAACTCGCTATTGATGGGCTGGACTTTAATCAGGGCCTGGCCCGTTTCGGCGGCGATGAAGATGTCTATCTGGATGTTTTAAAATCATTCGCGCTGAATACGCCGCCCCTCCTCGACCAGCTGCGTGAATGCCGGCCGGAGGATCTGCCGAATTACGCGATTGTGGCGCATGGCATCAAAAGCAGCAGCAACAGCATTGGCGCGGAGCCGGTTGGGTCGCGGGCCGAGGCCCTGGAGCTGGCGGCCAAAGCCGGTGACTGGGCCCTGGTCGAGGCTGAAAACAATGATTTTATCGAAGCGGTTCAAACTTTGCTCGCCGGCTTGTCCGCTTTGCTGCGAGAAATCGGCGAAGCCAACCCCAAACCCCCAAAAGCGGAACCGGACGCGGCCGTGCTGGCCGCTTTAAGGCAAGCCTGCCAGAGCTTTGACATCGATGAGGTGGACAGGGCTATGAAAGTGCTGGAAAGTTATGAATACGAGTCCCGGGGCGATCTGGTGGCATGGCTGCGGGCCAACGTCAACGCCATGGGCTTTAAACAGATTGCGGAACGCCTGGTGCAGGAATAAAAAAGTTAAAATATCGTGAAATACGCTTTCCTCTACATCGCCACCATCGTGCTGGTCAACTTCGCCTTTGACCTGGTGCCCCTGCTGACCCTGCCGGGCGGCGACCGCTGGTCGCCGGTCTCCCTGGTGGTGGGTTTCACCTTTATCATCCGCGACTACGCCCAGCGGGAAATCGGCCACCAGGTGCTGCCGGCCATGCTCCTCGGCGGCCTCATCAGTTGGTTTATGGCCACGCCGGCCATCGCCCTGGCCAGCGTCTGCGCCTTTCTGACCGGCGAGTTGCTCGACTGGGCTGTCTTTACCTTCACCGGCCGCCCCTTTACCCAGCGCGTCCTCCTCTCCAGCGCTCTCGGCACCCCGGTGGACAGCGCCGTCTTTCTCAGCCTGGTGGGCATTTTTTCCCTGCCCTCGGTGGTGATGATGACCCTCAGTAAAATGGCCGGGGCCGTCCTGGTCTATTACCTGGCCGACCGGCGCGAGCGGCGCCAGGGGTGGCATGGCTCAACTTGAAAAAATAACTGTCGGCTGCGGCATTGTTGGCCTCAGCCCAGAGCCGGTCTCGGTGGTGGCGGTCAAATGGCATGGCCTTGCCGTGCTGGAAGTCACCTTCAAAAACAGCCGGGGGCTTTTGGGCAGCCAGCTTTTATATAGGGAAGATGAAGAATCTCTCGAAGTATTGGATAGTAACCTGCCCTGGAGTTTTGACGCGGACGCAAATTCGCTCCGGCTGGCCTCGGAAGCCTATCGCATCAATCTCGCTCACCTTTTTGACCCGTATCTGGCCGTTCATACCTCAGACATTGAGCCGTTGCCCCATCAAATCTCAGCCGTTTATCAGGAAATGCTTGGCCGCTTGCCTTTGCGCTATATTTTGGCGGACGACCCCGGGGCCGGAAAAACCATCATGACCGGCCTGTTCCTGAAGGAGCTGATGGTGCGCGGCGATTTAAAACGCTGCCTGATCGTTTCACCGGGAAATCTGGCTGAACAATGGCAGGATGAGCTTTATCGCAAATTTAATCTGCGCTTCGAAATACTGACCAATGACCGTATTGAATCGTCCGTTTCCGGCAATATTTTCGAGGAAATCAACTTCGGCATCGCCCGCCTGGACAAATTATCCCGGAACGAGGAGATTCAGGCCAAACTGCGGGTTACGGATTGGGATCTGATTGTCTGCGATGAAGCCCATAAAATGTCCGCCACCATCTGGGGCAGTGAGGTCAGATACACCAAACGCTTCCAGCTGGGGCGTCTCCTGTCTGATATCACCCGCCATTTTCTCCTGTTGACGGCTACTCCCCATAACGGCAAAGAAGAAGATTTTCAGCTATTCATGTCTCTAATTGACCAGGATCGTTTTGAGGGAGCCGCCCGCACCGGCCATCAGGCGGTCGAGGTCTCCGATGTCATGCGCCGAATGGTCAAGGAGGATCTGCTCAAATTTGACGGCACCCCCCTCTTTCCAGAGCGTTTGGCCTATACGGTGAACTATGATTTGTCGCCTAGAGAAGCCCGGCTATACGCGGCGGTCACCAATTATGTCCAGGACGAATTTAACCGGGCCGACCAGCTCAATAAGGAGAGAAAGAACACCGTTGGCTTCGCGCTTACCATCCTGCAGCGGCGCTTGGCTTCATCCCCTGAAGCTATATACCAGTCCCTGCGCCGGCGGCGCGAACGCCTGGAAAACAGGCTGGCGGAGGAAAAGCTGGGCCAACGGGCGGCTGAATATGCCCATCATATTTCAGACGACTATGATGAAGACGATTTCCCCTCGGTAGAGCTGGAGTAACTATTCAGCCGGATAATTCTATGCGTAGATAAAATCTGGCAATTTTCCATCGAAGAGAAGATTGAGGGCCTCGGAAGGTTGGAGATTATTTT
>JAISJK010000036.1 GCA_031261565.1 Candidatus Adiutrix sp. | reverse complement strand
GGAAACGGACGAGGATCTGGCCGGCCTGGCCGCCCTGATGCGCCGCCTTAAAAAATTCGGCCGGGTGCAGATCAATCTGGGGGTGGCCCATTTCACCCCCAAGCCCCACACCCCATTCCAGTGGCATCCTGGCTCCACCGCAGCCGCCATAGGCCAACGATTGCTCCGGGTGCGCGACCTGGTCAAGTCGCCGGGCCTGACCCCCAGGTGGAATGCCCCCGGGGCCTCCTGGGTGGAGACCCTCCTGGCCCGGGGCGACCGCCGCCTGGGGCCGGTGCTGGAGCGGGTCTTCCGGGCCGGGGCCAGGTTCGAAGCCTGGGGCGACCGCTTTGAGCCCCGGTTGTGGGCCGAGGCCTTGGCCGCTGAAAATTTGCGGGAGGAAATTTTGCTCAACCCCTTCGGGCGCTCTGACCCCCGGCCTTACGGCCACCTTTTCGCCGGTGTTGAGGACGCTTTTCTGGGGCGGGAAATGGATAAAGCCGCTCAGGGCCAGACCACCCCGGACTGCCGCTTCGGCGCCTGTCAGAATTGCGGGGCCTGTCACGATGGCGCGGCCGTCAGCCTGGCCCAGCCCGCTCCGGCCCCGCCGCCGGAAACATCGGCCGTGACGGCGACTCGGCCCGCCGGGGCCGCCGGCCGGCCGGAGCAGGCCGTTCTGATCAACTTCGCCAAGGAGGGCCGGGCCGCCTTTCTGGGCCACCTGGAGCTGGTGGAGCTGTTTAAGCGGGCCTTCCGCCGGGCCGGGATTGAGCTGGCCGTCAGCCAGGGTTTTCATCCCCAGCCTAAAATTTCTTTTCTCACGGCCCTGCCGCTGGGGGTGACCAGCGCGGATGAATACCTGCGGGTGGTGGTCATTCGGCCCGGCCCGGCCCCGTATCTGGTTGAAAAATTGTCGGGTCATCTGCCCCCGGATATCGCGGTTAAAAGCGCCCGGGCCCTGATTCCCGGCCGGAAAGTGCAGCCCCGGGCCGTGGTCTGGCGTATCTCAACTGAAAATCAGATCTGCCCGACCGGCCCCCCACTTCACCCCGGAGCGGTTCTGAGTTATACTGATAAAAACGGGGTCAGGGAATATCCCCTGGCTGAATTCATAGAAGCGGCCCGGAGTGAGCCGGGCGCTTTCACCCTGACCATCCGGCTGGGTTTAAACGGCACGCCCAAACCCATCCCGGCGGCTGAAGCCCTGTGGGGATTGGCCCCCGGGTGTCTGGTTGCGGCCCAACTGACCAAACTGGCCACTATCCTGAACGAATAAACTAGACGAAACAAGATGTCCTCTGAACTGATCATCAATTACCGGCCCTATGAAACCCGGGTGGCTTTTCTGGAAAACGGCACCCTGGTGGAATTTCATGTGGAGCGCGGGGCCCAGGGAGCCGGCCTCCTGGGCAATATCTACCGGGGCCGGATCATCCGGGTGCTGCCGGGCATGCAGGCCGCTTTCGTGGATCTGGGCCTGGAAAAGGCTGCCTTCCTCTATGTCGATGACGTCTATGGCCAGTCCGGCCATTTTGAAAAGCGCCTGGGCCGGGCCAACGACGAAGTGGAAGACGAGGAGACCCGGGAGCAGGATCAGGAGAGCGACGCGCCCGGCCCGCCCCGGCCGGTTCCGGTTGAAAGCGGGAGCGGGGAGGAGCCCTCCCCGCCCATTGAAACCCTGTTGGCCGAGGGCCAGGATGTTCTGGTGCAAATATCCAAGGAACCCATTGGCCAGAAGGGGGCCAGGGTGACCACCCATATTTCCCTCCCCAGCCGCCGGCTGGTGCTGATGCCCACCATGACCCACCTGGGGGTCAGCCGCCGCATTGAAGATGAAGACGAGCGCCGGCGGCTGAAAGAAATTCTGGAAAACCTGGGCCACAGCCACGGCTTCATCGCCCGCACCGCCTCGGAGGGGGCCACCGGCTTTGAGCTGCAGGCCGAGGCCAAATTTCTGGTGCAGCTCTGGCAAAAGATTCAGGACGACTCCGACCGCCTCTCGGCCCCGGCCCGGGTGCATCAGGAACTGGACGCCACCCTGAAAGCGGTGCGGGACAATTTCACTGAAAATATCGACCGCCTGGTCATTGACCATCAGGGCCAGTTTGAATCAATCAAAAACTTTCTGGAGCGGTTTTCCCCGGAGCTGGCCGACCATCTGGAGCTTTACGCCGGCACCGAGCCCGTTTTTCACGCCACCGGGGTGGAGACCGAGCTGGGCCGGGCTTTGAGCAAAAAAGTCTGGCTCAAAAGCGGCGGCTATGTGGTCATTGAATCAACCGAGGCTCTGACCGTGGTGGATGTCAACACCGGCCGTTATGTGGGCCACCACAACCTCGAAGAGACCATTCTCAAAACCAATCTGGAGGCGGTCAAAGAGATCGCCTACCAGCTCCGGCTGCGCAACATCGGCGGGCTCATTGTCATTGATTTTATCGACATGGAGCGGGAAGCCAACCGCGAGCGGGTCTCCCAGGCCCTCAAAGAGAGCCTGCGCCGGGACAAGGGCAAAACCAAAGTCCTGCCCATGAGCGAGCTGGGCCTGATTGAAATGACCCGCAAGAGAACCAAGGAAAATATTGACCGCTATCTGCGCGAGCCCTGTTTTTACTGCCAGGGCCAGGGTTTCCTGCTCTCGCGCACCTCGGTCTGCCACGAGGCTTTTCTGGATTTGGAGCTGCGGGCCAGCGAACACCCCGGGGCCGAACTGAAACTGTCGGTTCACCCCCAAATTCGCGACCTGATCCTGGATGAAGGCCGCACCGCTCTGGAAGACCTGGAGAAACGATTGGGCCGGAATATTATAATCAAAGCTGATGATAGCCTGCACCTGGAAGAGCATGTGGTGGAGACGGCCCCCGGTGGATTGAAACCATGACCCACTATGAACCCCATGTGGAAATGATCCAGATTAAACTGACCAAGAGCGTCTTCGCGGTCAACCCGGATCACCAGCCCACGGAAGAGCGCATCGCCATTGGCGTCACCCTGCGGAATCACGGCGTCTTTTCGGAAAATGACCGGCGGCAGGCCAGTTTTATCCAGACTTTCAAAACCGCCGAGCCCAATCAGGCCCCCTTCTTTCTGGATGTGGAATTCGAGACCCTTTTTCTGGTCGATCCGGCCCCCCTGCCTCTGGAGCGGCCTCACTATATCCGGCAGGTCTTCCCCCGCGTGGTCTTCCCCTATTTGAGGGAATATATCGCCGAGACCACCCGCCGGGGCGGCTTCACTCCCCTGATTGTCAGTCAAAATCTTTTTGAAGATGAGGATCTCAGACCGGTGGAAGTCAAAGACGACACGAAATGGGTTCATTAGAATTCAACTGATATGGCTTTAGAAAACCGGCTGATATTCCGGCTCTATCAGGTGGCGGCCAACCTGCTGGGCCCCCCGGCCGTGCTGGCGGCCAGCCTCAAAGGCCGCTTTGGCGGCCGCTGGCGGGAACGACTGGGCTGGGTGCCGGTGTGGCGGCCCACCAGCCGGCCCCGCATCTGGATACATGGCGCTTCAGTGGGCGAGGTGCGCTCGGCCGAGGCCGTCATCTTGGCTCTGCTGGCTCAAAACCCGGAGGTGGAGATCGGCCTCACCGCCGCCACCCCGGCCGGCCTGGCCATGGCCGCCCAACTCTGGGCCGGTCACCGCCGGGTTAAGACCCTGACCGCGCCCCTGGATTTCTGGGGCGCTCCCCAAAGGTTTATAGACCGGCTCAGGCCCTCGGTTTTAGTCATCATGGAGACTGAGCTGTGGCCCAACCTTATCCGGCAGGCCCGCCAATCGGGCCTCATTCTGGTTCTGGCCGCCGCCCGCCTGACTGAGCGATCTTTTCAGCGTTACCGCCTGGCGCAGGCCTCCATGGCCGATCTCCTGGGCTGCTTTGATTTAATCGCCCCCTCCGGGCCCCGTGAAGGCGACCTTTTCGCCGCCCTGGGGGCTCCGGCCGAGCGCTTGACCATTCTGGGCAACCCCAAATTTGACCGGCTGGCGGCTGAGACGGCCAGCCCGGCCTTTGAGGCTCAAAAAGCGGCCTGGTTCGCCCGGCTCTGGGGCGCTGGGCCACGCGGCCGCCTCCTGGCGGCCGGCTCCACCCACCCCGGCGAGGAAGCGGAAGTGCTGGGGGCCAGTGAAAAATTGCTGGCCGCTGATTCCGGCCTGACCCTGTTGCTGGCCCCGCGCCATCTGAGCCGGGTGGACGAGGTGCTGGCCCTGGCCCGCCGCCGGAGGCTGACCGCCCTCCCAGCCGGCCAGCTCCCGGCCAGCCAGACAGACCAGGGCCCTCAGGCCGCCCGGGCCCGGGTGGTGGTGCTGGACAGCCTCGGCCAGTTGACCTCGCTCTACGCTCTGGCCGATCTGGCCCTGGTGGGGGGAAGTCTGCGGCCGGGCCTGACGGGCCACAACCCCCTGGAGCCGGCCGCGGCCGCAGCGCCGATGCTCTTTGGCCGCTTCATGGCCAGCTTCGCCTCTGAGGCGGCCGGGCTGCTCCAGGCCGGCGGGGCCAGGGAGACCGGCCCGGAGACTCTGGCCGAAGATTTGACCTACTGGCTGGGCCATCAGGCCGAGGCCAGGCAAATGGCCCGGGCCGCCCGCCTCTATCTGGAGACCAGGTCGCCGGCCGGCCCGGCTCTGGCCCGGGCCATTCTGACTAGATTGACGCACTGACAATATCAGGAGGCTTGACCATGTTTCACTGCCACCGCCCCGGTCTGGCTCTTTGTCTGACCCTGCTCCTGACGCTGGCCACGGCGGCCGGGGCCCAGGCCCAAAAGAGCGTCCGGGCCGTGACCCGTCTGGGGCCTTTTGGCCTCTCCCTGGCCCTGGTCAATGACCAGGTCTGGCTTTTCGAGTTTTCGGCCGATTCGCCGCCGGCTGACCAGCCCCTGGAGCTGTCCTCCATGATTAGCCCGGCGGTCAGGTTGCGGTCACCGGCCGGCGGCGGCGACTCCTGGTCCAGCCCGTCAGTCAGGGTGCAACTGAGCCAGAGTCCGCCGGCCATCACCATCACCAACCAGGACGGCGGCCGCCTTTTCACCCTCTCCCCCTACGCCCCGGACGGCCAGTTGACCGGTCTCAATTTCACCGGTGATTACAGCCATCTCCTGGGCTTGGGCTCTGACATCCAAAACTCGTCAGGGAAACTCAATCTCCTGGGCACCCAGTTGCGTCCGGCCGGGCCTTTCGGCAATGGCCGGGTGCCCATGTTCGGCGCTTTGGCCAATCAGGTGCAGCCCCCGGTTATTTACGCCCTGGGGGATGGCCAGGCCTGCGGAGCCATTTTGGTGGACGAGACCCGGCCCCTGATGTGGAATTTAAAAGGCCAGCCCTGGTCGGTTTACACCGCCGGCCCCTTGGGCCCGGGCCGGACTTTCCGCTTTTTGCTCATCACCGGCCCGGATATGAAGGGCTTGCGCGGCCAGTTGATGGATCTGACCGGCCGGCCGCCGGTTCCCCCTAAACAGGCTCTGGGCGTCTGGGCTTCCGGCCTGACCGCCGCCGAACCGGCTGGCTGGGAAAACGAGCTCAACCTGCTGAAAACCACTGTCCCCGGCCTGGCGGGTCTCCTGACCTCCCCGGACCCCGATCTGAAAACTAAGAGCGATATGATCCGGGGGCGGGATTTGCGCCTGATGCTGGATGAGTCGGCCTATGTGCCTGAGCAGTCGCCCTATTACGATGACATGGCCCGGCGGGCCTTCCTGGTTCGCCAGCCCTCCGGCAGCCCTCTGGTGGTCAATCACCTGGGCCAGCCCAGCGCCCTGGTCGATTACACCAACGGAGCCGCAGCCACCTTCTGGCACAGTCTGTTCCGGGCGGGCCAGATCAGCGCCGGGGTCAGCTCGTTTCGCCTGACCGACGGCGACCTGGAAGACGCCAGCATTTCAGCTTATTACGAAGGCAGCCCCGGCAGCCAGGCTCACTCCCATTACGCCTGGGCCAATGTCTTCCCTCTAAAGTGGCTGGAAGGCGTTGTTACCTCCATCAAAAATCAGCGGATGATGGTCAGGCCGCGCCTGCTTTTCCTCAGCCGCACCGGTCTGCCCGGCCTCTCCCGCCTGTCCGGCGCTCTCTACAATGGCGAGGCTTCCCTCTTCATCACCCGCGCCGCCCAGGCCTACCGGGCTCATCTGGCTCTCTCCGGTTTTGACTATTACAGCTCAGACCTCAGCCACAACCTGCTCAACCGGCCCCTTGACCAGAATCTGCAAATCTACGATACCTGGCTGGCCAAAAACGCCCTGACCGATATTCCCCTCATCCTGCCCGCAGAGATGCTGCTCCGCCAGGGTGCCCGCTACAACCTGGCCCTGCGGGAAAGTCTGGGCCCCTATTATTATTCCCTGGCCTGGGAGAGCTACCTCTCCGGCCAGCCCCTTTTAGCTCCCCTGGCCTACCATTTTCAGGATGACCTCCTGGCCCGCGACCGCACCGGCGAGCTGATGCTGGGCCAGGGTCTGCTCATCGGGCTTGATTTTGACGGCGCGGCGGAGCGCGCCGATGTTTATGTCCCCCAGGGGCGCTGGTATAACTGGCGCACCGGGGAAGTTATTGACCAAAAGGAATCGGGGCTGGTCTCCCTCGACCTCAAAGACGCCGGCCAGCTCACGCCGCCCATCCTGGCCCGGGCCGGGGCCATTATTCCCGGCCTGGCGGATATGCCCCTCAAGGGCGGCCATATCGAAAAAACATCCTCCCTCAAAATCTTCATCGGTGAGGAGAAGACCTCTGACTTCACCTGGTATGAAGATGACGGGGAAACGCTGGCTTACCAGAATAATCTCTTCAGCCGCACCAACATCAACGCCGTCACCCACAAAGACGGCTCCACCGTGGTCACCATCCAGGCCCGGGACGGACATTGGGATGGAGCGCCGACCGAGCGGCGGTTGTTGGTGGACATCTACGGCCCGAAAGCCCCGGGCGAGGCCACCCTCGACAACCTGCCCCACAACCGGGTGGCCCGCATTGCCGACCTGGATCAGCTTGATTCCGGCTGGGCCTCCATCGGCACCAACCGCATCCGCTTCAAGACTCCGCCCCTGGATACCAGCGTGGATCATATTTTATGGTTTAAATGAAGAGAATCAAGTTCTTAACCCGCCGCCAGGCCAAAGCCAATGGCCGCCAGGCCCACGCCCCAGCACCACCAGGAGAAAATGGCGAAGTTGTCCTGTTTCAGCAGGCGAACCAGGAGGCCCAGAGCCAGATAGCCGCAGATGATGGCGACGAGGAAGCCCGCCAGAAAATCAGGGCCGGAGAAGCGGCTGACCAGACCCGCGCGCAATTCCAGGAGGGTGGCCCCCAGGATGGCGGGTATGGACAAAATAAAGGAATAGCGGGCGGCGGTGACCCGGTTCAGCCCGGCCAAGAGCCCGGCGCAGATGGTAAAGCCGCTCCGGGAAAAGCCGGGGACAATGGCGATGCCCTGAATAAAGCCGATGAGGAGCGCGTCCCTGATGGTCATCTCCGTCCCGGTGCGCCCGGCCCGGCCTCGGTGGCCGGCCAGCCGGAGCAGCAGCCCGGTGACCAGGAGGGCCGCGCCCACGCTGAAGACCGAGGTGCAATATTTCTCAAAAAAATCTTTCAGCGTCAGGCCGATCAGCCCGGTGGGAAAACTGCCGATGATGATTAACAGGCCGAAACGGAAATCGGGCCGGCCGGCGTAAATCTCCCGCATCCGGGACGGGCTGACTAGGGCCCCAGGCAGAAACCGGAGCTCCCGGATCAGGCTGAGGATGGTCTCGCGGTAAAAGATGAAGACCGCCGTCAGGGTGCCCAGGTGCAGGATCACGTCAAAGGCCACCTCGGGCTCGGCCAGCCCGAAGACGGCCTGGGCTAAAATGAGATGGCCGGAAGAGGAGATGGGCAAAAATTCACCCAAGCCCTGGATCAGGCCCAGAATGACGGCCACCGCCAGGAGGGGCATATTATTTGGCCCGCTCTATGTATTCGCCGGAGCGGGTGTCAATTTTCAGCAGATCCCCCTCATTGATGAACAGCGGCACCTGCACCACCAGGCCGGTGGAGAGGGTGGCCGGCTTGGTGGCCCCGGTGGCCGTGTCGCCCTTGACCCCGGGGTCGCTCTGGATGACTTCCAGGGTGACCGTGGTGGGGAAATCAAGGCCGATGGGCCGGCCCTGATACAGGTTGATCAGGAGGTGCATATTTTCCAGGAGGTAAAAGCGGCTGTCGCCGACATGATCCTCGGACAGGTGGATTTGCTCATAATTCTGCTCGTCCATAAAGACATAGCCGTCTTTGGGGTCAAAGTAAAGATACTGGACATTCTTTTCCTCCAAGTCCGGCTTCTCCAGCTTTTCGCCGGAGCGGAAAGTTTCCTCCAGCACCCGGCCGTTGACCAGATTTTTGATCCTGGTGCGGACGAAAGCGCCGCCCTTGCCGGGCTTGACATGCTGGAAATCAACGATGATGTAGGGCTCGCCTTTGAATTCGACCTTAAGGCCTTTTCGGAAGTCGCTGGTTGAATACATTTTAATCTCCTGGTTTTTATTTAAGATTGAGTCTGACTAATCAGGTCAGGGAATAACCGGCGGCGGCGGCGGAGGGGCCGGAGGCTCCCGGGGGGGGGCGGTCAGGTCAGGTTCCTCCGACAGGCGGTAAACCGTTTCTCCGGGGCGAACCAGCCCCAGTTTTTTGCGGGCCTCGTCTTCAACGTAGTTCGGGTCGGTTTGCAACCGCTCCAGCTTTTGCCTGAGGATGCGGTTATCATCCTCCAGCACGGCTATGTCGTGTTCGAGTTTTTTAATTTCCTGCTCCAGCGCGCCCCGTTTGGGAAAAACATCGGCCGTGGCCGTCAGGTAGATCAGCGAGGCCAGGATGACCAGGCCCAGGGCTATCAGGCCCAGGCGGCTGCCCAGGAAACGCGGCGCGGCCAGGATAAAAGCGATCAAAGAGCCCAGCCGGGAGGGCGGGGCCTCCTGGTCTGATTCCAGTCGGCGCTCGGTAGATTCGTTCATGGGCGCTCCTCTTCCCGGGCCGCTTCCGGGGCGGTCTCCGCCCGGGCGGCGAAGGCCACCCGGGTGAACCCCTCCTGGCGCAGGGCGTCCATAATCTTGATTATCCGGCCATAGACCACGGACTGGTCAGCCGAGATCAGCACAATCACCTCGTCTCCGGCGGCCCCGGTGCGGGTCAGAAGAAGGGGCAGATTTTTCAGGCTGGTGGGCTGGCCCTCAAAATAGATGTCGCCCTCGGCCGTGACCGTTATTTCCAGGCGCTCGTGAGCCGGCACCCGCACCTGCTCTCCGGAGGCGAGGCCGGGCAGGGCCAGCTTCAGGCCGGGCAGGATTGAAAACTGGGCCGTGACCATAAAAAACAGCAGCAGCAGCAACACCACGTCCACCAGCGGGGTCAGGTTGAGATCCGGGGTTGGGAGTTTGGTATTTGGGCGAAAATTCATCAGTCGGCCCGGGCGCTCCCGCCGGCGGCCAAGGGGCGGGCCGGCTGGGGCGGGGGTGAGCCCTGTTCCGGCGCGGCCAGGGCTTCCAAAAGGTCGGCGGAGAGGTCTTCCAGATCCCTGGTCAGGCTTTCGGCCCGGCTCAGGATGGCCCGGTGAGCCACCAGGGCCGGAATGGCCACGCACAGGCCGGCGGCGGTGGTCAGAAGAGCCTCGGAAATGCCGCCGGCCAGGAGCCCGGGGTTGCCTATCCCCTGGGTGGAGATGGAGTTGAATGCGCTGATCATGCCCGAAACTGTCCCCAGGAGGCCCAGCAGGGGGGAGATGGAGGCCACCAGATACAGGGCCCCCAGGTGGGCGTTGAGCCCGGCGGCCTCCCGGCGGCCGGCCTCCTCCATATTGTCTTTGAAGAGGGCCCGGCGCCGGCCGGCCAGCTTTAGAGCCAGACCCACCAGGCGGGCGGCGGAGCTCTCCGCCTCCTGGCTCAGGAAAGCCACCTCGTCATAGCGGCGCCGGTCGAGCAAACCGCTCACGGAAACCAGAAAGGAGCCGGGGATGACCCGGCTGCGCCTAAGGGCCCAGAGCCGCTCCACCACCAGCCCCAGCCCGGTCAGGCTACAGGCCAGAATGGGATACATGACCCAGCCGCCCCGGCTTAAAAGATCAGTCAACAAGTCCATGATGCTTTAATTATCCTTATTTTTGGCCCTTGACGGCCCCCAGGCCGGCCAGAGCCTCTTTGGCGGTTTTATTTTTGGGCTCCAGGCTGAGAGCTTTCTTATAAGCCTGGGCGGCCTGGTCTTTTTTATTCAGCCGGGCCCGGGCCTGGCCCAAAGACAGCCAGCCTTTGACCTCGGCCGGTTTGAGTTTGACGGCTATCTCAGCCACCCGGGCCAGATTGGCCCAGTCTTTGGCGTTTTCATAAGTGTTGAGCATCAAATCCCGGTAAACGGTTTTAGAGGGATCGCGGCGATACAGCTCCAGGGCCAGCTCCAGCATATCCCTGGTCTGGCCCCGGCGCTGGTAGGCGGCCAGCAAATATTCCCTGGCCTCCTGATCGGCCGGGTCAATGACCAGCACTTTTTTAAAGGCCTCAATGGCCCGGGCCCAGTCTTTGGCTTCAAAGAGCAGAGCCCCGTAATTATAGGCTATGATTTTGTCCTCGGGCCGCAGCCCGGCCAGTTGGCCGTATTGCTGAATCAAGCCCTTCCGGTCGCCGGTCTTTTCCAGGAGGGCGATGAGGGTCAGGCGGATATTCTGGTCTTCCGGCCAGCGGCTGGCCATTTCCAGATACTGAGCCCTGGCCCGGTCATTCTGCCCGGCCTCGGCCAGGGCTCTGGCCAGTTCCAGTTGGTAATCAGGGTTGTCCGGGGCCAGTTCCACCAGGCGGTTTAAGGCGGCCATTTCGGCGGCCTGAGCGCCGCTCTGGTGAAACAGGGAGACCAGATGGCCCAGATAGACTGCGGCCTGCTCCGGCTGGGCGGCGTTTTGAGCCAGGGCCTCATAGATTTCCGCCGCTCGGGGCCATTGGCCGGCCGCCTGATAAATTTCCGCCGCCCGCTGCCAGTAGGGCCGGGTGGTCTGCTCCCGGCTCTCGGCCAGGTTGATCAGCCGGCTCAGGATCTCCAGCTGTTTAGGGGCCTGCTTCAGCGAATCATAAATGTGGAGCAGGCTGGTCAGGCGGGTTTCATCAGGGCCGAGACGAGCCAGAGTTTCCTCGTAAAGCCCGGCCGCCAGAGCTCCCTGCCCGGCGGCCGCCAGGGCGGCCGCCAGCTTGTCGCGCACCAGATCCGAGGCCGGGTCCAGATCAAGGGCTTTCTGATAGCTGTCGATCTGCTCCCGGCTGGTGGCGGCCGCATCGCCCCTGACCGTGAAATCAAGGGCGTTGTAGTGGATCAGCAGGGTGAAAACCGCTGCGGTTCGGCCTTCATCCCAAACTTCAAGGCGCACGGTTTGGGGCTGATCCAGGGCCTCGGCCGGCCACAGGTCTTTGGGCCTGACTCCGGCACCGGTGAGCAGGGCGGCCATGGCCGGGTCAGAGCAGTGAAAGTGGAGATCATAATTCAGCCAGCGGCTGGTTTTCAGCCCGGCGATGGCCAACCGCTGGCCCGGGTGCATTTCAAGGGTGGCCCCCGGGGCCAGATCCACGGTCTGGCGATCCAGCGTCAGGGTCAGGCTCTCGATGGTCAGGGGCTGGCCCAGCCACCGGCCGCAGAGCCGGGCCAGAGATTCCGGAGCCAGGCCATACCAGAGGGCCAGGGCCAGAGCGAGGGTCAGGAAGGCGGCTACCCCGTAAGTCAGCCAGAGGGGCGATGGGCCCAAAATCCGGCGGGGAGGGGCCAGGTCGCCTGGTTCGGGGCTGAGGTCTAGGGCCATGGGTCATGTCATCCGGTTTGGCGTTATAAAACAGGGTATTGTATCATAATCAAGGCTCATTGACCAGAGGCGGCCGCCATTAAATTTTAGCCCCAGGAAGCCTTTCTTCTGATATAATCAGCCTCAATAAGGAGGTAGTTGACCTATGTTGAAAAAAATTATGCTGATAACGGCTCTGATGGCCCTTTGGGCCGCTCCGGCCCTGGGCCAGGAAAAAGACAAGGTTTACGTCAACGGCATTGACGCCAACTTTCCGCCCTTCGCCTTTGTCGGCCCGGACGGCCAGCCCACTGGTTTTGATGTGGAGGCCCTGGACTGGATAGCCCGGAAGAAAGGTTTTAAAGTGGAGCACCGGCCCCTGGAGTGGAGCGGCATTGTGGCCAGCCTGAAGGCCCATAAAATTGACCTGATTGCCTCGGGTCTCTCCATCACCCCGGAGCGGGCCACCCAGATTGATTTCAGCCAGCCCTACTGGACGATCAAGCAGGTGGTGGTCGTCCCCAAGGATTCCCAGCTGACTCTGGAGCAGGCCCTGTCCACCGGCCTTAAAATCGGCGTCCAGGCCGGCACCTCCGACGCCAAGGCCATGGCTGACACCAACGGCCAGGCTGGCCGCAAGTATGAGCTGGTGGAATACCCCAACTCCGCCCTGGCTGTTCAGGATGTCTTAAACGGCCGCCTGGGCGCGGCAGTGATGAACGATGCCCCGGCCGCTGACGCCGCCGCCAAAACTGCGGCTAAAATCATTGGCCCGGCCGGCATTCCCGAAGAGGTCTTTGGAGTGGGGGTGGCCAAAGATGATCCGGCCACTCTGGAACTGATCAACGAAGGGCTGGCTCTCCTGATGGCCGACCCTTACTGGTCGGAACTGATCGCCAAATATAAGCCGGGTGAAGTCCATTAACCTGATTACCTGGCCGACGATTGGCTATCTTCTGGGCGGGGCGGGCCTGACCTGCCTCCTGGTGGCCGGCGGTCTGGGCCTGGGCCTGGGGCTGGGCCTGGGCCTGGCCGCGCTCCAGGTTTACGGGCCCCGCCGGGCGGCCGCTCTGGTGGGGCTCTACGCCTGGTTTTTCCGGGGCGTGCCCATTTTAGTGCTGATGTTTCTCTTTCATTTCGGCCTGGTCAGCTGGCTGGAGGAGCTGGTTCGGGCCTGTTTCAACTATCGGCTGAGAATCCCGGCCCTGGCCAGCGCGGTGGTGGTGCTGGGGCTGTGCAGCGGGGCCTATCAGTCCCAGATTTTCCGGGGGGCTATGCTGTCCATCCCGGCCGGGCAGTTCCGGGCGGCCAGGGCCCTCGGCCTGACCGGAACCCAGGCCATCCTGAGCATTATCCTGCCCCAGGCCCTGCGCCTGTCCATCCCGGCCTGGTCTAATGAATACTCCATCCTGCTCAAGGATTCGGCCATAGCCTATGTCATCGGGGTCACTGAAATCATGGCCCGTTTCAAGGCGGTGGCCTCCACCAACTATCAGTATCTGCTGATGTATAGCCTGGCCGGGCTGGTCTATTACTTTCTGACCGCCGTTGGCGTGCGCCTGTTGCTGAGCCTCTATGACCGGGTGCGCTGGCCCGGCCTGGCCGAAAGAGCGGATTGATGACCGAGCCTGTTCTGGAAGTTAGTCACATTTCAAAATCCTGCGGCGGCCGGCTGATTCTGGACGATGTCTCCCTGAGCCTGAACAAGGGCGAGCTGAAAGTCCTGATCGGCCCTTCCGGGGGCGGCAAGAGCACCCTGTTGCAATGCATCCATTTTCTGCAGACGCCGGATGCCGGGGAGATCATTCTGGAGGGCCGCCCGGCCTCAGACATGGGCCGGCGCCATATCAATGTCTTCCGCCGGCAAATCGGCATGATTTTCCAGGATTTCAACCTTTTTGACCACCTCACGGCCGAACACAACGTGGCCATCGCTCTGCGCAAAGTCAAAAAGCAGTCCCGGGCCCAGGCTCTGAACCGGGCCAGGGAAGAGCTGGCCCGGGTGGGCCTGGCCGACAAAGGCGACCTCTATCCGGCCCAGCTTTCCGGCGGCCAGAAGCAGCGGGTCTCCATTGCCCGGGCTCTGGCCATGGATCCTAAAGTCATGCTGCTCGACGAGCCCACCAGCGCCCTGGATCCGGAATTGATCGGCGAGGTGTTAAAGGTCATCGCCGACCTCTCTCAAAGCGGCATGACCATGCTCATGGCCACCCACCAGATCGGCTTTGCCCGTCACCTGACCAGCGAGATCATCTTCATGGAGGCCGGCCGCATCACTGAATCCGGACCTCCGGCCGAGCTTTTGTCCACCTGCGGCCTCAGCCGCGCGGCCGGCTTTTGCGCCAAGCTCAATCAGCTGATGGGCCGCGGTTGACCTCCTGATGGCGGCTGACTACTATCAGGCCCTGGGGCTGGAGCTGACCCGGGGGTTTTGGCTGAGCCTGAAGATCATCGGGCCTTCGGCCGTTGGCGGCTTTTTGATCGGCCTGGTGACCGGGGCCGTGCGGGGGGCCGGCCACCCCCGGTTTCTGGCCCGGCTTTTAGACGGCTATGTGGCCCTTTTCCGGGGCACGGCCCTGCTGGTGCAGATTTTTATTGTCTACTACGGTCTGCCCAATCTGGCCCAGGCCCTTAATCTGCCGCCCTTCTGGAAGGCGCTGCTCTCCCTGTCGCCCTATCAGGCCTCGGTGCTGGTTTTCGCCCTCTGTAGCGGGGCCTATCACTCGGAATATATCCGGGGGGCCGTTCTCTCCATCGGCCGGGGCCAGTTTCAGGCGGCCCGGGCCCTGGGCTTCACCCGCTTCCAGACTTTTGCCCACATTGTCCTGCCCCAGGCCCTGCGCCGGGCCTGGCCGGGTTGCGGCAATGAGATCATCTATCTGATCAAATATTCATCCCTGGCTTTTGTGGTCTCGGCCCGGGAATTGACCGGCGCGGCCCAGTCGGTCTCCAATACCTACTTCCGCTTCACCGAGACCTTTCTGGTGGCCGGCCTCTACTACCTGGCCCTGGTCACCCTGGCCACCTGGCTGTTCCAGCGGCTGGAAAAGGCCTGGGCCCGGCCATGACCGCTTTCTCCAAAAAATATTACCGCTCGCTCAGCCCCCTCGTCAAGGCGGTGGATCTGGCCCGGCCCCTCGACTGGCCGGCCCTCTTTGGCCGCCCGGCCCCGCTGGAGCTGGAAATAGGCTTCGGCAACGGCGAGTATCTCCACCGGGTCAGCCAGGAGCGGCCGGAGCGCGATTTCGTGGGGGTGGAGATCGCCTGGGCCTCTATTAAAAGAGCGCTGCGCCGCCTGGCCGCCCCGCCCCGCCCCAATGTCCGGGTGATGCAGATGAAGGCCGAGACCGCTCTGGAGCGCTGCTTCGCCCCGGGCAGTCTGGCGGTCATCCGCTCCCTCTTTCCCATACCCTGGCCGGACGAGCGGCAGGAGCGCAAGCGGCTTTTTCAGCGGTCTTTTCTGGATCTGGCCGCCAGCCGCCTGGCCCCTGGCGGCCTTTTCCAACTGGTAACCGACAGCCCGGAGCTGGCCGACTGGGTCATGGCCCAGGCGGCCGGCTCCAGTCTGGGCCTGACCCTGGCCGAGCGCCCGGCCGGGCTGGATACCAAATATGAGCGCAAGTGGCAGGGCGGCGGGCGGCGGGTTTTTTTTCACCTGTCCGGCCCGAAAACCGGGCCGGTCACCGTGGCCGCGCCCAGGGAGGTGACTATGCAGGCCTATTATAGCGATCAACTGAACCCGGAGACTTTCAGCCCCGAGGGCTGCGCCGGGGACATGGTAGTCAAATTCCGGGAATTCATCTATGACCGGGATCGCGGCCAGGGGCTCCTGAGGGCCCTGGTGGTGGAGGGGCCGCTGACCCAGGATTTTTATATCCGCGTCAGCCGCGAGGGGGGCCGCTGGAAACTCAGCCCGGCCATTGCCTCCCAGCTCTTTCCCACCCAGGGCGTGGCCCGGGCCCTGGAACTGGCTGCGGCGGCCCGGTGACTGAAGCCCCCCCCAGCCCGGCGGAGCCAGGCGGCCCGGCCCTGGAAAAAATTACCGGCCGGATTGAGCGCCTCACCTTCACCAACCCCGAAAACGGCTACACGGTCATGTCGGTCAAAGTGAGCGGCCGACCTCAGCCCCTGACGGTGGTCGGCCATCTGGCCGGGCCGGTGGTGGGCGAATTTATTGAGATGGAGGGCGCCTTTGCCGACACGGCCAGATATGGTCGCCAGTTTCAGGTCGTCCACCACCGCCTGCTCCCCCCCCGGACAGAAGTTTCGCTAAAAAAATACCTGGGCTCCGGCCTCATCAAGGGGGTGGGGCCGGTGCTGGCCGGGCGGCTGGTGGATCACTTCGGCCCCCAGGTGCTGGATATCCTGGAGGAATCGCCGGAGCGCCTGACCGAGGTGAGCGGCCTGGGGGCCGGGCGACGGGAGACCATCATCAACGCCTGGCGGCGCACCATGGGCCTCAAACGCCTCCTGAGCTTTCTGGCGGAATTTGGCTTGGGGCCCATCATCGGGCTGCGCATCCTGCGCCGTCTGGGCGACGCGGCCGAATCCCTGATCCGGGAAGACCCCTATCGGCTGGCCTATGAAATTGACGGCGTGGGCTTTGCCACCGCCGACCGGGTGGCCCGGGCCGTGGGCCTGGCCCCCGAAGCTCCCCAGCGCCTCAGCGCGGCTCTGCTTTTCAGCCTCAATAGAGCGGCGGATGACGGCCATGTTTTTCTGCCCGACCGGGAACTTTTGGCCGCCGCCTCCGAGCTGATACCCGAAGCCCCTCCCGATGGCCTGACCACGGCCCTGGCCGGCCTGCTCCTGGCCGGCCGGGTCAAGACCGAGCCCCAGAGCGAGCCCGGCGGGGTCGATGTCTATCTGCCCCGCCTGCACCGGGCTGAAAACTGGGTGGCCAATGACCTGCGGAATATTCTCCACCAGCCGCCGTCCAAGCAGGTTCCCCGGCCCGAGGCCGCCCTCGACTGGGCCGAGCGCACTCTGGGCCTGAATCTCTCCCCCAGCCAGCGCCAGGCCGCCCGGTTGGCCCTGGACTCGAAACTGCTGGTCATCACCGGGGGGCCGGGCACGGGCAAGACCACCATCACCCGGGTGATCACCGCCATTTTCGGGGCGGTGGCGGCCAGGATCGGCCTGGTGGCCCCCACCGGGCGGGCCGCCCGCCGGCTGTCCGAGGCCACCCGGCTGACGGCCCAGACGGTTCACCGCCTGTTGGAATACAGCCCCCCGGCCGGCGGTTTTTTGCGCGGCCCCAAAAATAAGCTGGATCTTGATTTGCTGGTGGTGGACGAGGCCTCCATGGTCGATCTGCCGCTGATGAATCAACTGGTGGGCGCTCTGCCGCCCTGGGCCAGGCTGATCATGGTGGGCGACCACGACCAGCTCCCCTCGGTGGGCCCTGGCCGGGTGCTGGCTGACCTGATGGCCTCCGGCCTGGCCGCCGTGGCCCGCCTGACCGAGATTCACCGCCAGGCCGGCGGCAGCCAGATTATCCAGGCCGCCCACCAGATCAATCAGGGGCTTTTCCCCCAGTCCAGCCGGGATCGGGAGCAGGGTGATTTTTATTTTATTGAGGAAAACAAGCCGGAAAGGATTTTAGAGAAGATCATCTATCTGGTTGCCGAAAAAATACCCCAAAAGTTTTCGCTGAATCCGCTGGAGGATATTCAGGTGCTCACCCCCATGCACAGCCGCGACCTGGGCACCGAGCAGCTCAACCAGGTTTTGAGCGAGCGCCTGAATCAGGCCTCCGGCCCCAGCCTGACCCGCTTTGGCCGCCGCTTTAAAACCGGCGACCGGGTTATGCAGCTCAAAAACAACTACCAGCGCGAGGTATTTAACGGCGACAGCGGCCGGGTGGCCCAAATAGATTTCGAGGCCCAGGAACTGACCGTCAGCTTTGAGGGCCGCCAGGCCATCTATGACTTCACCGATCTCGACGAACTGACCCTGTCCTACGCCATCACCATCCACAAATCTCAGGGCTCGGAATTTCCGGTGGTGGTCATCCCCCTGACCAGCGGCCACCAGATCATGCTCCGCCGCAACCTCCTCTATACCGCCGTCACCCGGGGCCGCCGCTTCGTGGTCATTGTCGGCTCCCGAGCGGCTGTCCGCCGGGCCGTCTCGGCCAATTCCGAGCTAAACCGTCACTCCCACCTGGCCCGCAAACTGGCCGGCTGCTGAGCGGCTGGCTGATTTGAATGCGGACGAGTAAGCGGTCAACCCACCAGGTGCCCCTCATTCGCAAAAAGCCGGGCAGATGTTCAGGGGTTTCATGGCGATGATGTGGTCGCTCTGGGTGCGCATGACCAGGAGGTTGCGGACGGTGCGATCCCAGTTGCTGGACTCGGTGGTGGTCCAGTCGACTTTATAGCGGGCCTCGTATTCCACGCAGACGCAGTAGAGTTCCTTGGGGTCGTGATCCTGCAGGACAATGGCGTTGGGGGCCACCGGCGTGGTGCGAATCACCCTGGGGTTTTGAATCTGCCACATGGTGCTGTTGCGGTAGCTGGTCACCAGGCCCTGCACGGCGGCTTTTTCAATTGAGTTGGAGGGCAGGGCCACCGGCTCGGGCGGGGCCTCTTTGTCGGCGCAGGCGGCCAGGGCCAGCAGCAACAGGGCCGCAAGAGTGAACTTGATTTTGGCGGTGAGGGACATATTTTAGCTCACTCTCCTTTGGCCGCCTGGGCCTGGACGCCGAGGCAGGACGGCAGGTTTATCTGGCGGGCCATCTCATCGGCCCAGCGCAGCACAAACAGGGTCTGGCGCTCATCAGCCTGGCCGCCGCCGATATTTAATAAACTTTCCGAGCGGATCAAAAGCTCAAACCGCACCCAGTCCGGCCCCAGCTCCACGGCCAGGCGGTAGCCGTCGTCATCGGCCAGGCCGTTGTCCGCGCCCGTCCAGGTGCGGCCCTTCTCCCGCTGAGCCTGGATTTGAGTCTCGTTCCATAAATCCCGGGGCAGGGGCAGCCAGTAGAGGTTGTTCAGGCCGGAGGGCACGGCTTCCCTGTCCAGATATTCAAGCACTGCGTTGGCTTCCGGCTCCAACAGCTCGTCAAAAAAAATTGAGCGCACGGCTATAATCCTTTGCTGTCGCTATTTTTCAGATAAACAAGGGCATCGGCCACGGCCCACAGCCAGATGGCGGCCAGGGGCAGGAACACCCAGGTCAGCCCGCCGGCCAAGGGGCTCAGAGCGGCTTGAACCTCGCTGAAGGTCAGGGCCCGGCCATCGGCGGCCTGGGCCAGCAGGCCGGGCAGAACTTTATTAATATCCAGCCCGGCCTTGAACATGGCCACCGGAATCCACAGGGCCGTGGCCCCGGCCATGGCCAGGCCCCGGATGGGGCGGCCGGTCAGAAACTGGCCCAGGCCCGGCAAAACCGCCGCTGAAAAGATTAAGGCCAACAGCGGGCTGACCGGGGGCCTGGCCTGGCCCTGGCTGTTTTCGGCGGTCAATTTTTCTTCATATCCTGGAAAGTGGCCTCGGCCGCGTCCAGGGCCTCTTCAATGTCGTCGGGCAACATTCCGGCCGAGGTGAAAGCGGCTTCAAACTGGCTGGGGGCCAGCCAGACGCCCCGATCCCGCATACCCCGCCAGAAGGCGCCGTAGAGGGCGGTATCGCTCTTTAAAGCCGAGTCATAGTCAGTGACCGGCCCGCTGGTGAAAAAGAGGGTGGACATGGAGCCAATCTGGTTGCCCCAGGCCGGGAAGCCGGCGGCCGTGGCCAAGCTCAGGAGGCCGGAGGTCAACCGCTCGCTGTTGAGCCGCATCCGCCCGTAGATGGAGGAGGGCTGGCTCTGGAGATATTCCAGGGTGGCCAGGCCGGCGGCCACGGCCACGGGGTTGCCGGAGAGGGTGCCGGCCTGATAGACATCGCCCAGGGGGGCCAGCCGGGCCATAATCTCCCGGCGGCCGCCAAAGGCGGCCAGGGGCAGGCCGCCGCCAATGATCTTGCCCAGGAGGGTCAGGTCGGGCTTGAGCCCTAAATGGGCCGAAGCGCCGCCCAGGCCGAGGCGGAAGCCGGTGATGACCTCGTCGCAGATAAACAAGGTGCCGTATTCCCTGGTCAAGCGGGCAATGGCCGGTAAAAAATCAGGGGCGGGCGGGATAACGCCCATGTTACCGGCCACCGGCTCGACAATCACCGCCGCGATTTCCCCTCCGCAGTCGTGGAAAATCCGCTCCAGACTGGCCACATCGTTATAGGGCGAGGTCAGGGTCAGGGCGGCCAGGGCCGCCGGAACGCCGGGGCAGCCCGGCAGGCCCAGCGTAGCCAGGCCGCTGCCGGCTGAGACCAGGAGGCTGTCCGCGTGGCCGTGGTAGCAGCCCTTGAATTTGACGATTTTGTCCCGGCCGGTATAGCCCCGGGCCAGGCGAATGGCGCTCATGGCCGCCTCGGTGCCGGAACTGACCAGGCGAACCAGCTCCATGGCCGGGTAGTGGCTGCGGATGAGCCGGGCCAGCCGCGTCTCGCCCTCGGTGGGGGCACCGAAACTGGCCCCCTGGCGGACGGCCGATTCCACGGCGTGAATGACCCAGGGCGCGGCGTGGCCGCAGATCAGCGGCCCCCAGGAATTGACCAGATCCAGGTAAGAGCGGCCGTCAACATCATAAATACGAGAGCCACGGCCGCTTTTCACAAAAACAGGCTCGCCGCCCACCGCCCCGCAGGCCCGCACCGGGCTGTTGACCCCGCCGGGGATGCACTCCCGGGCTTCCTCAAACAATTGTTTTGATTTATTCATTATTTATTATATGCTCCTCCGCGAAATAGCGCCGGGAGGCTTTTTTCAGCTCCCTTAAACTCTCCAGTATCCGCCACTCCCTGGCCGAGGTCAGGTCGGCCATATCTCCGGCCATGGCCAGAAGGCGCTCCCGGCTCTCGGCGTGGATCATGGCGTAGAGGTTGAAAGGCCAGCCGGGAGCCGTGCGGCGCTGATAACAGTGGGAGACATACGGCAGGGCGGCCAGTCGGGCCCCGTCATCCTCCACCGTGGCCTCGTCCACCTGGAAAACCACCATGGCGTTGGCGGCGAAACCGGAGCGCTGGTGCCACAGGGTGGCCCCCAGGCGGCGGATAAGCCCCAGGTCTTTAAAGCGCTGGATATCGGCCAGCACTTCGTCTTCAGTCCGGCCTGTTTTGGCGGCCAGATCAGCGTAAGGCCTGAGGGATTCCCCCAAATCTCCGCTAAGATTGAAAATCAAGAGCTTGTCAGCCGCCGAAAGCTCAACCATCATGGCTCCCGTCTGGTCAAAATTAATATATATGTATCACAAATCAATAGCTGACGGCAAGAGTGAGGGCTGGATCGCCGAATACGAGTATTGTAAACTCGGGTTAGGGCAGGTTAGACATTCAGCTCGGCCGGGACAAAGCAGGCCGAGCCGTCCAGAAAGGTCATGGGCACCGTGTCGGTCGGGCCGTTGCGGTGCTTGCCGATAATCAGCTCGGCCTTGCCGTGCAGGCTGGGGTCGTCTTTTTTATAGACCTCTTCGCGATAGACAAAGGCGATAATATCCGCATCCTGCTCAATGGCCCCGGATTCCCGCAGGTCAGACATCATGGGCCTTTTGACCGGGCGATCCTCCACCCGCCGGTTTAACTGGGACAGGGCCAGGACAGGCACCCGCAGCTCCTTGGCCAGGCTCTTCAAAGCCCGGCTGATTTCACTGATCTCCTGCTCCCGGCTGTCGGCCCGGTCGCTGCCCCGCATCAGTTGCAGGTAATCCACCACCACCAGCCCCAGATCCCGGCCCTGGCTTTGCAACTGACTCTGGAGGCGGCGGGTCTTGGCCCGCAATTCCAGCACTCTGATGGCCGGGGTGTCGTCAATGAATATTTCCGCCTTTTCCAGATGACTGATGGCCCCCGTCAGCTTGCCGATGTGCTCAGGGGTCAGCCGCCCAATGCGCAAATCGGCCAGGTTGAGTTTGCCGGCCTGGCACATCAGGCGCTGCAGCAACTGGTCGGTGCTCATTTCCAGGCTGAAAATGGCCACGGCCACCCCGGGCAGATGGCGGTGCTGTTGCCGCTGATCGGGTATGGCCGCGTTCATGGCCAGGTTGAGGGCCAGGGCGGTTTTGCCCATGGAGGGGCGGGCGGCCAGAATGATGAGGTCAGAGGGCTGAAAGCCGCCGG
>JAISJK010000119.1 GCA_031261565.1 Candidatus Adiutrix sp. | reverse complement strand
CTCGGTCGGCAGCCGGTATTTGCCGGTGCCCTCCTTCAGGTTCAGCTTGCGGATAAAGCTCTGAATGTCATTCCAGGACACCTGCTCCACCGGGTTAGTCCGGCCCTTGAATTCGCTGGGGTTGCTGCCCATCACCGCCACCCACTGCTCCTGGGTCACCTCGTATTTGCCCAGGTAAAAAGGCCGGCTGATGGTCACCGGATGCTGAGGCATCTCATCGCTGCCCGCCTCGCCAAAATTCGGGTTGGCCCCCATCTGGAAAGCCCCGGCCGGAATTAAGATAAATTCCATCCCAATGCTGTTGATATGGGGCTGGGGAGTTTCAGTCAGCCCCGGCTTGGCGGCCAATATCAGAGAGAACGAAATAAAAAATGAAAATATGGCCCAAAGCGATTTGCTGTTCATAAATTTCAGGCTCTCCTTTTTAGTGCGGCTTCAGGGGCCGGGGCAGATGAGTATAATTGGCGAAGGCCTCTTCAGTGCGGTTGAAATAATCGCCTTCCTGGGTCGGCTGGCGCAGCAGCAGATCAGGGGCCAGGCCCTGGTGATTGAAGGAACGCCCATCGGCCGGCATCAGCTCGCCGGTGGTCAGAAGGAAGAGCCCGCCCCCGGTGGCCGGAGTCAAGGTCTGGGCCACGCCCTTGCCAAAAGTCCGGCTGCCGATGCTGACGGCCTGATGATGAGCTCTGAGAGCGGCGATAAAGACCTCCGCCGCGCTGGCGGTCAGCTGATCCTGCCAGATGACCACCTGGCTGGCGGTAAATTTAGGCGGTTTAGCCGTGGCCCGGTGAGCCACCGGTTCAAGCCCGGAATAGGAGCGGCCGGTGACCGTGACAATGGCGCTGCCGGCGGTTAGAAAGAGATCGGCCGTGTCCAGCGCCGCTTTGAGGTCGCCGCCGGTGTTGCCCCGTAAATCAATGACCACCCGCTGAAGGTTGGGCTCGCTCTGGAGCCCGCTCTTGACCTCGGCGGCTGTTTCCGCCTCAAAGCGGTAAATCCTTATTTTCAGCACCAGGCCATCGAAGGTGGTCTCCACCGCCTGGCGATTCAAGTTGGCCCGGGTCAGGCTGACCGTGCGGGACGGCCCCGTGGCCCCGGCCACGGTCAAATCCACCCTGGAGCCCGCCGGCCCCCGAAGCAGGGCCGACAGGGCCACCGGGGCCCGATCCCGGACATTTTGACCGTCCACGGCCAAAAGACGGTCGCCGGACAAAATCCCGGCCCGGTGGGCCGGGCTGTCGTCATAGGGCACGCAAAATATCTCCCCGTTGGGCCCGGCCAGAATATCCATGCCCACGCCGGAATAGTTCGGCCGGTCGTTGTCGGACAGTTCCCGGCGTTCCTGCGGGCTGAGGTAAGTGGAGTAGGAATCCAGGGCCTGGAAATAGGCCCGGATGGCCTGGGCGATGGCCTTTTCGTCCTCAGCATAATTATGGGATTCCCGCAGGGCCTGAGCCCGGGCATTCAGAAAGGCATCGGACGGGTCGCCGGCGGCGGCGGCTGAGCCCCCCGTCGGCGACTCGGCCCCGGCCGTCCAGGCTGGATCAAGGGTCTGGCTATAGGCTTGAACGGCCAGGGCCAGGGCCTTCCTGTCCAGCTCTTTATCGGGGGGCTTAAGGGCGGTCAGCAGAGCCAGGTCCCGGGCTTCCAGAAAGACCTCAGCCGGGTCGGCGGCGGCGGAGAATGGCCCCGCCGGCGGCTCGGCCAGGGCCGCCCCGGGCTGCGTCAGCCCCAGAGCGATAGCCGCCAAAAGCAGGAGAACGGCCCGGCTCGGTGTGGCGATTGATTTCAAATGGTTTACCCGCTTACAGTTCGCTCAAAGCCAGAGAATCCCTGGTCAGTTGATCAATTTCCTGCTCCAGGAGCCGGGCCTGACGGGCGTTTTCCGCCGCCGCCTGAGAGCCGGTGGCCTTGGAGCCGCTTTGTTGCCGCAAAGAGGTCAGCTGCTTCTTCTTGGCGTTTATCTGGCTCTGAAGTTTTTGTTGTTCAGCCCGGATATTCTCGCCGGTCCGCTTTTCATGTTCCAGGGTCGCCCGGGCCGAAGCCTGGCGATCCAGGGCCTTGGCCTCGCTCCAGCCAAAGAGCCCCCCGGCGTTGGGGTCGCCCGTGGTGGCGCAGCCCGGGGCCAGGCTCATCAGAGCCAGCCCCAGGGCCGGCAGCCATAATTTTGACCTGATCATTTTAAATCCCCTCCTCCGGCTCAGCCCGATATGCGGCTGCTCATGCCCGCGATTTCACTTCTTATTTTTTCCAGGTTGTTGGTTTCCTGTTGAAGCTTCTTGGTCTGGGCATTAGCTCCGGTTTCGGCCAGGACTTTTTTCCGGTTGGCCAAGTCGTTGTCTATGGCCGCCAGTTGTTTATTGGCCTCCTGTTTCGGGTTGGAGCCTTTCGAGCTGCCGGAATCAGAGAAGGCGTAGCCTGAGCCGCCCGTGCCCGACTTGGCCAGAGTGGCTTTTAGACGATCCCGGTAAGCCGCCGCCGCCTGGTTGGCGCTTTGGGCCTCCTGAATGCAGGCGTTCAGCCACTCCTCTTCCGTGGCGTATTCCGCCTTTTTGTTGGCCACGTGGGTGCCGTAGGCCAGGCCGCCCAAAGCCCCAACGCCGGCCCCAATGGCCGCCCCGGCCAGAGCGGTGTTCCGGTTGCCGGTCAGGGCGCCGATGAGGCCGCCTATGGCGGCTCCGACGCCGGCGCCGGCCAGGGTGCCCTCGGTCTGAGTCCTGGTGCGGTCATTGGCGATGTTGGCGCAACTGGCGGTGGAGAGCGTCATCGCCATAATCAGGGCCAGGGCCAGGCCCCCTCTCAGTGTTTTTTGCATGTCAACCTCCTTGGTTAAATGACGGCGCTGGGCCGCCGGTTAGGGTTTAGTCCGGCTTCAAATCATTTCACGGCCGCCAGGGCGGCCAAATCCTCAATCAGAACATCGCGGTCAAGAGTGTGCTGAGCTTTAAACCGGCTGAAATGCCGATCCAGCAATTCCAGGCAGGCCAGAGCCTCCTCAGGCAGCGGCTTTTGGTTTTTAAGATATTCCCGGTGTTTGGTCAGGGCGGCGGCTACGCTGGCCGGATCCAGAGTGACCAGCTGAGTCAGGGCCTCATAATAGGCGGTCAGAGCCTCAAACAGATTGGCTTTAATCTCCTGCTGGCGCTGGCTGATTTCCGGGAGCACCGCGCCTTTTTTGCGCCGCTCTTCATATTGTTTCAAGAGCTCCATCAATTTGTTGAGTTTTATTATTTCCCGGACAAAATGCTGGGAGAAAAGATTGCCCGTGCGCACCCAGGACAGGGCCGAGTCGTCTTCGGCCTTTTTGCGGATGACATCTATGTCGGTCAGGGCCGCTTCCACATAGCCCAGCTCCAGCTTGAGGGGGTCGGAAACGGTAGGCGGCAAACCGGCGGCGGCCAGGCGACTTTTGATATTGGCCAGATAACCGCGGGCATCGCCGGCCTTCAGATCAGTGCGGATGCCCACCGGGGCAGTGGAAGCTCCGGCCGGGGTGGTCTGCCGGGCGGATTGCACATAGCCATCCCAGGCTTCTTCCAAAACATCGATTTCCCCCCGGTCGGTCATGATGGCCGAGCTGATGGCCAGGCGCAGACCCATGGTCACTTTTTTGTTGGGCTTTAAGCCCTTTTGGCGACTGCCCAGGTAAAAGGGCTCTTCGGTCCGCAGGGCCGCGTTTAAATCGTTTTCCCTGGTCAGGAAATGGCCGCCCCGGGCCGTCAGCCCCCCGCTGCGCCCCTGGTAGTACTCCAACTGATAGAGGGTGGTGGTCATCTCGCTGACATTGCCGAGCATATCGTGCAACCCCAGCGGGTTGGGGGCCAGCTTGCCCACCTCCTGAATCTTGCCGTGAGATGACTTTGGCCCGGAGAACCACTCGTGGGCCACCAGTTCATCGGGATAGGGATGGCGGGCGCTGAAGACATCGCTGGAGACCGCGACCCCGCCCCGGGCCGCAAATTCCCACTCGGCCTCCGTGGGCAGGCGCATATAGCCCGGCGCGTCATTGAACACCGGCAGTTTGTCCAGGGCGTGGCTGAAGAGCCACTGGTTGAGCTTGTCCAGAAAAGCCTGGCTGTCGTGGTAGGTCAGGTTGCTCATGGGTTTGCGGCTTTGAAATATTTTGGGGTCGCCCCCGGTCGGCAAACCCATGACCGCGTAATATTGACCTTCGGTCAACTCATACTTCCCTAGATAATAAACCCATTCCTCCTGTTGCGGGTCATTCGGCCGGGGCCGCAGGAAGGCCCCGCCCAGGGCCACAGCCGTGGGCCAGGCCCGAAAACCAATGCCCGGATCGCCCATGTTGAAACGGCGGCTGGTCAGGCGGCCGCCGCCCTCCCCCAGGGAGATGGGCCGGAAGACAAATTCAACCCCCTCCGGTCCGGGGATGACCAGATCATCGGTAAACTTCTGGTCAGATCCCTGAGCTGAGGCCAAAGACGGCCACCCGGCCAGACAGGCCAGCAGGAGCAGAATTTTAAAAGATTTCCTGAGCATGATCTCCATCCTGTTTTTATTCATCCCGCAGGGCCTCGGCCGGCTCAATCCGGGCCGCCCGGATAGCGGCGGTCAGCCCGGCGGCCGATGAAATCAGCAGACACAGGGCCAGGGCCGCCAAGAGGTGCTCCGGGGCCAGCCGGCAGAGGCTTTCGCCCGGGCGCAGATGTTCCTGGAAAAGACGGTTGATGGTCAGGGAGAGGCCGGTGAAAAGGCCGAGACTGACCGCGAAGCCGCTGCTGGTCAAAATGATTGAGGAATATAGCGGAAAGCGCAGAAAGGCGAAGCCGGACAGGCCCAGCAGGCGCAACACCCCCAGTTCCCGCCGCTTGCGCTCCAGGCCGGCGTAGATGTTGGACAGCAGGCTGGCCGCGCCCCCCACCACGGTGCCGGCGGCGATCAGCCAGAAAATCAAATTCAAATAGCGATCCAGTTTGACGATTTCCTCAATGCGGGCGGCTTCGGTGGCCACGCTCAGGCCGGTGGCCTCCAGTTTTTTCTGGAGGGCGGCCACATCCTCCAACTCCCGGGCATAGAGGCGGAAGCCGGCGTAAGCTCTCCGGCCCAGAAGAAAGGTCTGCTCAATCGGCTCATAAGTCAGAGCTCGGCGGCTGGCCTGGGCCAGAGCGCCTAACAGATGAGTGGGGGCCAGAGCCAGATGGGGAGGGGTGGCGGCCGGGGCCCGCTCCACGGTCACTGGAAATAATAGCTCGCTTTCCTCATTGTGGAAGCGCAAGGTTGCCGGGCCGGTTGGCCAGGGCTCGGCCACCTGCACCTTCAGCCAGTCCCGGGAGGGTGGTTCCTGAGGCTCTTCGGCTGTCCAGGGCCCGGCCGGAACCAGTTGGAACTCCTTTCCTCCAGAGCCATCAGAGCGCAAAGTGACGGTCAATCCCTCGGCCAGGGGGTAAAAGACGGTTGGGCCGGCCCGCAAAAGATTGGATACCGTCCGCAAATTGTCCAGCCTGGCCGGCTCACCCTTGGTGGACAACAGATAGTAATGAGCCTCGGGCAGCTCCCGGCCCACCAGTTCCGAAGCTTTGGCCCGATCCACCATGGTCTGGGCGGTGAAGCCGGTGTTGTTGATGAGCCTAAACTCCATGACTGAAGTGGTCCCCATTGTCAAGACCAAAAAGTGCAATTCTTAAGCTCTAAAAAATTATAAATTGAGCCCCGCGCAGCGGCCGGGACTGAAAAAAGATTTCTGAGCCCTCCCTTGTAGA
>JAISJK010000010.1 GCA_031261565.1 Candidatus Adiutrix sp. | reverse complement strand
TTGCTCTTTGTGTATCATTATCATCGGGCATGGGAGGCTCTCCTTTTTACATTCACATAATGGCCCAATTATACCACAGCATAATCTTAAAAACAACCTATAATTTATATCTACACCCTGAGGGTAACCGCGCCTTGACTTGGCGTCTTAATTTTAATATACTGAAAGCCTAGTTTACTAGGAGGTGTATATTATGACTGATTCGGCCAGCGACGCCCAGAGCGCCCCGGAATGTATGCACGAAGAGACCACGCTGATTGAGGGCGTCTGCCCGGAGTGTGGGAAAGAGCTTGAGTTTTTTAGTGTCAACGAGCTCAGAAATCAAAAGACTTGCTATCACTGTAAAAAGGCCTTTGATACCAAAGCCTTTGCCGCCAAAGCGGGCGTCAGCATCTGAACCGTCAATTTTTTAACAGCTTTTCCTCAGCCGGCCCCGAAGGGTTTTGCCCCCTCCGGGGCTGTTTTATTTTGACACTATCTTGACATGAACCAAAAATGGTGCTATATTTCTGCTTAATAGTGGGGAGTTATGTCAAACAGGAAACCGGAGGTAAAGCTGGAAGTCTTTTTTTATCGAACTGAGCGTGGAATCGAACCAGTTCGTGTATGGATTAAATCATTAGAAACTGAAGTTCAAAAATTAATCGGCCAGGGTTTTTTAGAAATACAGTTTACAGAGCATCTTGAAATGCCACTCTGTAAAAAACTGACAAATGAGCTTTGGGAATTGAGAGTTAAAAATAATAATATTAAATATCGCGTTATCTTCCATGTTTACGGTAACGATAAAAAGGGAAAATTGGTTTTATTGTTGAATGGCTTTATAAAAAAGACTCCTAAAACTCCAAAGAGGGAAATTGATCTCGCCGATAAAAGGCTTTCACAAATAATAAGAGAGATGGAACAATGAATAAATATATAGGTTCATCATTAGATGATTTTCTTAAAGAGGAAGGTATTTATGAAGAGGCTAAAGAAGCGGCTATTAAGAAAATTATTGCCGATTCATTTGCCAATGAGATGAAAAAAACCGGCCTGACAAAAACAGAAATGGCCCGCCGGATGCAAACATCAAGAACGGCCGTAGACAGACTTCTTGATGGTGAAAATAAGGCTGTCACCTTAAATACACTTATCAAAGCGGCTCAGGCAATTGGGCGTGAGTTCAGCTTCAGGATAGAGTTTGCTGAATAATTAGGAAACAGCTCGCTATCAGAACATCACCCGGAGGCCCAGCTCGCCGGTGATCTCATAATTGTCGCCAAAATGACTGGCGCTGCTGCGGCCGCCCAGCTCGCCATAAACAGATAGCTGGTCATCGGCCCAGTTATGGGAGAAGCCCAAAGCCACTCCCACCCAGTTATCCTCAAGCTCGCTCTGGTATTTGACGGTGCTCACGCTGACTTCGGCCCCGCCTTTGAACTCGTGATAATAATTGGCCAGGCCGTAAATCAGGTTGCGGCTGACCTGACCATCATCGGCCAGGTAGCTGTTTTCATAGTTCACCGCCAAGCCCAGGCGCCCTTCCAGGCTTTGATAGGGCTCCTCATTGTCAATGAAAGAATTGTGACGGTCGTAAAAATCATCAAAATTGGTGCGGCTGTAAACCAGCTGGGCCTGAGGCGTCACCGACCATTTATCATTCAGCCCCACCACCCAGCCGGTTTCCAGGCTGAGGGCGTAGCCGCGCCCCGGGTTGTTTTCCACCAGGCTTGAGCCGGAATGAATGGTGCCGGACAACAGATCAGACCGGTACCAGTTAAACCGGTATTGTCCGTCAAGGTAAAACCCACTTTTATCATACCAGGTCAGGGTAGCCCCCAGGCCCTCGTTTTTGGTTTTAAGGTCACCGAAACCGCTGGTTGAGCGTAGCTCCACATCGCTACGGCTGAAATTGAGATTCAGGCCGCCCATGAGCCTGGATCCGCCCTCGGTTTCGTAAATAGGCAGGTCAACGCCGAAATTCAACCGCCCGAAATCCCGGTCAAAATCAGCCGATTCACTGGAATGCAGGCTCGGCTGGTAAGAGC
The DNA here is from genome assembly GCA_031261565.1 of Candidatus Adiutrix sp. Taxonomy (GTDB): domain Bacteria; phylum Desulfobacterota; class Desulfarculia; order Adiutricales; family Adiutricaceae; genus Adiutrix. Next base: position 1,125 of record JAISJK010000010.1, on the reverse strand, counting down.
CGTGCCCCCCTTCCAGGCGGATCCAGACCCCCCGGCTGTCAGTCCGGCGCGGCCCTGTTTCAGGCGGGTAAGCCGCGTTGGGCGTCGGGGTTTTCAGCTCATTGAGCCAGTTGCGGTTGCCGATGCGTTGCTGCAGGGTGGGCAGATCGTTCATGGCCCCGAGCGCCAGCGGGTAGGTTTCATAAATCGGCGTGCCGGGGTGAACCACCCGCGAGTTGTCGGGTTTGCGCGGGTTTCGGAGGAACAGGCTGTCGTTAGTCCAGGCGGCACTATCCTCATCCAGATAATAGGCATAGGCCCCGGCCACTACGGCGGGCCGGCCATCGGGGGTGGTAAAATCAGACAGCAGTCTGAAATAATTTATATTATTGGTGGCGCCGGCGGGATCATAGGTATCGCTTTTAAACCGGATGATTTCAATGCCTTCATCGGTGGTGGCCCCGGAGCCGCCCAGGTGACGGACATTGATCCCGGTCACCGCAGAGCTGGTATCCACTTGGCCGTTAATTATCAGGGTGCCGTGATGGGACTGGTCGTCGCGCAATTCAACGCCGACATCCACCACCGCCCCTGGTTCGGCCTTGTAATCCCCGCCCAGCGTTAAAGAAAGAAAGGCGGGATCGTCGTTGTTGTAATTCCACAGGAACTGGGGCAAGCCCGGGGAGATAACGCCCTTATTGACGGTGGTGGAACCAACGGCGCCAATTGTGCCCTGGCCTTCAAGCCGTGCGCCCCGGGCCACTTCCACCTGATTGCTGTTGACCAGCCCGATGGGGTTGCTGGGGTTGCCGGGGTCAATGGCGTCAAGCCTCAGAGTCCCCTGATCAATATATGTGCCGCCGTTAAAGCCCGATTGATCGCCGGCCACCGTCAACACGCCCTCGCCGGTTTTATGAAAGTCCCCGCCTGGTGTCCCGTCTTTTAACAAACCCTGGCCCAGCACGCCGGAGAAGCCGTTTGTATTGATCGCGCCGCCGCCGGGATTTATCCTAACCTCCCGGTTGGCTATATTGAGATCTGCGTCCAGGCGCAAGGTGCCGGTGGTGGAGGCGGAGCCCAGAGTCAGGGGCGTGCCGGAGGCCCCCAGAGCGCCGTCCGTTGCTATGGCCAAGGTGCCCTCATTCA
>JAISJK010000137.1 GCA_031261565.1 Candidatus Adiutrix sp. | reverse complement strand
ACAGAACCAAAGTAATGGCCGCAGTGAGAGTGGTCTTGCCATGGTCGATGTGTCCGATGGTGCCCACGTTGACGTGAGTTTTGGTGCGATCAAATTTCTTTTTGGCCATTTTCGCCTCCACTGCCCTTCTCTGAATAGGCGGGCTCTGTAAATAACCTGGTCAGGTGTTTAATCTATTTGTTTTCCGCAGCCTTTTTGGCCTCGCGGGCGGCGATGACTTCCTGAGTCACGCTCTCCGGCATGGGCTGATAGCGGCCAAACTGCATGGTGAAGGTGGCCCGGCCCTGAGTGCGGCTCCGCAATTCAGTGGAATAGCCAAACATGGTGGACAGGGGCACTTCCGCTTTGATAATCTGAAAGCCGCTCTTGGCCTCCATGCCTGAAACCCGGCCCCGGCGGGAGGAAAGATCGCCCATCACATCGCCCACAAATTCCTCGGGGGTCACCACTTCCAGATCCATGATGGGCTCCAGCAGAATAGGCCGGGCCTGGCGCATGGCCTCTTTAAAGCCCAGGGAGCCGGCGATGTGGAAAGCCATTTCCGAGGAGTCAACATCGTGATAGGAGCCGTCAAAGAGCGTGACTTTAACATCGGTCACCGGGAAGCCGGCCTTGACCCCGCCCTTTTGGGCGGCTTCCAGAGCGCCCTCGCCCACGGCGTTGTGATATTCCTTGGGCACCGTGCCGCCGACCACCGCTGTTTCATAGACGAGACCGCTGCCTGGTTCCAGAGGCTCCAGACGCAACCAGACATCGCCATACTGGCCCCGGCCGCCGGACTGGCGGATGTGTTTGCCCTGGGCCTCCACGGTCTTGGTGACGGTTTCCCGGTAGGCCACCTGGGGCGCACCCATATTGGCCTTGACCTTAAACTCTCTGACCAGGCGGTCAACGATTATTTCCAGGTGGAGCTCGCCCATACCCGAAATAATGGTCTCGCCGGTTTCCTGATCAGTCCGCACCCGGAAGGATGGATCCTCAGAGGCCAGCTTGGCCAGAGCGTTGCCCAGCTTTTCCTGCTCATCTTTGGAGGCGGGAGTCAGGGCAATATGGATAACCGGCTCGGGAATATGAAGCTTTTCCAGAATAACCGGCTGGGCCTCGTCGCAGAGAGTGTCGCCGGTGGTGGAGTTGCGCAGGCCAACTGCAGCCACAATGTCGCCGGCACCGGCCTCTTTGATTTCTTCCCGTTTGTTGGCGTGCATTTTCAGGAGGCGGCCGATTTTCTCCCGGGTCTCCCGGCTGGAGTTATAAACCTGGTCGCCGCTCTTCAAAACCCCGGAGTAAATCCGCAGAAAGGTCAAATGGCCGACATAGGGGTCAGTCATCAATTTGAAGGCCAGGGCCGAGAAAGGGGCCTCATCGTCAGCCGGGCGCTGAAGCTTCTCGCCCTTGGGGCCCAGGCCGGTGACCGGGGGGATGTCCACCGCCGAGGGCAGAAGGTCAACCACGCCGTCCAGAAGCGGCTGAACGCCTTTGTTTTTGAAGGCCGAGCCTAAAAAGACGGGGACGATTTTCAGGGAGATGGTAGCCGCCCGCAAAACTGAGCGCAACTTGGCCGGAGTCACCTCCTGGCCCTCCAGGAAAGCCTCAATCAGCTCATCGTCATCGACTGCGGCCACCTCAATCAGCTGGCTGCGGGCCTCGGTGGCCTCGGCCAGCCGCTCAGCCGGGATTTCCCGCTCCTCAAAGGCCGTCGGATCCTTGGTATTCTTGGAATAATAGAGAGCCTTCATCTCCACCAGATCAATGAGACCCTCAAACTGGTCTTCGCTGCCGATGGGCAACTGCAAGAGGGCCGGGGTGGCCGAAAGGCGATCCCGCATTTCCTGAAGGCAGCGCGCGTAGTCGGCACCGGTGCGATCCATCTTGTTGATAAAGGCGATACGGGGCACGCCATAGCGGTCAGCCTGGCGCCAGACGGTTTCCGACTGGGGTTGACAGCCGCCCACCGCGCAAAAAACCGCCACCACCCCATCGAGGACGCGCAGACTGCGCTCCACCTCCACCGTGAAATCTACATGGCCGGGGGTGTCAATGAGGTTGATGCGGTATTTCCGCCAAAAACAGGTCGTGGCCGCTGAGGTGATGGTAATGCCGCGCTCCTGCTCCTGCTCCATCCAGTCCATGGTGGCCTGGCCATCGTGAACCTCGCCCAGCTTCTGGGAAACACCGGTGTAGAACAAAATGCGCTCGCTGGTGGTGGTCTTGCCAGCGTCGATATGAGCTATGATGCCGATGTTGCGGGTATTAGCTATGGGAACTTGACGAGCCAAAGCGCGAAATCCTTTCGAAGACTACCAGCGGTAGTGGGCGAAGGCCTTGTTGGCCTCGGCCATGCGGTGGGTATCTTCCCTTTTTTTCACCGAGGATCCCCGGCCATTGGCCGCGTCCATGAGCTCGGCGGCCAGTTTAGCCTGCATACCCTTTTCCCCGCGGCTCTGAGCGTAGTTGATCAGCCAGCGGATGGAGAGAGCGTTGCGGCGGTCGGGGCGAATCTCCACCGGCACCTGGTAGGTTGAGCCGCCGACCCGGCGGCTCTTGACTTCCACCGCCGGCTTGGCCTGCTCCAGAGCCTTTTCAAAGACTTTGATGGGGTCATCCTTGGTCTTGTCGGCGATGATGTCAATGGCCCCGTAAAAAATGCGCTCAGCCGTCGATTTTTTGCCCCGGCGCAACAGATTGTTGATGAACCGGGCCACCATCTTCGAGCCATACTTGGGATCGGGAGTTATCTCACGCTTGGAAACGTCTCTACGCCTGGGCATCTTGAAAAGTCCTTTATATTATTTCGGGCGCTTGGCCCCGTATTTACTGCGGCCGTTGCGGCGCTTCTGAACCCCGATGGCGTCCAGAGTGCCCCGGATGATGTGGTAGCGCACGCCAGGCAAATCCTTGACGCGGCCGCCGCGAATCATAACCACGGAGTGCTCCTGCAAATTATGGCCCTCGCCGGGGATATAGGCGGTCACTTCCATGCTGTTGGACAGGCGCACACGGGCCACTTTGCGCAGAGCCGAGTTGGGCTTCTTGGGGGTGGCCGTGTAAACCCTGATACATACCCCCCGTTTCTGGGGGCAGGCTTTCAGAGCCGGCACGGTATTTTTCTTGATCTGAGCCTGTCGGCCTTTGCGAATCAGCTGATTAATAGTCGGCATAGCCTCACCTTATAGCTTAATCAAGCGCCCAGTTATAGATGCGGGCACAATAAATACCTTCACCGAGTCTTAAGACCTCTTAGTCAACAGAGAACCGGAAGCTGACCAGACAACAAAAAAGCCGCTGGCGGCTTTGGCGGTTCCCTCAAGTGAGATAAGAGGTACACCCGGGAAGGGCCCTTGGCTGACGAAAGTCTCAAGTCGGGTAACCGGCGCTGACCTAAAGAGCCCGGCAACCTACTCAGTTGCTTGAGACCATCGACATGGTTTGAGGGTTATACCAGAAATGCGGCTACCTGTCAACCCTCTTGCCCTATTTTTTTGTTTTTTTTATCAAGCCGACTCACTGGCCCTCGGCCGGGGCATCGGCCAGGAGAAGATTGGGGTCGATGCGCCTTTCGGAAATGGCCTTGGTCAGGCGGGCGGCCTTGTCCGGGTTGACATAGGCCAGGATCAGGCCGGCCTTGCGCCCGGCCATGGCCGACAGGATAGACACGGCCACATCATCATCAAGGCTGTTGATCAAATTGCCGGCCTGCTCCGGCTTCATGCCGCCGTAAGCGATGACCAGGTGCTGGATACGGGCGTCTTTTAAAGCTTCTTCCTCTTTTTGCTGCTGCTCCCGCAGAGCTTTCATCTCGGCCAGGATGGCTTCGTTGCGCTTCAGCAGGGCCTCGTTATCCGACTTGGACTGGTCAGCCGCCGCCATCTGCCGGCGCAATTCGGTCTCCAGAGAGGTCAGGGCCTCCTCCCGGGTGGCCAGGTTGGCTTCCTTGCGGGCCAGGGCCTGCTCCCGCTCCCGGAGTTTCCGGGTGTCGGCCTCAGTAGTCGAGACATTGGGCGGCAGGGGGGCCCGCTCAAAACCAGCCCCCAGCTTGGGCAGACTCGGAGCCGGCAGGGCGGCCGCCGGGGCCGGGTGTTCGGTCTGGCTACCGGCGGGCAGCGGGATGGAATTGGGAGGCGATGGTTGAGCCGCAGCCGGACGGGCGCCGGCCTGACCCACCACCAACAAGGCCCCGGCTGAAATAGGCGAGATGGCCGGGCTGGCGGCCAGCGGCAGGGCCGCCGGGGCGGCCTGGGCCGAGGCCGGGGAGACGGCGGCTACCGCAGCCTCCAGATAGCCGTTGCTCCTGGCTGCGGGCTGGGCGGGCGGGGCGGCGGTGGTCAGGGGCGCGGCCAGGGGCGTCGGGATGGAGATGGCTGAGGCGGCCGCGCTGGAATTGGCTAAAATATACCAGCCCCCGAGGGCGATTTTAACCACCAACAGCAGCAGCACTCCTTCTATAATAGGCCAGCCGCGCCTGCGGCCCGGAGCCGGGGAGGCTGATTGGGGCCGGGGGGGGGCGGCATTATTTTGACGCAAGGCGGGCCGCTGGGCGGAAGCGGCGGCTGAGGCGGGGGCGATGGCTGAGTGGGCGGTCTGGGTCATAGTTAATTCCCGGCGGAGCGGCGGCCTTCTTCACGGTCACGGCGAGCTTTGGCCAGAGCGGCCATTTCCTCCAAGTTATTCTGCTCTAGGTGCATCTGTTCGTCCAGAAACTCAACTCGTTTATTTTCCTTTAGTTTTTCCATAACTTTACGGTCAACCGAGGCCCGGGTCAGAGCGGCCCGCTCTTTGGCCTCCTCCCGCTGGCTCAGGCGCAAAAATTCCGCCAGCCGGGCCAGATCCAGGGCCATTTTGTGATCATAGTCCTTATAAAGCGTCAAAAGAGGAATGGTGACCTCCCCGCTCCGGATCAACTCGGCCAGCTCGGCCTTAAGCCGCTCTTTCTTTTGATTCTGAGCGGCTATCTCCTCTTCCAGGTCGCGGATACTGGCCAGGCGCTGAGCCAGACGGGCCATAGCCTCCTCTTCCTTGCGGCGGCGGGCCTTGATGAGAAACTCCATTCTGAACTTAAAGGCGGCCATGGACTGAACTTGATCCTTTTAATTATATATAACTATATACCATTTTTATCAAATTGACAAGGTTTATTAGCCAAACCTCTGTCACCGCCTCTATATTGTGCAATAACCCAGCCAAAATGAAAGCGCCTAGTATCCTGGTATAAGTTCAAAGTTGCCATTAAAATTGCTTAAACCTTAGTTCCCGCATCTAATTTCTAACCACGAAATCCATCTTTGCTTAAGGATATGAAATAACATATCTATTTTATGTCTCCAAATGATTGTCAAGCAAGATGTGGTTAGAAATAATTCTAACCACATCTTGCCATAAATGGAGAAAAAAACAAAATGCCTGTCCATAAAATTGTTTTATTTCAAATATTTACTTCAAATATCTGCCCCAAGTTGCGCGTGGGTAGAAATTACAGAAGGGAACTAAAGATCAATGCCTACGAATGGACTTCACGCCAAAATGCCGTAGCACCTTACGATTTTGAATTGACTGCTTCTTCAGGTGAACAAGTCCTGTTGGATGTAAAGTCTACCTCTGGAGACTTTTTAGCGCCACTACATATTTCCATGGCTGAAATTCTACCGATGGCAGATGTTGATAAACGCTATGATTTGTACCGAGTTTATTCACTGACAGAACGAGGTGGGAAATTGCGCGTTGCTGAGGATATGCGTAAGTTTGCTATCAGCCTCCTTGATATTATGGCGATTTTACCAAATGGATTGAGGGTAGATGGAATTTCCGTTGACCCTGCACAACTCCCCTTTGGAAATGAGCAGGAACTCCTCTTCCCCGATGAGGTCGATTAGAAGACAAACAAATGTGGCTCTTCCCCTACGGATGCATTTACCGGAAGAGCCATATTCCTCATTTACTCATCACCGCCCAGGCCACGGCCCACGGCCTCATACTCATAACCCACAAATGAAAAAAGTTCGCCGGAATACAGGGTATTCGCTGTGAAAAATGGATATCCCCCAAGCAATTAGTGAGCGGGGCCTGGCCGCCGCAAAACGGCCAAGCCCCACGCCGGGCGAAGCCGGCTTGTTTGAGGTAGTTATCGCTGATATTAGCGGTTTAAAAAGTTATTTGGCTTTAGCCCCGTCAGCCTCTTTAGCTTTGACCACTTTCAGCTCCAGAGCCTTGAGGTGCTCGACATAGATATCGGCCCAGGAATCATTGGAGCCCAGGCCTTCCAGATGGTGAGCCACTTCATAGCCGCTGGCCTTGAACTTGCTCGCCCAACTGTCGTCCTCATCGCCGGCCATGTCGTTGCGGGCATGGTCGCCGGCCACCACCATCATGGGCGCCAGGAGAACGCTTCGGGGTTTATTCGGGGACTGGCCAATGGCCGCTATCACATCGTCAACCAAAGGCGGGGCTTCCACCGTGCCGATATAAATCTGGGAGCCATACTTCTGGCGGAGCTGAGCCTGGAATTTCCCGTAAACAGCCTGAGTCAGATGTTCATTGCCGTGCCCCATCAAAACCAGAGCGGCCCCTGATTTCCGGGCCTTTTCAGCCAGGGGGGCCAGGGCCGTAGCCGCGCGCTCTAAATATTGGGGCTGACCATCGCCCGTGCCCAGGGCCGGATCGCCCAGACCAATCCAGGGGAAGGGGTGAAGCACGGCCTTCAGGGGCTTGAGGCCGGCCAGGGTGTTGACCAGATTGGCCAGATCCCGGTATTCCTCGCCATCGGTGATGTGCAGAGACTGCACCAGCACCAGCCGCGCTCCGGTTTCCTGAATGTTGGCCAAAACAGTCAGGGTATTGCCGATTTCATAAATTTCCCTGGGGATGCCGGGGTGGGCGGCTTTATAGGCGGCGTCGCCGGCCCTCTGGCGCCAAATGTCGCGGATGATGTTGGAAGTGAAGGCCAGGTGGACATCGTAGCCGGGAAAGGCCGCCGCCACCCGGTCGCGGATGTTTAAGATGGATTTCAGGGCCTCCGCCTCAGTGGTGCCAAAGGCCGCCAGAACCAGGGCCGGTTTCTGGGGAGTGCGCTCAAAGGCCGCAGCTCTCAGCGGACAGAGGGTCAGCACCATGGTTAGAATCACGGCCAGAATCACGGCCGGAGAAAGTTGGGCGAGCAGATGCGACATGGGAAATACTCCTTGAATCGGGCACAAAAAAACGCTGTGATAATAACCACAACGCCGTTTTGGTGCGGAAAGGCTCCGGTGAGGCTCGACCGGGGCAAATTATGGACGAGGCCACGCTGAAACATGGCGGCTTCGTTAAAGGCAGGTCTTCTGGCTCCCGGTCAACAAACGGCCCGCGCCTTCTCCCCCCCGTTTATCACGGGGAAAATGGCCGTCTCCTAAAAGACAAGGCGGGCGTTCTAACGGTTACAGCGGCGGCTCCGCGACGGTCTTTCACCGTACTTCCCTGTTATGTCCACAATACAATGAACACCTTTCTGATTTTTATATCATAAACCAGGGTTATTGACAATAGCTTATTTTTCAGAAAACATGTTTGGAAATGGAATGAATTTGTGGTATCTTTTCAATGAGGAGATAAGCCATGCTGCGAAAACTGTAACCGTTCACGGCATTATTTAAATTAAATATAATTATTTACATTTTAATTAAGTTATGCTATATTCTGTTCATGAAAGCCTGCAAACCACAAGATATGGAGAATAAGGGTCTCCAG
>JAISJK010000129.1 GCA_031261565.1 Candidatus Adiutrix sp. | reverse complement strand
CGCCCATAATGCCGATATTTGTTCTCTATCCATAATGTCATATCTCACCTTGGTTTTTGATATGACATTATAACAATTGAAGATTAAAAACTCAAGTTATTATTTAACTGTTCCTAAGGACTTCCTGAACCGTAACACCGAGCCATATATTATACGCGCTTTCAGCGACACCGCCCGTAAAATCTGGCCGCCGGAATTTAAAGATTTGGCTGATGAAAAGGGCTTTATCATCATTATGCCTTCTTTCGTGGTTTCGGAGCTGACCAAGGCCTTCAAGGTCGGTTTTTTGATATACCTGCCTTTTATAGCCATTGACCTGATAATTTCCAATATTCTTTTGGCTATGGGTATGATGATGGTCTCCCCCATGACCATTTCTCTGCCTTTCAAACTGTTGCTCTTCGTCACCCTGGAGGGCTGGCTGAAAATATGCCAGGGGCTGATGCTGAGTTACAGATGAGGTGCGGTTGTGGTATAATAAATAAAAATTGAGAGTTGAGTATTTAAAGATGAAAGTGGAAATAACAGACGAAGGGCCGGTGACGATCCTCTCCATTGTGGGCCGTATGGATGCCACCACGGCCTTGGCGGCCTGGTGACCAGCCCGGTTCAGATGAGAGCCGTAATTTTACCGGCGGCCGATGAACGCCTGTCGGAAGTTCTGGGTTTTATGACTGCAGGCCTTCCGGAAGGTTTCTTCGCCCTGGCCCCCCAGATGGAGCTGGTTTTGGAGGAACTTCTGGTGAATATCGGCCACTACGCCTACGGCGGAGCCGGGGGCGAGGTGGAGTTAAGCCGCCGTCTGGTCAAGTTTGACGGCTGGCCGCATCTGGTTTTCCTGGTGCGGGACTGGGGGCCTGCTTTCGACCCCTTCGAGAACAGCCCGGAGCCGGATTTGACCTCATCCGTTGAAAGGCGGCCGGTGGGCGGGCTGGGCGTCCATCTGGTCAGGACAGTCGCCAGCCATTATTGTTATGGGCGCGGCCTGGGCGCCAACACTACTGAGCTGTATTTTAGAAAACCGGCCTGACAGAGCAAATCCCACATTGAGAGGGTCAACGCCTTTCTGCGGCAGTGGCTGGCCGGAGAAAACCGGGAAATGGAGCGGGCCGAGGATCTGGAACTTGAGGAATTCAAAACCCCTGTGAGCAACTTTGAATAGGAGGAAACATGAGCCATCACAGCAATCCCCACACCATCGAATCCGCGCTGAAGAATCTTGAAGATGGCAACGCCCGTTTCGTGGCCGGCCGCCCGGCCCATCCCCACGGGGATGTTTCGACCCGCAGCCGCCTAGATGTCCACGGCCAGACCCCTCTGGCGGCTGTGCTGGCCTGCTCCGACTCCAGGGCGCCGGTGGAATTGCTTTTTGATCAGGGCTTCGGCGATGTGTTCGTCATCCGGGCCGCCGGTCAGGTGGCCGGAGTGGATCAGATCGGCTCTCTGGAATACGCCGTGGCCCATCTGGGAGTGCCGCTGATTCTGGTTCTCGGACATACCAAGTGCGGGGCCGTCACCGCCGCCCTGGCCAAAGCCCAAGAGCCGGGCGCTCTAGGTCAACTCCTCTCCCGCCTTGATGCGGTGGTCAAAGAGGTGGAAAACCTGCCCGATGACCAGCGCCTGAATGTGGCCGTTGAGAAGGCCGTGGATCATATCCAGAAAGAGCTGCGGGAAAAAAGCGCTGTCTTGGCCCTGGCTGAAAAGGAAGGCCGGTTGAAAATCGCCGGGGCGGTCTATCATCTGGAAAGCGGCCGGGTGGAGTTTCGCCCCTGAGCCGCGTGAATCTTAGAAGCACCAAGGGGTTAAGCCATTTCTGACTTAACCCCTCGATTTAATTGGTCGGGACGACTGGAGTTGAACCAGCGACCCCCTGAACCCCATTCAGGTGCGCTACCAGGCTGCGCCACGTCCCGTAAATTGTTATAATAGATGACTGGATGAAGAATGTCAATAACTATATCAGCCGAGATGGAAACCGCCTTTATGGCCCAGGCCCTGGCTGAGGCGGCCGGAGCCGGGGCGGCCGACGAGGTGCCGGCCGGGGCGGTGCTGGTGGACGGGTCGGGCCGGATTATTGGCCGGGGCCGGAACCGGGTCATTGCCCTGAGCGACCCCACGGCCCACGCCGAAATTTTGGCCATCCGCGAGGCGGCCGCCGCTGTCGGCAATTACCGCCTGACCGGCTGTCTCCTCTTCAGCACCCTGGAGCCCTGCCCCATGTGCCTGACGGCCGCCCTCTACGCCCGGCTGAGCCGGGTGGTTTACGGCGCGCCGGAGCCGCGCTGGGGGGCGGCCGGCTCCCTGCTGGATCTGGCTGGCCGGCCGGGCCTCAATCATCGGCTGACCATCAGCGGGGGGCTTTTGGCTGCCGAGGCCGCTGAGCTGATGACCTCGTTTTTTCGGGGGAAACGGAAAGGCTCCGGCCTCATTTCAGCTCCAGAAAACCCGGGGGCGGCTGGTCATCCGGAATAATCTCCTCGTCCGGCCGGGCATCCAGGCCCAGCTTCAGCCCCCGGGCCAGGCCCTCCCGCTGATACTGGCTGTCTTCCAGCCGTAGCGCCCCGGCGGCCTCCACCACAATGGCCGGCTGGCTGACCGGGCAGTGTTTCTGGCAATAGCCGCAGCCAAAACAGCGGGCCGGATTGATCACTGGCGCGGCCACCAGGCCGCCGGGCTCCCGCGCCAGATTCACCGCGCCATAGGGGCAAACTTCCTGGCAGACCACACAGCGGCGGCCTTCGGCCCAGGCCAGACAGGTTTCTTTTAAGACCACGGCCGTGCCCATCTTGGCCCAGCTTTTTTCCGTCAGGGGCAGGGGCGGGATGGCCCCGGAGGGGCAGGCCTGGCCGCAGCGGGCGCAACTGGGCTCGCAGGGGCCGCGCCGGGCCAGGAGGAAGGGGCTGAACAGCCCGGCCAGACCACCAGCCAGGCCGGCCGGGGCCAGGCCGTTAGTCGGGCAGACCTTGTAGCAGGCACCGCAGCGAAGGCAGAGGAGCAGAAACTGGTCTTCCGGTCGGGCCCCGGGCGGCCGCACCAGCCTCTTCAGGGGATAACCGGCCAGGCCCAGGGCGGCGGTGGCCCCGGCTGACTGGCCCCAGGCCAGGGCCAGACCGGCGGCGGCCGAGCCGAGCAAAGCCCGGCGGGTGCAGCCAAGCCCGGTCGCTGGCGCGGACATTGATCGATCCCCCGGCCGGTTGGTCAGGCCGAAACGAACCGCCCGGGTGGGGCAGACCTCCTGACAGGCCCGGCAGGTGAAACATTCGCCCCAAAGGGTGGAGCGTCCGTCCGGACTGATGGCCCCGGCGGGGCAGGCTGAGCGGCACCGACCGCAACCGGTGCAGGTGTCGGCCACCCGCCGCCGCCAGAGCGGGCCCCGGCTGAACAGGGCCAGGATGGATCCGGCGGGGCACAGAACCCGGCACCAGAAGCGGGGCCAGCGCCATTCCAGCCAGAAGACCAGCCCGAAAAAAATCAGCATAAAGGCCAGGCCGTCAAAAGCCCGGGCCGAGCTGGCCAGGTGGGCGGCCCGGGTGAAGGCCGGGTAGAGCAGCAGGGCGTAAAAGCGGGTAACCAGGGGAATGGGAGCGGCCCAGAAATACAGGTTGAGGCCGGCCACCGCTGCGGCCATGAGGGCGGTCAGCCCGAAAAATTTATAAAAGCGGGCCCGGGGGGCCAGAGGCCGGGGCGGCTTTGGCTTGGCCCGGAAAAATATCAGCCGCTTGAGCCCCCGAACCAGATCAAGGGTCAAGCCAAAGGGGCAGACATAGCCGCAAAAGAGGCGGCCGGCCAGGGCGGTGATCAGCCAGAGGAGCAGACCCGGCCAGACCAGTTGGCCGCTCAGGGCCAGAATGGTGGCCACCACCGGATCCAGCTTTAGAAAAAAGCCTGAAGACCAGACCTGGGGCTCGCCCACAGCCCGGCTGAAAAGATAAATGAAGAGCCCCAGGCTCAGGAGCTGGATTAAGCGCTGGCAGCGGGTGGCGCGGTAAGGTCGGGGCATGATGGTTTCAGATTAAACCCCGCTAAGGGGGCTGTCAAGCCTTTTATGGGCCTTCATTTTTCATCCTCCCCTCGGCGCTGGTTGTGCTACAATTCGCCACAGCCGAGGGCGGCTGATCTATTTAGTGAAAGATAAAAGGCGGGATTTATGTCAGCTCAATCAATAGGGCTAAAAATATTGACCCTGGCTATCCTGGCGGTGGCCATCCTGATGCTCCCTCAGCGTGGGGCGGCCTGGACGGCCGATGACGACTATCTGCGCGACCGGGAGGCTCTGGAGGATCTCCAGCGCCGGGCTTTCAACTATATGTGGGAAGATGGCGACCCTGATTCGGGCCTGGCCTACGAGGCTGATTTTGGCTGGGAAGTGCGGCCCTCGGCCATTGGCGGCACCGGATTTGGAGTGGCGGCCCTGGTGGTGGCCACTGACCGGGGCTGGATCTCCCGGGATCAGGCCGTGGGGCGGCTCCTGAAAATAGCCCGCCTTTTGCGCCAAATTGAGGCCGATCACCCCCAGTGGCACGGCGGCTTTCCCCACTGGCTGAATAGCCGAACCGGGGAGGTTTTCAATTTCGGCGATGGCGATGACATCATTGATACGGTGGAGACCGCGCTTCTGATGCAGGGGCTGCTGATCGCCCGGGCCTATTTCAACGGCCCCGGCAGCGAGGCCGAGCTGCGGGAGATCATCACCGGCCTGTGGCAGGCGGTGGACTGGCCTTTTTTCTGCAACAGCCCCAAAGAGCAGCACGGTCTTTTCTGGCACTGGTCGCCTCAGCGGGGTCATCTGGGGCTGAGAATCAGGGGCTATAACGAGGCCCTGATCGCCTATGTGCTGGCCGCCGGCTCGCCCACCCACCCCATCAGCCCTAAAATCGGCCGCTACTGGCGCTCCGGCCCGGACTATCAGGCCCGGCCGGTCTATGGCTATCGCCTGGAGGCCGCGCCCAAAGACGGGGGCCCCCTGTTTCTGGCCCATTATTCCTTTATCGGGCTGGATCCGCGGTTAGTGGCCGATAGCCAGGTGCCGGGCGGCTTTTTCCGGCGCAACCTGATCCAGACCCTCTCCAACCGGGGCTACTGCCTTCAGAGCGCTCCGGAGGCCAACCAATACAGCCCCAAATTCTGGGGCCTGACCGCCGGCCAGATCAAAGAGGGCTATGTGGCCGCCAGCCCGGGCCACGATCCCGGCACGGTGGCCCCCACCGGGGCGCTGTCCTCCCTGCCCTATACCCCCCACTATTCCATGGAGGTGCTGCACAACCTCAGGCAGATGATGAACGGCCGCGCCTGGGGCCGCTTCGGCCCCTATGACGCCGTCAGCCTGCGGGATGACTGGGTCAGCCCCCACTGCCTGGCCATTGACCAGTTGCCCATGGTCTCCATGATTGAGAATTACCGCACCGGCCTTTTGTGGCGGCTGCTCATGTCTGACCCGGAAGTGCGGGCCGGGCTGGAGCGGATGGAGTTTCACCGGCCCAAACTGGATGAGGGCTTCCCCGAGGCGGTAGTCACCCTGGTCAAAGACCGCAGGGCCTATGTCCCGGACGCCTATGACCTCCGCCGCCACCCGGATACCGGGCAATATGAGGTGCCTTTCTGGTGCCGGGTAGCCGGCCCGGCCACGCTGACCATCGCTGACCCCGATGGCGGCCCGCCGCTGTTGGAGCGGACGGTTCAGGCGGCCGAGGGGCGTAATTTTCTGGCTTTCGCCCCCTTTCGGCGCAATGACGGCCTGATTCTGACCCTGACCCTCCAGGCCCCCGGCGGCCGGAAGTATCACCTGCCCCTCCGGACTCACTGAGGTTTCAGGTCGAGAGGCCCCACCAGGCCGCCCGCTCATCGTCCAGATCCCAGATTTCATGATGGAGGGTTCGGAGACTGGCCTGATCGTTGAGCAGGGCGATCTTTTCCCGGGCGCTCAGGCTTTGCGGCCCGCTGGTCAGAGCCTTGGCCACCAGCTTCCGGAGCGCTTCCAGCTGGGCCGGGGGGTGACGGCGGCGGTTGGCGGCCAGGGAGGCGTGGAGGGCAAAGACCCTGGGGATGGTCACGGCCCGGGCAAAGCCCTGCTCCTGGGTCAGGTTGAAAGGCTCGGGGGCCGGCCGGCGCTCCAGATTTTCCCGGTAAAGCTGTATTTCTTTGGCCGGGGCCGTGTCCGTGGGGGTCATCAGCAACCCCCGGGCGGCCAGGAAATCGCCCCAGGAAACCCGGCTGGTCCAGACCGACAGGGGCCAGGACACGGCCAGGCCGATGACCACCGGTGACAGCCACATAAAAAAGCCGGGGTTGACCAGATACAT
Organism: Candidatus Adiutrix sp.; assembly: GCA_031261565.1. Classification (GTDB taxonomy): domain Bacteria; phylum Desulfobacterota; class Desulfarculia; order Adiutricales; family Adiutricaceae; genus Adiutrix. Next base: position 5,136 of record JAISJK010000129.1, on the reverse strand, counting down.
CAACAAGCCCCAGACCAGCCCCAGAAGGGCGCCCCACCAGTGAAAGCGCAGGGCTTCCCACCAGGTGGTGCCGCTTTCATCGCGATTCTGGGCGTTCCAGCTGACTTTGAGGCCTAGGAGGGTGGTGACCACGAAATAGCTGTGAAACAGCATCCTGACCGGGGCCAGGAAGGTGGAGACCAGCACTTCCAGGAGCACGCTGAGGGTCAGCCGGGCGGCCCCGCCAAAGGCCCCGGCTCCGCCCCGGAGGGTGACCATCAGGATGGCCATGACCTTGGGCAGGAAGAGGAGCACCATGGTACTGCTCAAAAGGCTCAGCGCCCAGGCGGGGAAATATTGGGGCCAGTTGGGAAACAGGCTGGGGCCGTCGGGAAAATATTCCGGGGTGACGATCAGGGCGCTGACCGCCGACACCGTGCTGGCCACCAGAAAGAGGAACCACAGGAGGGCCGAGGTGTAGGACATGATGCCATTGATAAACAGAGCCCGGTGGGTGGGGAAAAAGCCCCGGGTGAAAATCAGGCGGCTGTGTTGCAGGTTGCCCTGGCACCAGCGCCGGTCCCGAATCAGCTCGTCAATGAGGCTGGGCGGGTTTTGCTCGTAGGAGCCGCCCAGGTCATAGGCCAGCCAGACCCCGTAGCCGGCCCGGCGCATCAGAGCCGACTCGACAAAGTCATGGCTCAGGATTTCGCCGCCCAGGGGCGACCGGCCCGGCAGCCGGGGCAACTGGCAATGCCGGATAAAGGGCTCAGTCCGGATGATGGCGTTGTGGCCCCAGTATTGGGCCTCGCCCAACTGCCAGTAGTGCAGCCCGGCGGCGAAGATGGGCCCGTAGAGGTGATTGGCGAACTGCTGGAGCCGGGCCAGGAGGGTGCGGCTGCCAATGGCCTTGGGCGGGGTCTGGAGGATGCCGATCTCCGGGTGATCCTCCATGGCCGCCACCATGCGGGTCAGGGTCTGGCCGGACATGAGGCTGTCGGCGTCAAAGACAATCATATAGCGGTAATTCCGGCCCCAGCGGCGGCAGAAATCGGCGATGTTGCCGCTCTTGCGCTTGAGGTTGAATTTGCGGTGGCGGTAAAAAATGCGGCCAAAGGCCCGCTCTTCCCGGCAGAGGGTATACCAGCTCTCCTCCTCGGCCACCCAGGCGTCGGGCTTATTGGAGTCGCTGAGGATGAAAATGTCAAAGAGGTCGTCCCGGCCGATTTCCCGGAGCGATTGCCAGACCGTGCGGATGATCTCGGCCACCCGGCGGGAATCCTCGTTGTAGATGGGGAAGAGGATGGCCGTGCGGGCGGCCGAGGTCAACTGGCCTTCCCGGCTGGCGGTCAGGGAAAAGCGGTCGTAGCGCCTGAGCAGGGCCATGACCCCGGCCAGGGAGCTCCAGAAGCCAATGGAAATCCAGCCGAAGAGCAGGGCGAAGAGGGCGGTCAGGACGGATTTCAGGATCAGCCCGTTGGTGGGGGGCAACAGGGTGAACATGACCTGGGCGGCGAAGATGGTGGGCAGGATCACCAGGGCGGCCAGGATCAGGCGGCGGCGGGTGGCCACCCGTTGCCAGCAACTCTGGACCATTTGGTCGTCCGGGGTCATGGCCTGGCCCGCCGGGTCAGGAGTTTGGCCAGCCAGTGGCCCAGGCGGCGGGTTAGAGACAGCTCCAGCCCCTCAGCCACCATGGACGAGCGGTTGAAAGGCGGCATACTGCTGGGGGGGGGCCCGTATTTTTCCACCCAGCTGGTGTGCAGCCCCTTTTCCCGCAAAAGGCTGTGCAGCTCGCGCATGGCCCCGGTGATGGTCAGGGGCTCAGCCCCGGCCGAGGCCCGGCGCAACCCCTCCAGAGCCAGCTCCAGGCTGAGCAGGGGCGGCACATCCATCCCCCGCACATACAACAGCAGGCGGTCGCGGGCCCGGGCGGCCGTCCGCCCGGCGTCCACCGCCTCTCTGGTGGACTGATAATTTTCTCCAGTCATACAGGCTCCCAGGCCGGTCAGCGGGGCAGATCGTAAACCCAGGTTTCGGTCAGTCGCTCCGGCAGGTTTTCGCCCCGGATCAGCTCCGCCCGGAACCGGGGATGGGCCGGCTCATCCCCGGCGGAAATGAGGCTCTCCACCACGCCCTTTTCCTGGGGGGCGCGGGTTTTCAAAGTCAGCCGCCAGCCGCCGGTGACCGGATTTTTCCTCAAATTTTTCTCTAAAACCGGCAGATCCTCCGGGGTTTCAATCCGGCTGGCCAGGCCGGTTTCCTGGCTGAGGCTGCTCAGGCTTTCGCTTTCAAAATCAATGACAAAATTGGCGGCGGTGCCCTGTTGGTCGAGGGCCAGACGGGTGGCCGCGACCCGGCCCAACTGGTGGGGAGTGGCCCCCGGGGCCATCCAGTACATCCGGTAGCTGAAATTAAAAGACGGAGTCTGGTCGGTTTCTTTCTGGCCCGGGGCCAGCCGCTCCGGCCGCCAGAAGGCCAGCACATTGTCATTGTAGTCGCGGGAGGAGGGGATTTCGATCAGTTCCAGGCGGCCCCCGGGGCCCCCGGCCTCGTCCGGCTCCACCCAGAGCGAGGAGCGGCGGTCAAAGCGGGCGTTAATATCCTGGTAATGGCTGAAATCGTCATCGCTCTGCATCAGGCCAAAGCCTTTCAGCCCGGCCGGCAGGTCAAAGGCGCTGACTTTCAGGTTGCCCGGGTTGAGGAGGGGGCGGCGCTGCCACTGGCCCTGGGGGTCAGCCACCAGCAGACTGTCGGAGTTATGCACTTCCGGCCGCCAGTCGCGGGGGGGGCCGTTTTCCCGGAAAACCTTGGGCGAGCCGTTTTCTTTTTCCGAAAAAAGATACATGCTGCCCATGGGGGCCAGGCCGATTTTGGCCGGCCAGGAGGCGCCGGAGCGCTTAAATAGGCTGGCCTTGACCTCGATGATGGAGGTTGAGCCCGGGGTGATGAGAAACTGGTAGGCCCCGGTCAGGCTGGGCGAATCGAGCAGGGCGTAGAGGGTCAGGCTGGTGGCCTCCGGCTCGGGCCGCACCAGCCAGAAACGGCGGAAGAAGGGGAATTCCTCGCCCTCCGGGCCGGCCGGGTTGAGGATCAGGCCCCGGGCGGTCAGGCCGTAGGTGGCGTGCCGGGCCACGGCCCGGAAGTGGGTGCCGCCCAGAAAGGCGGCGGCCTCGTCTTTGCGCACATTGTCGTTTAAGGGAAAATGGAGGCGGAAACCGGCGAAGTTAAGGCGCTGCCCCTTCATTTCTTCAGCGGTTTCGCTGTCTATCTCAAACATGCCCGGGTCAAATTCCAGCGGCCGGGCTTGGCCGTCCTCCACGACATTGACGCTCACCACCTGATCGTAAATGAAGCCCGGGTGAAAAAAGCTAACTTCAAAGGGCAGGTTTTGATCGCGCCACAGGCGGCGGTCGTCTTTAAATTTGATGGCGTTCCACCGCGCCTCCGGGATTTCCCGGAGCAGAGACCGCTGGGCGCCGGCGTCGGCCTGGTAGCTTTGGCCGGCGGTCTGACGGGCCAGGTCTTCCACCTCGGTGAAGGAAAAACCGGGGGCGGTCGGTGGAGACGGCTGATCCGCCGCCGCGCCCAGAGTAAAGATGAGGCTCAAAAGCAGGCTGGAGCGCATCAGAGCCTTGATTTTTAAAGTGATGGCCATAAAATCAGCCCCGACCGAAAGAGCAGTTGGGGTAGTGGCAGTCGGGACATTGCTCGCAGTAGCCGCCGTGCCCCAGGCGGGTGAAATCGCGGCGGGTCAGCCGCTGGCCGGCCAGGAGCCGGGGGGCGATGAGGTCAAAGATGCTGGCCCGTTTATACATGACGCAGCCGGGGAGGCCGGTGACCGGGACGCCCCGGTGGTAGCCGAGCATGAACATGGCTCCGGGGAAGACCGGGGTGCCGTAGGTGACCACCTCGCCGCAGACTTCGCGAATGGCCGCCGGGGTTTTGTCGTCGGGATCCACACTCATGCCGCCGGTGACGGCCACCAGGGTGCAGTTTTCGGCCAGGGCCTGGCGGATGGCTGAAACCGTGTCGCTGGGCTGGTCGGGGACGATGGTGTGAAAGGCTATTTCCGAGCCCCAGGCCTCGAATTTGCGCCGGAGAACCGGGGTGAAAGCGTCCTGAATGCGGCCGTGGAAGACCTCGCTACCAGTGGTGATGACCCCCACCCGGTGCTTGATGAAGGGCAGAACTTTCATCAGGGGGCCGCGCTCTCTGGCCAGGGCCTCCACCCCGGCCAGGGATTCCTCGGCCACGCACAGGGGTATGACCCGGGTGCCGGCCAAGTCCTGGCCGGGCTGGACTTCGCGCAGGGTGTTGATGGCGGCCACCGAGACATCGGGGATATCGTTCAGGGCGTTCAGGTAGTCCAGATCCATGACGAAGAGGCCGTGGATATCGCTCTTGAGGTTAATGCGGCCTTCCAGAGGGTCGCCGTAGCTGATATTGGGGCCGGCGATGGCCCGGGCGATGCGCCGGGCCGCGTCATCCTCGTGCACCTGGCCGTCGGGCTGGTCGCTCCAGACATACAGGTTTTCCTTGCCGATGCGCAGGAGGTGTTCCAGGTCTTCCGGCCGCACCACATGGCCGCGCCGGAAGGCGGTGGTCTTATACTGGCCGGGCACTATCTCGGTGATGTCGTGGCAGAGGATCAGGCCCACAGCCTCTTTCACGGGGATGGATTTCATCTTCTCGCTCCTTTTGGTCTTGCATTATTGGGGGATTTGGGTTATAAAATGGCCATTGCCGTCTTTGATGGTGGGTGTAGCTCAGTTGGTTAGAGCGCCAGGTTGTGGCCCTGGAGGCCGGGGGTTCGAATCCCCTCACTCACCCCATTCTCCCCTTCCTTTCCAAAACTGACCGAATGTTACCATAAAGGCCGCCAAACTTAAAGAGGCTTGACATTTGCCCGCCGGGCTATAAAATAACAGAAATAAACCGGAGGGATGGCCGAGTGGTTTAAGGCGGCGGTCTTGAAAACCGTTGAACGCAAGTTCCGTAGGTTCGAATCCTATTCCCTCCGCCATTAAATAAAGTTGTAACTATTCAGCCGGATAATTCTATGCGTAGATAAAATCTGGCAATTTTCCATCGAAGAGAAGATTGAGGGCCTCGGAAGGTTGGATATTATTTTTGCGGCAAGTTGAGAGATAGCTT
>JAISJK010000033.1 GCA_031261565.1 Candidatus Adiutrix sp. | reverse complement strand
TGCCGAGTATATAGCAACATAAGTGCCAAACAGCTAAAGCGATTGCTTGACAAGGACTTCAGGTGACCTGAGGCGGTCTGGGACAAAAAATTGACGCCTTGAAAACCTGACCGGGGCCGAAATATTTTAGGAGGGCTGGGCCCGGCGGCTAAACCAGCGCCAGGCGGTGCGGATTATTTCGTCAAGGCTGGGGATTTCCGGGTTCCAGCCCAGCGTCTTTTTAGCTTTTTCGGCCGAGGCCACCAGCACCGGAGGGTCGCCCTGGCGGCGGTGGGCAAAGGCGTAGGGCACCCACTGGCCGGTGACCCGTTCGGCGGCGGCCATGACCTCCAGCACGGAAAAGCCTTTGCCGCTGCCGATGTTAAAAGCGGAAAAGCCTGGCTCCGGCTGACTGTTGAGATAGTTTAAGGCCAGGAGGTGGGCCTGGGCCACATCGCCCACATAGACATAATCGCGGATGCAGGTGCCGTCCGGGGTGGGGTAGTCGTTGCCGAAGATCTCCAGAGGCGGGGTCTGGCCCAGGATGGCTTTCAGCACATTGGGGATGAGGTGGGTTTCGGGGGTGTGATCCTCGCCCAAACCACCATCGGGGTCGGCCCCGGCGGCGTTAAAATAGCGGAGAGCCACGCTTTTGAGGCCCTGGGCCTGGGCGTAATCCTCCAGGATCATTTCCACCATTCTGGTGGCGTGGCCGTAGGGGGTGATCGGCCGGGCCGGGCAGTTTTCCTCAATGGGGGTCTGGTCGGGCGTCCCGTAGACGGCGGCGGTGGAGGAAAAAATGAATTTGTCCACCCTGGCCCGGTTGGCTGCGGCCAGAAGGTTCAGACTGCCGACCAGGATGCCGTGGTAGTAGAGATCAGGTTTTTGCACTGACTCCGAGACCAGGCTGCGGGCGGAAAAGTGCATGACCGCGTCCGCCTGGTTTTTTTCAAACAGGTTTTCCAGATCGGCCATATTCAGCACATCGCCGCTCACCACCACCGGCTGGATGTTTTTGGCTTCAGCGCCCTTAAAGGCCTCGGCCAGGGCCCACTGATGGCCGGTGGACATATTGTCAAAGATCACCGGGGTGTGCCCGGCCTCAATAAGTTTCCTGACCATGTGCGAGCCGATATAGCCCGCCCCGCCGCAAACCACTACCCTCATAGGCTCTCTCTCCCTCGCCGAACCGGATATTCGATGACCATCAGCCGATTTTTTTATTGTATCACAGGGAAATAAGTAATTGAAGCCCATTTTGAAGCCATTGACCAGAGTCGCTTTTTTATGGTAACATAAAATCCAAATTTGTTAATCAGGGTGGCCCAACCGATAAATTTATAAACCCTGCTTTAAGACCGTCCGGTGATAGGCTCTGACCATTTTGGGACCATTTTGGTTTTTAACCAATAACTTTAATGATTTAAGGAGATTATCATGAAACTCGGAACCAAAATCATCATGGGCTTTGTTCTGACCAATGTTATTTTTTTAATACTGGTCGCCGTGGTCTTCGTCTACATGCAGCCGGTAAAAAATAACTCCAACGTCATGGTGGGGGCCACCCTGCCCATCCTGGACATTTCCACTGACCTGCAGTCCAACATGGCTCTGGCCATGGCCGAGATCCGGGCTTATGTGGCCAGCCCGGACAATGACCCGGCCATTCTGGAAAAAGCCCATCAAAACATCAGGGGTATTCAGCAGAATATTCCCGACATTGACAAGGTGCTGAGCGCGCCCTTGTCCGAATCAGTGCGCATTCCGGAGGTGGTCAACAATTTCAACGCCATTAAAAAGGATTTTGAGACCTTTAAGGTCATGGCCGATCAGGTGGCGGAACTTCAGGACACCATCCTGAAAACCCGCAACAGGGTTGTAGAGATGCAGAAGAACGTTGAAAAGTCGCTGACAGATCTGGTGGAGGTTCAGAACAAGTACCTGGCTACGGAGCAAAACAGCGGGGACGCGGACGCGGTCTCCAGGCGCATGAAACGAATTGAGGTCATGTTTAGTGCCCGGGACGAGTTCGAAGCCGGTTTCCTGATGTATACCCGGGGGCTTTTGCGCCAGGACACCGCCCTTTTCCGCAAGGCCGTTGACCTGACCAATGAATCGGCCAAGATATTGAATGATCTCAAAGGATCCAGCAAGTATCAGGAGACCATCACCTCCATAGACCAGCTCACCTCGGCCATCGCCGCCTACCTGGACTCGCTCAACACGGTGATCGTCAAGACTGATGAAAATGCCCGGACGACGAAGGAGCGGGGCGATATCATATACGCTATAGTCAATAACAGCGGTGCCTTGGCCAAAGCGGCCCGGGATCTGGCCGTGCAAACCGGCCAGGAGACCATCGGCTCGGTATCTTCGGTGATTTGGACCATTTCCATGGGGGTGCTCGTCGCCGTGATCATCAGCCTGGGCTTGGCCATTGCCATCACCCGGAGCATCACCATCCCCGTCCATCGGATTATCACCACCCTGTCGGAAGGCGCTCAGGAGGTCGATAACGCCTCCGGAGAGCTTTCCTCGGCCTCCAATACTCTGGCCGAGGGAGCCACGGAAAACGCGGCTTCTCTGGAAGAGACCAGCGCCGCCCTGGAAGAGCTTTCCTCCATGACCAGCCGCAACTCCGACAACGCCGTGGAAGCCAACGCCCTGATGAGCCAGGCCACTGAGGCCGTGGCCAAGGCCGAAGGCTCCATGGCCAACGTGATCAAGGCCATGAGTGAAATCGCCACCTCCGGCAACGAGATCGGCAAAATCATCAAGACTATTGATGAGATAGCTTTCCAGACCAATCTTCTGGCCCTGAACGCGGCGGTGGAAGCGGCCCGGGCCGGGGAGGCCGGGGCTGGTTTCGCCGTGGTGGCCGATGAAGTGCGCAACCTGGCCATCCGCAGTGCTGACGCGGCAAAAAATACGGCTGACCTGATCGCCGCCACCATTTCCAACATCAATTCCGGCTCGGAAATGGTGACCTCCACCGCTGAAAATTTCGAAACGGTCGCCACCCATTCGGCCAAGGTGGCCCACCTGATTTCCGAGGTGGCCGAGGCCTCCAAGGAGCAGTCGCAGGGCATCAGCCAGATTACCACGGCCATGAACCAGATGGACAAGGTGACCCAGTCCAACGCTGCGGCGGCTGAAGAGTCGGCCAGCGCGGCCGGCCAGTTGTCGCTCCAGGCCGGCAACCTCATGACTGCGGTGGAGGATATGACGACCATGGTTCAGGGCCGCGGCGCTGCCCTGGGCCGGAGCGCTCCCAAGGCCGTGGCCCCGCCCCGCAAACCCCTGGTCATCCCGCCCCCCAAGCGCAAAGGGGCTTCCTCGGGCTCGGCTACGGCCAACAAGGCTCTGCCCATGGACGATGATGATTTTGGCTTATAACTTTGTAAATTTAACTTAACCACCTGAAAATCCTGCCCTCGCTATTAGGGGGGCGGGGTTTTCCATATGAGGTAGCGACTATATTATGACCATCGCCTCCCCTGACGAGTCCCAATCCCGCTCAAGCGATCAGTCTGACCTGAATCTTCAGGCGGCAATCCAGCCCAGCCGGGGTTTTTCAGTGCGCGGTTATCTGGCCCTGGCCCTGATGCTCTGGACGGCGGCTGTTGCCACCTCTCTTTGGTTCACCGTGAACACGGCCCGCCAATCGGCTTTAAATTCCGCCGTTATTCAGGCCCGAACCGCCTTTGAAAAAGACGTGGTCTACCGGCGGTGGAATTCCAGCCTGGGGGGGGTCTATGCCCCGGTGACGGACAAAACCCCGCCCAATACCTGGCTGGGCCTGAAAAACCGCGATTTTACCGCCCCTTTCGGGGTGGAGATGACCAAGATCAACCCGGCTTATATGACCCGCCTGGTGCATGAGATGGGCTATCTGGCCTCCGGGGTGCGCGGCCACATCACCTCCACCAACCCCATCCGCCCGGAGAATATGGCCGATGATTGGGAAGCCAAGGGCCTGGGCCGGCTGGAAAGATTTGAGGCCACAGAAGTCAGCGCTGTCCAGGCTCTGGACGGTGAGGATTTTTTGCGTTTTGTCGCTCCCCTGGTCACTGAAAAGAGCTGCCTGACCTGCCACGCCTTTCAGGGCTATCATGAAGGCGACATTCGGGGCGGCATCAGCATTTCCGTGCCCATGGCCCCCTTTAACGCCGTGGTGGCCCTGGCCACCGGCAAATTGCTCATTTCCCACCTCGCCCTGTGGTTTCTGGGGCTTATAACTCTTTTCCTCGGCGGTTATCGTCTGAATCAGCGCATCCAGGAGCGCAACCTGGCTCAGGCCCGGCTGCTCAAGCTGACCAATGAGCTGGAGGCCCGGGTCGAGGAGCGCACCGCCGCCCTCCGCGCCCGCCAGCAGGAATTGCAGGCTTTCATGGATAATTCCGAGGCCGGGGTTTACCTGAAAAACCCCCGGCGTGAATACCTGCTGGTCAACCGGCGCTTTTCAGCCATGGCCGGCCGGACACCCGAGGAAATGCTGGGCCGGCGGGATGAGGATATTTTTGACCAGTCGGGTTTGACTTTTAACCATGAGGAGGTTGAAGAGGCGGAAACAGCGGTCATCAATCAGCGGGTCTGCCGGGAGATTGAAAATTTTCTGCTTAACGAGCGAACTGACATTGTCTACAACAATTTTATTTTTCCGGTTCTCAACAGCGCTTCCGGCCGGGTGGACGGCCTGGGCGGGCTGGTGGTGGATATCACCCAGCGCAAACAGATGGAGCAGGCTCTGCTGGCGGCCAAAGAGGCGGCCGAAAGCGCCAGCCGGGCCAAGAGCGATTTTCTGGCCAATATGAGCCACGAGATCCGCACGCCCCTCAACGGGGTTATCGGCATGGCCGAGCTTTTGTTGCGCAGCAATGATCTGACCCAGGATGACGCCTCCATGGTGGCCACCATTAAAAACAGCGGCGACAGCCTGCTGACCGTGCTCAACGATATTCTCGACTTCTCCAAAATTGAGGCCGGCAAGCTTCAGCTGGAATATCTGCCCTTCAGCCTCCGGGATCTGATTTACGACACCTCCAAAGGCCTGGCCACCATCGCCTTCAATAAAGACCTGGAATTTAACGTGCGGGTCAGCCCGGATATGCCGGATCAACTGGTGGGCGATGTGGCCCGCATCCGCCAGATTATTGCCAATCTGATCAGCAACTCCCTCAAATTCACCGAAAAAGGGGAAATTAACCTCACGGTGGATTTTTTGCAGATAGGGGATCAAAAGGCCCGTTTCCGCCTCCAGGTTTCCGACACCGGCATCGGCATCCCCCCTGATAAACAGGCCATTGTCTTCGCCCCCTTTGAGCAGAGCGACACCTCCACCACCCGCAAATACGGGGGCACGGGTCTGGGGTTGCCCATCTGTCAGCGCCTGGCCGGGCTGATGAATTCCGAGTTGAAGCTCGACAGCCGGCCGGGGGTTGGCAGCGCCTTCCATTTTGAGCTGGAACTGCCGCTGGCTGCGGAAAAAGGGGATGGCCCGCAGCCGATTCCTTTGGCGGGTCTGCGGGGCTTCCGGGCTCTGGTGGTGGATGATAACCAGACCAACCGGCATATTCTCCAGCAATATCTCAAATTCTGGGGCTTTGAAGTGCAGGAGAGCTCCGGGGCGGATGAGGCTTTGGCTCTGTTGAAACGGGCCGAGGAGGATCGCCGGCCGGTCAATGTCCTCCTGACTGACCTGCAGATGCCGGGTAAAGACGGGTTGGAACTGATCAAGTCGGCCCGGGCCGCCTGGCCGGATCTGCCGGTCATTCTCCTCACCTCGGGCAACCTGCCCGATGGCCTTTCCGCCCAGGCCCAATATCAGGCCCATCTGGACAAACCCATCCGCTCCGATGACCTGTTGCGGGCCCTCTACACGGCCCTGAATATTCTGGAAGGCCTGAACGCGGAAGCCCTGAAATCCATGATGGCCAGGCAGAAGGACGAAATACCGGCCTCCAGGGTCTCTCTAAAAATCCTGATGGCGGAAGATGTGGAGATCAATCAAAAAGTGGTCTCCCGGATGCTGGCCAAGCTGGGTCATCAGGTTCGTCTGGCCAATAACGGCGAAGAAGCGCTGGCGGCTATCCGGGCGGACAACTTTGATTTGGTATTTATGGATATCCAGATGCCGGTGATGGATGGCGTCACCGCCACCAGAATAATCAGGGAGGAAGAAAACCCCGCGACCCATCTGCCGATTGTGGCCATGACCGCTCACGCCATGAAAGGCGACCGGGAAAATTATCTGGAAACCGGTATGGATTCCTACATTTCCAAGCCCATCCATTTTGCGGAGCTGGCCACGGTGATTGAGGACATTATTGACCGTTTCGATTTGGCCAGTCAGCGGCGGCCGGGCCTCCGGATTGCTCCTGCATGATTTTCAATAGATCCCGCAACATCCGGGCGCGCTGGCCGGGGGTCAGCTCTTGGGAATAAGTCAGGGCCGCCTGATCCGAGTAGATATCGGCCCGCCGCAACTCCTCCAGGACTCTCTGTCGCTGGCTGGCGCTCTTATTCAGGTCTTTGACGGCTTCCCGGGCTTTGTAAACGGCGATGTAGGGCCGCAACAGAATCGGGTGCTGGGCGGCCAGCCGCTTAAAGTCGGTGGCGACTTTAAAGCCGGTCTGGCCCGGCTCCAGCCGCTCATTTTTTATCTGCCAAATCCGTCCCTGCTGGTAGGCAATCAGCATGACCCACAGAAACAGACACCAGTAGATCATTTTTTTAAGACCGACCGCCAGCCGGGAAAAGCGGCGGCGGGGCCTGGCCCCCGTCCGCAGATCAGTCCCGCATTTGGGGCAGGCCGTGACCGGCGGGGTCATCATTTTGCCGCAATAAGGGCAGCGCAATTGAACCTTGGGCCTCGGCTGGCTGGTCATTCGGCTCGGGTGAGGAATAGGGCTCGGTGGCTGCGCCGGGAGGGGTCTTGAATCAGCAACAACAGGGAGAGCGCATATTTGTGCCCGGAGGTCGGGAAAATCATTGGCGTCCAGGACCAGCCCAACCGCTGCCCCGCCAGGCTGATGGCCCGGTGGAGCTGGCCGCCCCGCATAATAGTTATAACTTCTTTAAGCATGACCGCCCGCTGAACCGGGGTGAGGCTCATAAAAGTCCTGAGGAATGAGCCGCTATCGCCATCCATAATATCCGGTTTGGCCAGTTCCTCCAGGACTTTGGCCCGGTAGGCGGCATCATTGCCCCGGATGTCGGTGCTGGCCCGGGCCATTAAAACGGCGATATATGGTTTAATCATGGCCGGATATTGCAGGGCTATGACCTGAAAGGCGTCC
>JAISJK010000116.1 GCA_031261565.1 Candidatus Adiutrix sp. | reverse complement strand
TTTATTCCGCAATTGATATTGATATTTTAAGATATTTTACGATAATGTCGGGTTTGGATACTCAAGGGGTGTGGTAGAAAATTATGGTGGTATAAAATATTCAGGGAATTACGGATTATTCGATTTACACCTGCCATTTATCCTTCCTCTCCGGGTAGTCGCCGCTACAGAGCCCACAGTAGCCTATTCTGATTATCTGCCTATCAGCTCAAATTGAGGCCATTTCAAAGGCAAAATCCCCTGAGCCTGAGACTTGACGGACAAAAGAATTAAAAGACTGAACTGAGCTTATTTTTGCCAAAAAAATACCCCAGTGCGAGAACGCCTGGGGTTTCCATGTTTCTGAATCTGATTTTAGTGGAGCGGTAACAATGTCGGTTTGTATGTAATGTTGCCACTTCGGCACCTCATAGGTGCTTTGATGACCTCAATATATTGAGGCCGGGTGTTAGCAACAGTTCAAAGTACTGTGGACATATTTCCGGATGGTTTTTTATTCAGTCCACACCCGGCCGTGCCAGTTTTCATGGGACAAAAAAACACGGCTACGAGCGTGCGACCGCTTTGAGGTAGTGCTAATACCGTAGGGGTAATTAAAACATGACAGCTAAAAAAAGTCAAGAAATTTGTCGGGTAAAATCGTCGAGCGGGATCAATCGCCTCAATCAGCCCCCTCTAGGGGCCGGCGGATTCCTAAAAGCAGCATAATGTGCTATAATTACTTCACCATAACGTGAAAAAGGAGGAAAACTTATGAAAAAATTCGGCGTTAGCGGGCAGAGAATATTAAAAATTTTTCACCTTATCATGGCCTCTTTGTGGGTCGGCGGGGCCGTAGCTCTGAACGCCATGACCCTGGCCCTGGGGCCGGGTCAAAGCGGGGCTGAGCTCCTGGGTTACGACCTGGCCCGGAAATTCGTTGACGACTTGATCATCATCCCCGGGGCGATGGGTTGCCTGGTGAGCGGGCTGCTGATCTCCTGGCTGACCCCCTGGGGCTTTTTCAAACACCGCTGGGTGCTGGTCAAGTGGATTCTGACGGTGGGCTGTATCCTCTTCGGCACTTTTATTCTGGGGCCGATGATCAACGATCAACCCCCGATAACCACTGAGCTGGGCCTGCAAGCCCTGAGCGATCCGGCCTATCTGACCAACCGTTCCAACAACCTCCTCTGGGGTGGGCTTCAGGTGCTGGTCATTTTTTTCATGGTGGCTATCTCGGTGCTGAAACCCTGGAAGGGGAAACGCGGCTCAGCGCCCATCACTAGCTCTTGACGCCTCTGTTTTTTTTGGCGCAGCCCAAATCCTTATTTGCCCAAACAGCCCCTGGGCAAATAAGCCTTGGGCCTGACAAGTTATCCTACTCATTAAATAAATCGGAGTGCGTCCCTGTGCCGGAAGCAGACAAAACCAGCCTGTCTTCAAAAATTTGATACAGCAATAGCCAGTCTGGCTCAATGTGGCATTCACGGAAATCGGAGAGTTTACCGGTCAACCGATGGTCTCGGTAATGTCCGGGCATCGGCGTTTGGGCCACCAAAAGCCTAAGCGCGGCATCAAGTTTTTGCATATCTTTGCCACGCTTGCGCATTCGCTTTACGTCCCATTTCATCTTGACGGTATACGCCACTTTCAACATTCAGTCTTCCAGCAGCGACTTCATGGCCTCGTCCACCGTGTCAAAAGGGCCTGCGAGGTTGCGGTGCAGGCGCGTGTCCTCAACGGCTTTGAGCAAATCAGCTTTGGGCCGACGATGTTTCACAGCGAAAGGTAGCCCGTCAATTTCAAGCGCAGCGGATAGGAACATGCGCACCGCTGTGGATGTGTCCAGTCCAAGGCTCCCAAAAAGATTTTCGGCGGCGGCTTTCATCGTATCGTCCACGCGTATTTGTATTGTGGCCATATCAAATCTCCAATTTGTAGTTAATTGTATTTACATTATATTGCCAATTAACGCATTTGTCAAAGTCGATTTGGCCGGTCCCACGGCGCTGACGGGCTACCCTGCCTTTACATCAGAGATCGTTTGAAATTGAAAACCGAGCCCTGGCTGTTCCTGGCCCCGGCCAGGCTCTTTTTCAGCTCCTGTAGTTTGGCCCCGAGATGGGCCTCCTGGCGCAGGTCAAGAATAAGGCCGGCCGCGCCGGGCAGGGGCGGCATTTTTAAAAGCGGGGCCATTAATACCGGCCTCTCGGCCACCACAATGGTCTGGTCACCCTCCAGGGAGAGGTGAAATTTTTCACCCCGGGGGCTGACAATGGCCGTCCGCCGCTGATCCAGCGGATAGCGGGCGGTGAAGAGAGCCGGGCGGCCGTAGAGATACAGAAGGCGGCCGCCGGCGGCCGGGGCCGCCCACAGGGCCTGATAGGTTTCGGCGTCCGCTTCCAGGCTGAGGGTCACGCCGGCCAGGCCCAGGCTGATCAGGGCGGCCTCGGCCAGGTGGTTGAGGGCCCCCAGGCGGTGGTCGCCCCAGATTTTGATCCCGGCCGTCGCTCCCCCGGCCCGCTGGATCAGGTTGATCTGGCCCAGGTTGGAGATCATAAATTCCCTAGCGCCGCGCTCCAGGAGATCGGCTATCTCCTGGCCCAGGCGGCTCTGGCGGCGGTGAAAGATGAGGGGCGGCAGGCTCCAGACCAGCCGGCCCACCTCCTCTTTCAGGCGGCGGTGGTGACGCAGGTGGCGCACATTGGGCACGGTCAGGGGCAGGATAACTTTTTTGGCCGGGAAGTTGGCCAGCTCCGTCACATCCTCCAGCCGCTCCAGCCAGACCCAGTAGCCAGCCCCCCGGGCCGGCTCTGCGGCCCTGACCCGGGGGCCACGGCCGGGGGCCGCTCTGAGCTCCGGGGGCAGGGCTTTAGGCCCGGCGGGTATAGGGCCGGGGGCGGCCTCTTTCACCGCCCGAACCAGGGGCGAGGCCAGGAAAGCCCGCTCCTCATTGCCCGAGGAGACCTTGAAGAGAAAGCCCGGCTGGCTCGGCAGGTTCGGGCCGCCCAGGATAACGTCCCGGCCGGCCGGGGCCTCGGCCACCTCCCGGCCCTCCAGGGTGATGGTCTTGAGGTTGAAAGCCGCGCTCTCCTCCCCGGCCTTGGGCTGGAGGCGCAGACGGTCGTTGACCGCCAGCGGCCGCCCCGGGGTCAGGCGGCCCCGGCCGGGGCCGGCCGGCTCCATAAAGCCGACTTTCAGGCCGGAGGTGGTGGCCGAAAGCGGGGCCAGGGCCCCCTCTATTTCAGCGGCCAGGGGGCCGCCGGTGGTTCGGCGGCCGGGGGCCTCGGCCAGAATATTTTCGGCCTCGGCCAAAGCGTAGGGCCACTCGGCCTCTGGCGCGTCCAGGAGCATCCGGTAGGCCCGCACCACCCGGCTGACGTAGTCCGGCCCCTTCATCCGGCCCTCAATCTTGAAACTGGCCAGGGGCAATCGCCTCAGCTGTTGAAAATAGGGGGCGGCGGCCAGGTCGGTGGTGGAAAAGAAAGCCCCTTTTTTCCCGCCCCGCTGGTAAACGCGGCGGCAGGGCTGGGTGCAGCCGCCGCGCAGGGCGCTGCGGCCCCCCAAAAAGCTCGACATCAGACAGAGGCCGGAAAAGGAGAAGCACAGGGCCCCGTGGATAAATATTTCCGCCTCAATGGGGCTGTAGCGGGCGAGGGCCTCCACTTCATCAAAGGCCAGCTCTCTGGACAGGACAGCCCGGCTGAAGCCGGCCTTTTGCAGGGTTATCAGGCCGGGCAGGCTGTGGACAGCGGTCAGGGTAGAGGCGTGGCGGGGGATTTGGGGGAAATGGCGGGCGGCCAGGGCGCTGAGCCCCAAATCCTGCAAAATCAGCCCGTCCGGCTCCAGGGCGGCGGCGGCGGCCAAAAGCTTCCAGGCCAGGCCCAGCTCGCCCTCTTTGATCAGCGAGTTTAAGGCCAGATAGACCTTGACCCCAACCGCGTGAGATTCCCGGAGGACGGCCTGGAGCTCGGCCAGAGAAAAGTTGTCGGCGTAAGTCCGGGCGGAAAAATCCTTGAGGCCCAGATAGACGGCGTCGGCCCCACCTTCCACCGCCGCCGCCCAGGCGGCTTTGGAGCCGGCCGGGGCCAGCAGCTCGGGGGGCTCCGGCCGGGGCGGCCCTGACGGCGAGGCCTGGGGGCGCGGGGGCTTTTTATTCATCGGCCCGGCTCTTCAGCCCCGTTTCCGCAGACCCAGGGCCAGGGCCAGGTCATCGGCCGCTGCGGCCACATAGGCGGCCCGATCCTCCGGGCTCTGAGTCCGGCCCGGCTCGGGCAGGGGCACGCCCAGGGGTCTGATGTCGGCCGGCCGGTTGACCAGCTCGGGCCTGGCGGTGATGTCAAAGCCCTCCTGCAGCTGGTTTTCAAAATACCTGTTTTGGAATTCGGCGAATTTCAAGGCGTGGGCGGTGGAATCCACCACCGCCCGCTCCTCCGGCCCGACCAGGCCGAGGCGGATGGCTTCCCCGAGGCCGGCCAGACCTTCGCCGCCCTGAGTGCAGATGGTCAGGCCGGAGCGGTTGGCCCGGATCATGTTGTCCATAATGGCCTGCTCCTCCACCTGGACGACAAAAAAAAGCTCCCGGCCGGCCGCCGCGTTGTAGGCCTCAACCATTTTGACCACCCGGGGGAAGGAGACCGGGTCGCCAATCATGGCCGCCTGGGCCACCGAGGGCCGCACGGTCACCGGCTGGTAGCGCCGGCCCGGCCCGGCGGGCTGGTTATAGTAGCGGAAAACCGGGTCAGCGTGGCTCGACTGCACGGCCACCACTTTGGGCAGCTGGTCGATCACCTCATAGCGGCGGAGCTTTAAAAGGCCGCTCAGGATGGCCGTCAGGTTGCCGGCGTTGCCCACCGGCACCAGCAGAGCCAGGCCGGCCAGGTCATAGTCAAATTGCTGGGCCAGCTCAAAGGCGTAGGACTCCTGCCCCAGCACCCGCCAGGGGTTTTTGGAATTTAAAAGGGCCACCTGGAAATTTTCCGACAGATATTCCACCACCTTCATGCAGTCGTCAAAGACGCCCGGCAGCTCAAAGACCCGGGCTCCGGCCCCCAGGGGCTGGCTCAACTGGGGCAGGGTAACCTTGCCCTTGGGCAACAGCACGGCCGACTTGACCTGATCGCCCAGGGCGGCCGAGTAGAGGGCGGCGGCGGCCGAGGTGTCGCCGGTGGAGGCGCAGATGGCCAGCACCCCGGTCAGATGGCGGCTGCGGATGAGATAGCGGAGGTAGGAGAGGGCGGCGGCCATGCCCCGGTCTTTAAAAGAAGCGCTGGGGTTTTGGCCGTCGTGCTTGATAAAGAGCGGGCGGCCCACCTCCCGGGCCAGGGCGGCCGGAGCGGCCACCACCGGGGTGTGACCCTCGCCCAGGTAGATGATGTCCTCCAGGGGGATGAGGGGGGCCAGAAACTCGTGATAGGCGAAGATGCCGGAGAGAGGCTGGATATTCAGCATCCGCCGGTAGTCAAAGAGGCGGCGCCAGAAATGGCCCGGCCGGGCCTTTAGGCGGTCGGCCTGATCGTCCTCCAGCAGGAGGAGCCCCCCGCAGGCCGGGCAGGTGTAATACAGCTCGGTGGGCGGGTGAACCAGGCCGCATTTTAAGCAGTGGTAGCCCAGGCCCCCGGTGGGGGAGGGCAGGAGATGATCCCGTAAATCTTCCGGGAATTGGTCGAGTTTCATTGGTCACCCCAGGAGAGAATTGAGAGAGTAGGAAGCGGCTCCCCGGAGCCCCGGGAAGCCGCTCTTTACATGGCCCAAGAGGCGGGGAGACAGGTTTAATTGAAGAGGCTGGTGACGATGCTGCTCAGCGGGAAGGCGTAGAGCAGGATCAGGGCCACGACCAGGCCGTAAATGGTCAGCGACTCCAAAAGGGCCAGACCAATGATCATGTTGATGCGGATGGTGCCGGAGGCTTCCGGGTTGCGGGCCATGCCCTGCAGGGCGCTGTAAACCGACAGGCCCTGGCCGATGGCCGGCCCGACCGTGGCCAGGCCAATGGCGATGCCGGCGGCCAGAGCGATGGTGCCGATGGTTCCCAGGGCGGCGGCGGCCACGGCCGGCTCAGCCGGGGCGGCCAGGGCCACCCCGGCCGTGGCCAGGACGGAAATGGCGGTCAGAATGAAGGCGAGAGATTTTTTCATGGAGTCACTCCTAAAAGTTGGATTTAGAGGCTTATGCGCTTGGCGGAGCCCCGGCTGGGCCGTCAGCTCCGCCCTGGTGGTTTAGTTGGTTTTAGTGGTGGTCGGCCTGGGCCTCGCTGATGTAGATCATGGCCAAAAGGGTGATGATAAAGGCCTGGAGAAAGCCGGTGAAGAGGCCCAGAAACATCATGGGCAGGGGCGCGAAATAGGCCCCGGCCAGGACGAAGAGGATGAGGATGACCAGGTCTTCGCCCATGACATTGCCGAAAAGACGCAGGGAGAGGGAGATGAGCCGGGCCAGGTGGCTGACCATCTCAATGACGAACATGAGGGGGGCCAGGGCGGCCATGGGGCCCATAAAATGCTTGATATAGCCGGCACCGTGGCGGCGGAGCCCCTCCACATGGGTCAGGGTGAAAATGATGATGGCCAGGCTCAGGGTGGTGTTGAGGTTGGAGGTGGGGGCGAAACTGCCCGGAATCAGGCCCTGAATGTTGCAACAGAAGACATAGATAATCAGGGTGGCCATGAGCGGGAAGAAGGCCCGGCCCCTTTCGCCCATGATGGTCTGCTGAAAATTATCAATGAGCTCAATGACAAACTCAAAAAAGTTCTGGAGCCCGCTGGGGATCATGGTAATTTTGGACGTGGCCGCCCGGCCCAGGAGGATGAGCACCAGCATGACCAGCCAGGCGTAGAGAAGATGGGGGTAGTGATGGGCAAACTCGGCGGCGGGCTCGCCCAAAAGGCCGGCCAGCGCGCCCAGAAACATTATAGGATGTTCCATAATTTATCTATACCTCGGGCCTGTCTGATGAAAGCAAACAAATTATAGCAAAAAAATCCGCCGGAATCAAGGCGCTCCTGACTTGACAATCTCTCTCGAAAAATGCCTTAATATAGGCAAGATTTCCCGGCCGGCCCATTTATAGGCCCCGGCCCAGATAAGGAGTCATGTTCATGCGCCCTTTCCCGGCTTTACTGGCCGCTCTGCTCATTTTCCAGCCGGCCCCGCTCCCGGCCGCGCCCGCCGGGCCGGAGGCCTTCATTAAAGATGGTCAGGTGGTGGTCGTCTCCGGGGAGGAAACCCTGACCATGCCCTCCTACGCCGTGGCGGTCAAGGCGGTCGCCAATTCCGACCTGAACTGGGCCTCCATCCCCGCTGATCAGGGCCAGTCTCTCGGCCTGGCCGAGGGGCTCTATCTGTTCACGGCCGAGGGGGCCGTCTATGGCCTTATTCCCGCCGGCCCCGGCCCCAGTCCGCAAAGCGTCTCCCTGTCGCCCACTGGCCGGATTCTGATCGTGGACCCCGGCCGGGCCCCCAACCGCAACCTGTCTCTTTATTCCTACCCGGAGCTGGGTTCGCTGGGCTCCCTGGCCGTTTTTCAGCGCGGGGAAGAGCCCCCCCTCCTGTGGACGGACAAGGGCCAGGCTCTTTTCACTTCCCTGGATCTGGAGAGCCGGTCACGCCCCTGCGATTACGCCCCCTGCGGGCCGACTTCAGTCAAATTTTTTAACCCGGCCGAGGGCAAGATCACCACCCTCCTGGCTGGCGACCCCACCTGCGACTACACTGTGGTCTCGGTGGCCGGCGGCCAATTGACGGCCACGAAACTATGTCTGGCCGCCGCCACTTCCTGGCGGTTTTATCCCGAAGGCCAGGCCGGGGTCAAGGTGACGGCCCGGTTGCCGGAATAAGTCGCCGGGATGGCTCTGATCGAAGCCAGGCAACTGGTCAAGACCTTCGGCGATGGCCAGAGGTCGGTGGAGGCTTTGCGCGGAGTTGATCTGGCGGTGGAGGAGGGAGAGATTTTCGGGGTGATCGGCCTCTCCGGGGCGGGCAAGAGCACCCTTATCCGCTGCCTCAACCGCCTGGAGCGGCCCACCAGCGGCCAGGTCATGATCGAGGGCCGGGATCTGACGGCCATGAGCGAGAGCGAGCTGCGGCAGAGCCGGCGGCGGATGGGCATGATTTTTCAGCATTTCGATTTGTTGTCCTCCCGCACGGCGGCCGGCAATGTCTCTTTTCCCCTGGAGACAGCCGGGCAGCCTCAAAAGCTGATCAAGCCCCGGGTGGATGAGCTTTTAGAGCTGGTGGGCCTGACTGACAAAGCCGGGGCCTACCCCTCTCAGCTGTCCGGCGGGCAAAAACAGCGGGTGGGCATTGCCCGGGCCCTGGCGGTTCGCCCCAGGATTCTGCTCTGCGATGAGGCCACCAGCGCCCTGGATCCCCGAACCACCAAATCCATCCTGGCCCTGATTGAGGATGTCAAAAACCGCCTGGGGCTCACCGTGGTGCTGATTACCCACCAGATGGCGGTTATTGCCCAGATCTGCGACCGGGTGGCCGTGATGGACAACGGCCGCATCGTGGAATCGGGGCCGGTGATTGAGGTTTTCACCCGGCCCGGTCACCCAACCTCCCAAAGCTTTGTGGATGAAGTCATCAACCAGACTGATTCAGCGGCCGGCCTCGGCTGTCAGCCCAAGGGCGATCTGGTGCGGCTCCTCTACACCGGCCGGCTGGCCCGGGAGCCCCTGCTCTCCACCCTGGGTCAGCGCTTCCAGGTGGAGGCCGCCATTCTGCAGGGCCGGGTTGACCAGATCAAGGGCGCGCCCTTCGGCACGCTGCTTCTGGACTTGGCCGGCCCCGAGGAAGGCCGCCGCCAGGCCCTAGCCTACCTGAAATCTCTCGAGCTGACGGTGAAGGTATTAAACCATGACGCTGACGCCTAATTTCTGGCCCATGCTCCAGACCGCCTCTCTGGAAACGCTTTATATGGTGTCGGTCTCTGCGGCCCTGACCACGCTCCTCGGCCTTCCTCTGGGCGTGGCCCTGGTGGTCACCCGCCCCGGCCACATTGTGGGCCGGCTGTGGCGGGTCAACTCCTCTTTGGGCGCGGCCATCAATGCCCTCCGCTCGGTGCCCTTCATTATTTTTATGGTGGCCATTTTAGACTGGGTCAGGCTGCTGGTGGGCACCGGCATCGGCCCAACGGCCGTCATCATCCCCCTGACCCTGGCGGCCACGGCCTTCATGGCCCGGGTGGCTGAAAGCGCCCTCCTGGAAGTGCCCCACGGGGTCATTGAGGCGGCCCAGTCGGCCGGGGCCACCACCTGGCAGATCATCTGGCATGTGCTGTTGCCCGAGGCCCGGCCCGGCCTGATTCAGGCCGTGACCATCACGGTCATCAATCTCATCGGCTGCTCGGCCATGGCCGGTGCCATTGGCGGCGGGGGCCTGGGCGACCTGGGCATCCGCTATGGCTATCAGCGCCACCTGCTCGATGTCCTGTGGGCCACGGTGCTGATCCTGATGGTCTGGGTGCAGGTTATCCAGTCGCTGGGCGACCGGGTGGCCGACCACTTCCGCAGCTAGTTATAGTCCCGTCATTACATTATCTACCAAAGGAGCAGTTTATGAAAAAAATCACCACCTTCGTGGCCCTGGCGGCTATCGTGACCCTCGGGTTTTTCAGCGCCGGATCGGCTCTGGCCCTGGACAAAATCAAAGTCGGCACCACCTCTGGCCCGGATGTGGAGATTTTGGAAAAGGCCCGGGAAGTGGCCGCCCAAAACGGCCTGACCGTGGAGATAGTTGAATTCAGCGATTATGTGGCCCCCAATCTGGCCCTGGCCGCCAAAGACATTGACCTCAATTCCTTCCAGCATCTCCCCTACCTGGAAAATTTCAACCGGGAGCGCCAGCTGAACCTGGTCAGCATCGGCACCACCTATATTTCGCCCATCGGCTTTTATTCCGATAAAATAAAAGACCTGAAGGAAGTGAAAAAGGGCGACCGGCTGGCCATCCCCAACGACGCCACCAACGGCGGCCGGGCGCTTTTGTTGCTCCAGAAGGCCGGCCTCCTGACCCTCAGGGAGGGCGCCGCTCTGGAAGCCACGCCCTTTGATATTGAGAAAAACAGCCTGGATCTGATAATTGTCGAGCTGGACGCGGCTCAGACTCCCCGCAGCCTCAAAGACGTGGCCGCCGCCGCCATTAATAATACCTACGCCATCCCGGCCGGTCTCCAGCCGACCCGGGACGCCATCTATCTGGAGGATATGGATTCCCCCTACGTCAATGTCATCGCGGCCCGCCCCGAAGACCGGGACAACCAGCTCTATAAAAAATTTGTGGCCGCCTATCAGTCCCAGGAAGTGGCCGACTTTATCCTGACGCGCTTTTCGGGCGCGACCATGCCGGCCTTTTCCGGCCGGAAGTAGCCCGGTTTGGGCTCCTGGGCTCCTCCGGGTCTTGACAAAGTCGGGGGAATATATTAATTTACAAAAGTTACGGTCCCATCGTCTAGCGGTCCAGGATACCGCCCTCTCACGGCGGGGACACCGGTTCAAGTCCGGTTGGGACTGCCAATGATTCCAATAGGTTAGTGTAGATATTGCGACATCGTCTCAATTTGTACACCGGCCCTGTGTACTAGCTCGCCCTGCGCCAGGCTCCCCTCCGGGGGAGCCTCCGTTTAGATGCATTAGGGGCTAATTTTAAAGCCTATTGTTGCGGGGGGGGCTGACGAATGTGTGATTACACCTTTTTATTGCTTTTTTTGGTGTGATTACAGAGTTTTGAGAAAAATAACTGTAGAAGATGAGTTAGAAATTAGAGGCGGGAAGTAAAGGTTACTAAAATCTCAGGGGCAGCGGGGCCTCCAGAGCAGCGGCCAGGGCCCGCAAGACCTCGTATTCTTTCGGGGATATGCGGTGATTGTGAAGGGCCGTCTCCACCGCGCCCAGGATCAGGGCGGTCTTGATTTTTTCCGGGGCCGAGGACAGCCGATCCAGAGCCAGGGCCAGGTCTTTAGAGGTGGCCACTTCGGGCGGGGCCAGATCAAAAGGCGGCCATTGGTTGAAATGGGCCCGCCCCACAGCAAAGGCGGCCTGGGCCTCCCCGGGGCTGTCCGCGCCCCGGTAGGCCAGGATGGACAGCACGGTCACCACATCGCCCTGGAGGGTCTCCAGGTAGGCCGGCGAAGTCTCGGCCAGGGCTTTGGCTGAGACTAGAGTCAGGCCCAGTTGTTTTTTCAAAATCTGGCAGGCGGCCACTTCAAAAATATCAATCTTGCCATCGGCCCTGACCAGGGCCTTAACCGCCTGGCCCAGCCGGCGGCGGTCATCGGCCGCGACAGTCTGAAGGGCTGGCGAGGTCAGCCCCAGGAGGGGCAGGCGCTGATTTTCCGATAGCTGCTCTTTCAGCTCCCGGGCCCGGTCGGCCGTCCCGCTGCCTAGAATTTCCTCAATCAGGGCCAGTTGCCTGGCTTTCAGGCCGGGCTCATCGCCGATGAAAACAGCGGCCACTAAAGCCGGGGCCAGAGCCGGGTTGCTGGTGGCCGCCCGGAGATCCCCGGGGATTTGGGCGTAGAGGCGTCGGGCCGTGTCGAGGCAGGGCCCGGTTGGTTGGCCGTTGGCCAGCAGGCCCAGCACCAGCGTGCCCGTCCAGTGGTCGGCCAGCGGGCCGGCCCGTTCCAGCAACCTGGAGCGGGCTTTCGGCAGGATGACCGCCCGGCTCAGATTTTCAGTGCCCCGCAGCCGGCGGGCCTGCTCTGCCGGGGCCAGGGCGCTGTAATCCACCTCCGGGAGGGCGCCGTCCCACTCCGGCTCCAGAGTCAGGATGCGCTCGGACAGGCGGGGGTGGGAGCGCCACAGCTCCCGGAGCTTGGCCGGGGAGACAATAAAAAATGATTTCATTATCAGAGCCTGGCCGTTGATCATGGCCCCCTGGCCGGGGGCGGCGGCGATTTTTTTCAAGGCCCCGGCCAGGCCGGCCGGGTTGCGGGTGAATTGCACGGCAAAGGCGTCGGCCAGATGCTCCCGCTCCCGGCTGAAGGCGGCCTGGATGATTTCGGCCGTCAGTTTGCCCAGCCAGCCGCCCACCCAGAGGACCAGCCCCATCAGAAACATGGGCAACCCCACCAGGAGCGCCCCGAGATTCGGCTCATCATCGCCGATATCCATGATCTCAAAGCCGGTGTTAATCATATCCCGGCCCTGGACGGAAAAAAACAAAAGGCCGTAGAGCCAGCCGGCCATGGTCAGGTTCAGGGCGTAGTCGCCGTTTAAAATATGGGCGAATTCATGGGCGACCACCCCCTGAATCTCGTCCCGCTCCAGGTGATTCAGGGCCCCTTTGGTGACGGCCACGATGGCGTCTTCATGATCCAGACCGGCCGTGACCGCGTTGATGGAGAGCTCTTTGGGCATAATGAAAATCCGGGGGCAGGGCAGGCCCGAGGCCACGGCCATTTCCTCCACCACATTGACCAGCTGCTTTTCTTTGGGGCTTTGAGGGGTCTGGAGCAACTGCCCGCCCATGGCCGCCGCGATATAGGCCCCGCCGCCTTTTTTAATAGCTCTGGTCTTGTAGAGGGAATTGCCGAGAATGATGGCCATAATAAAAGAGCCGACCATCAGAATGGGCCGGAGGGCCAGGAGGCGCTGGGGCGTGCCGTAAATAAAGGCGGGCAGCGAGGCGACCTGTATATCCCAGAGCTGCCGCCCGGTATAGAGGGGGATGATAAACCACTTGAGGCTGAGGTCGGCGGCCATATAACAGACGGCCATCATGAAATAAAAAACAATGACCGCCAGCACCAGAGATGCTGAAAAAGCCAGATAAAAGGAGCGGCTGCGGGCTCCGGCCTCATCTTCGCGGGCCCAAAAATCCATGATGACTCACTTTAGGTCTAATTGGACTTTATTCTATCCTGCTTCAAACTATAACACAATCGTTAGACATTACAAGGGCGAGCTGACCGGCTCTTTCAGAATGTGAAACGAGGCTTCCCGGGCCGCCCGGCTCAGGCCCTCGTGGTTTTTCAGGCTGGTCAACTGGCGCAGGTGGTCGGCGGCCCGGAGAGCCAGCATGGCCATGTCCCCGGCCCCCAGGCCGAGAATTTCCACGGCCTCGTCAAAATCGCCCTTGGTGGCCCAGGACCACATGGCCCAGGCCGGCCGCAGGTTAAAGGTCGGGGTCACAAATCCGGCCTCTTCCAGGCGCTCCATCATCGGCCCCACAGCCAGCGCCAGGCTGGCCAGGGGCTCAGTCAACTTCACCGGCGGCTTGCGGCGGGGCGGCGGCTTATTCGACTCTTTGTCCGAGGTCAGGCCGGCCACCGCTGCCGCCAGAGCCGGCGGCGACAGGGGCCAGGCCCCGGCCTTGATGCCGGCGTAAAAGACGAGAGGGTGATCCAGCCGCAACTCCGTGGCCCACTCGCCCTCGGTGGTCAGGCGGTTCTTCTGATCCACCAGCCCCTCATTTCGTAAAAAGTCCAGATGGCGCTGAAAGGAACCGTAAAAATCTTCCGTGGCCCGGGTCAGGGCCTGATCCGAGGGCGACTGGCCGCTGCCTCCGGTGGCCGTCTGCCAGGCGGCCAGCGAGGCCGACAGCAGGCGGCGGATGGCCGTTGGCCGGAAGGCGTTGAGCAGGTTCAAGACCATGGTGAAATTGATGGCCAGCCCGCTTTTGACTGGGTCGGGCGGGGAGCGCAGCAAGGAGGCCAACAGGCCCAAATCAAGGTGGGGCCCGGGCACGGCCAGGGCAAAGCCGATCTGATCCCGGCCCCGGCGGCCGGCCCGGCCGGTCATCTGGGTAAACTCATTGGCGGTCAGGTCGCTGAAACCCTGGCCGTCAAAGCGGTCGCTCTGGCGGATGACCACCGTGCGGGCCGGAAAATTGACCCCGGCGGAAACGGTGCTGGTGGCGAAGATGGCTTCCAGGAGGCCCTGGCTCATCAGCTCCTCAACCAGCATTTTGTAGTGGGGCAGATGGCCGGCGTGGTGGGCGGCCACGGCCTGGCGGCGGATGCGGCTCAGGTGGGGATGGTCGGCCAGGAAGGGGTATTTCTCCAGATAGTCGTCGAGCAACTGCTGGCGGGCTTGAAACCGCTCCGGGCTCTCGCGGACAGTGCCGCCGACGCTGCCCAGAGCTGCGTCGCAGTCGGCCCGGGATTTGAGAAAAAAGATGGCCGGCAGCAGATCCAGCTCCCGCAGGGCAGCCATAATTTTGGAGTTGGGTATCTGAAGACGATGAAAGGCCCGGCGGCCGGGCCAGCCACCTCGCCGCCGGCCGCTTTTGACGACCAGCTCCCCGATATGGCCCGTGGGCCACAGGCACAGCCCCACCAGAGGCACCGGCCGCTCGCCCCCGGTGACCACCGCCACTTCCCGGCCCCGGCTCCGGCCCAGCCAGGCGGCCAGCTCGTCGCTGTTGGCCACGGTGGCCGACAGCAACAGCAGCCTGACCCGGGGCGGCAGATAAATCAGAACTTCCTCCCAGACCACCCCCCGGTCGCGGTCACCGAGGTAGTGGGCTTCATCGAGCACTACCAGGTCGGTTTCCAGATCGCTGCCCCGGCTCTGGGTATCATAGAGCTGGTTGCGCAGGATTTCCGTGGTGCCGATGGTCAGGGGCGCGTCAATATTGACCTTGTGGTCTCCGGTCAGGAGGCCCACCTGATCCGGCCCGAACAGCCGCCCAAACTCCAAAAATTTGGCGTTGGAAAGGGCCTTCAGGGGCGAGGCATACCAACACCGCCCCCCCAGGGCCAGTTCCCGGGCAATGGCCTGTTCGGCTATCCAGGTTTTGCCGCTGCCGGTGGGGGCGGAGACAATGACATCGCCGTTCTGGCCCAGGCGCACGGCCTCCAGCTGAAACTCATCAGGCACAAAGGGCGCATCCTCCGGGACGCCAATGCGCGCCAGAGCCTGGGCCACTTTGGGGCTGAGGTCGAGGGCAAACGGCGCGGGCTCGGTTCGGGGCGGGCGTGACGAGTGGTGTGGCGGGGTTATTTTTTGCCCTTGCTTTTGCTTTTGGATTTAGCCGCTTTGGCCGGAGGGGCCGGCATGACCGGCTTGTCGCTGGGGCTCAGCTCGGCCAGGGCCACTTTGACGGCCAAACTGGCGGCGGCCATTTTGCGGCTGTCAGTCAGCGGGGCGGCCTGGGGGTCGTCAAAATAGCGGCGGGCGCCCAGGAAATAGGGGGAATACTGGGGGCCGAAGGCGTCAGTTTCGGTGACCAGCCCGGCTTTGGCCGCAGCGTGAATGAAATGGCCCTGACCGGTGTAAATGCCCACATGATAGTCTTCCTGCTTGACGGAAGGATCCCGGAAGACCAGGAGGTCGCCGGGCCGGAGGTCATCTTTGGCCACCTGACGGCCGCCGGCGGCCTGCGTTTTAGCGTCCGAAGGCAGGTGGATGCCCCGCTGGCCATAGACCCAGCGGGTGAAGCCGGCCGAGTCAAAGCCGGTGGCCGGGGCCTGGCCGCCTACTTTATAGTGGCGGCCGGCCTGCTCGTAGGCCGAGACCAAAAGGCTCTCGGTCTGGCCGGGCTTGAGATGCAGAGAGACGGTGGCACCCGGGGGCGTTTCCGGGGCCCCGGCGCTGGGGGCGGGGGCGGCGCTGGTCTCGGCGGGCCGGGCCTCAGCCGTGACTATGACCGGATTGACAGGATTGACAGGATTGAGCAGAGGATCAACAACATTGTCAGAGTCAAGCAACAGGCCATTGTCGGCCAGCAGGGTCTGGCCGGCCTGGCCGGTGGCTAAGCCGCCGGTGAAGCCCCGGACGCAGGCTTGCCAGTCTATAAAGCCGTCATTATTATTATTGTCTTCGGCCGCCAGGGCCGGCACATAGTCATTGGCCGTCAGCACCACATTCAGGGTTACTGGCGGAGGCGGGGTCATTGGCTCGGCTGGCGTCTGGCTGGCCGTCTGAACCGGGGCCGGCTGAACAACCGGGGCGGCGGCCGCAACTTTGAGGGCTGGAGCTTTGGGGGCGACCGCCTGTTGGGGAGCCACCGCCGCTTTTTTGGCTGAGGCGTTAATGAGCGTCGGCCCGGGAGCTGGTTGTTTGGCGGCCGGCTTGGCGGCCGTTATAGCCGGGCGGGCCGGGGCACCGCCACAGGCGGTCAGAGCCAGAAGGGCGGACAGGATCAGAGCATTGCGCAGGATGAATTTACTTAAAAAATTGCTTACTAATTTACTAGCGCGCCAACATTTGTTCGCTAAAGCTCGCTTTGCAGGGGCTGGCATCAGGCGCTCCTTAATATTTCACACTTTCCACCGCGCAGGCGGCCGGGCTGGTGAGTTAGTGAGAGTGACCAATAAACATTTAAACATCGCGCGGGACACCCTCGTCAATTAATCTACCATTTATGTATAACCGATAAAAGCATGGAGGTCAAGGTAAAAACACCGGAACCTCCATCAGAACAAATTAAAATTATTACTAATTTACATAATTAGATACTAATTATATATAAAAGATGGATAGATCATACAAGATAATGGGGAGTCTAAAAGGGAGCCCCATTTTATAAGGGCTCCCTTTTGGGGGTCAGACCAGATCTCGGAGGGTGCGAACCAGAAAGTCTATTTCGCCGGGGGTGTTGTAAAAAGCGATTGAGGGCCGCACTGTGCTCTCCAGGCCAAAGCGCCGCAGAATGGGCTGGGCGCAATGGTGGCCGGCCCGCACGGCAATGCCGGCCTCGTTCAGGCGCTGGCCGATTTCCGTGTTGTCCCGGCCCTCAATAATAAAAGACAGGATGCTGGCCTTGTGGTCGGCCGTGCCGATGAGCCTGAGCCCCGGCACCCGCGCCAGTTCCTGGTGGCCATAGTCCAGAAGTTCGTGCTCATAGCGGGCAATGTTGGCCAGGCCCAGGTCGGAGACGTAATCCAGAGCCGCCCCCAGACCCACGGCATCGGCCAGGCTGCCGGTGCCGGCCTCGAATTTGGCCGGGGGCTTCTGGTAGATAGTCCGCTCAAAAGTGACATCAGCGATCATATTGCCGCCGCCCTGCCAGGGGCGGCTCTCGGCCAAAACCTCGTCGGTGCCGTAGAGGGCGCCGATGCCGGTGGGGGCGTAGATCTTATGGCCGGAGAAGACGTAGAAATCAGCTCCCAGAGCCGTCACATTGACCGGCAGGTGGGCTACAGACTGGGCCCCGTCAACGCAGAAGCGCACCCCCTGGGCGTGGGCCAGGGCGATCATTTCCTCCAGGGGCAGGACAGTGCCCAGGGCGTTGGAGACCTGGGTGGCCGAGACAAACCGGGTGCGGCGGTTAAAGAGAGCCGCGTATTCCGACAGGATGATCTGGCCGGTGTCATCCACCGGGGCCACCCGCAGGAGAGCCCCGCTTTCCTCGGCGATGAGCTGCCAGGGAACGATGTTGGCGTGGTGCTCCAGATTGGTCAGG
The DNA here is from genome assembly GCA_031261565.1 of Candidatus Adiutrix sp. Lineage (GTDB taxonomy): Bacteria > Desulfobacterota > Desulfarculia > Adiutricales > Adiutricaceae > Adiutrix. Next base: position 10,083 of record JAISJK010000116.1, on the reverse strand, counting down.
ATGATTTCATCGCCCGGAGTCAGGCGAGGCTTGACATAGGCCTGGGCCACCAGATTGATGGCCTCGGTGGTGCCCCGGACAAAGACGATGTTGTCCGGCCCCGGGGCCCCGATGAAGCGGGCCACTTTATCCCGGGCCGCCTCATAGGCTTCGGTGGAGCGGGCGGCCAGGGTGTGGGCCGCCCGGTGGACATTGGAGTTTTCATGCTCATAGTAGTAAACCAGCCGGTCAATGACCGCCCGGGGCCGCTGGGTGGTGGCCGCATTGTCCAGCCAGACCAGGGGCCGGCCGTTGACCCGCTCCGAGAGAATGGGGAAATCAGCCCGCACCTGGGCCAGCGGCCTTTCCCCCAGGCTGGGGAGGGCGCCGCCGGCGCTCAGTTCGGCCGGGTCATCAGGCACCTCCGCCCCGCCGCCGGTTTGGGGCGGAGCTTCAGAGCCGATGGGGCCGACTGTGGGCCGGTAAGCCGGGCTGGCGGCCGGAGCCGGAGGGTTGAATTCCGGGAAATAGGCGGCCAGAGCGGCCGACAGTTCCCGCTCGCCCGGGAGGCCCCAGGTGTGGGGATCGGCCTCGAGGCCTTTAGCTCGAATAGTCATAGTAGTCACCAACTTCAACGTCTTCCAGCACGGCCAGGGCGTCGTCGGCTAAAATGGCCGCCGAGCAATAGAGCGACAGCAGATAGGAAGCCAGGCCCTTGTCATCCACGCCCCGGAAGCGCACGGCCAGGCCCCGGGAGTATTCGCCGGGCAGGTTGGTCTGGTAGAGGCCCACCACCCCGCGCTTTTCCTCGCCGCTGCGAACCAGGAGAATGTTGGTCTTGCCGGTCTTGGCCTTGGGATTCTTGAGACCATCCACAAACAGCTTGTCGGTGGGGATGATGGGGACGCCCCGCCAGCTGATGAAAACCCCGCCGGCCAGGTTGACCGTGACCGGGGGGACGCCCCGACGGGTGCATTCCCGGGCGAAAGCGGCCACGGCCCGGGGGTGGGCCAGGAAAAAGGAGGGCTCTTTCCAGACCTTGCTGAGCAGCTCGTCCAGGTCATCGGGTATGGGCTTGCCAAAGCGGGTCTGTACGCGCTGGCTGTCCACCACGTTTTTCAGGAGGCCGTAATCATCGCTGTTGATGATCTGGCTCTCCTGGCGCTCTTTGAGGCTCTCCACGGCCAGGGCCAGCTGCTGGCCGGTCTGGTCAAAGGGGGCGCTGTAGACATCGTTGATTTTAGTATCCACGTTGATGATGGTGGAGATGGAGTTGAGCTCATATTCCCGGGGTTTGGTCTGGTATTCCACATAACCCTGGGGAATCTCCACTTTGGCGGGATCCTGCGAGCAGAGGACATCAAGAGGGGTTTCGCCCTCCACCACCCGGTTGACCCGGTAGATGCCGGCTTCCAGGCCTTTGAAATCAAGGAAGCGGGTCAGCCAGCGGGGGGTGATGGCTGCGAACTGGGGCGGAGTTTTGGTAACATTGGCCAACTGGTAGGCCGCGTTGCGGCCCAGGGCGTTAAGCTGATTGGACATGGATAATCACCTTTCTAATATTGAGGGAGAGAGGGATCGACATCCCTGGCCCAGGAGTTTAAGCCGTCTTTGAGATTAAAGAGACGGCCCTGGTAGCCGGCCTCGCGCAGAGACCGGATGGCGAAAAGGCTGCGCTGTCCAACTTTACAGATGAAGACCGCGTCAACAGACGGGTCGAATTCCTCCTTTCGGCGAATAATTTGCCCAAAGGGCATGGCCCGGCCCCCGGGAAATTTAAAGACGGCCCGCTCGTGGGGCTCGCGGATATCAATGATCTGAAGCTGGTCGCCCCGGTCGAGGCGGGCCTTGAGCTCCAGGGCGGTCAGACTCTCCACCGGCGGGCCGGTCTCCTCCCGGTTCAGGCCGCAGAAATGCTCATAGTCAATGAGCTCAGTGATGGTGGGCTGCTCCCCGCAGACCGGGCAGGCCGGATCCCGCTCTATGGAGAGTTCGGTGAATTTCATCAGCCAGGCGTCAAATAACAGCAACCGGCCGGCCAGGGTCTCCGCCCCGCCCAGGATGAGTTTGATGGTTTCAGCCGCCTGGATGCAGCCGATGATGCCCGGCAGCACCCCCATGACCCCGGCTTCGCCGCAGGAGGGGGACAGCCCGGGGCTGGGGGGGGTGGGAAAGAGGCAGCGGTAACAGGGGCCCCGCCCGGCCTGAAAAACGCTGGCCTGGCCCTCAAACTGGTAGATGGAGCCATAGACCAGGGGCCGGCCCAGAAAGACGCAGGCGTCGTTTAAAAGGTAGCGGGTGGGGAAGTTGTCGGTGCCGTCAGCCACCACATCGTATTCTTTGAGAATACTGAGGGCGTTATCACTGGTCAGGCGCAGATTGTAGGTCACCACCTTGAGCTGGGGGTTGAGGCTCTTTAAGCGATCCTGGGCCGAGGCCACTTTGGGCCGATCCACATCCCGCTGGCTGTGGATAATCTGGCGCTGGAGATTGGAGACCTCCACCGTGTCGAAATCCGCCAGCCCGATGACGCCCACTCCGGCCGCGGCCAGGTAGAGGGCCAGGGGCGCCCCCAGGCCTCCGGTGCCCACGATGAGCACCCGGGAGGCCTTCAACCGCTTCTGGCCCTCCAGCCCCACCTCCGGCAGGAGCAGATGGCGGCTGTAGCGGGACATTTCCTCGCGGTTTAAATCCGTCAGGCGCGCCTCGGGGATCAGACTTTCGGCTATCCGGCTCATGCGTCTCTCCCGCCGGCAATGGCCGGCACCAGGGTCAGAGTTTCGCCCTCGGCCAGGGGCGTGGCCAGCCCCTCCAGGGTTTTGACGTTGCGGCCGCCCACAAAGAGATTGACAAAGGAGCGCAACTGGCCCTGGTCATCGTAGAGGTGCTGCTTTAAATCCGGATAATTTTCCGCCAGAGCGGCCACGGCCTGCCCCACCGTCCCGGCCTCCAGTTGCACAGCGCCCTGCCGCTCGGTGAAAGACCGCAAAGCGGTCGGGATTAATACAGTTATCATCAGATTTTCTCCAGTGTTTCCGGGTCGAATTTGTAAGAGTCAGGGGCCAGACGCCAGCTGGTGATTTGGCCGGCCCGCCCCTGGTCCACCGTCACAATGACGTAGGAATAAAAGGGGAGGGCGTGGCCCAGATCATAGTCGGACGGCCGGGCCGGGTGATCGGGGTGGGAGTGATAGAAGCCCAGCACCTCCAGGCCCTGACTGGCGCCTCTCGTCTCGGCGGCCATAAGGTCTTCGGCCTCAATGCGAAAGCGGTGATACTGCTCGGTGGGGTCGCTGGCGTTGTCAATGGGCATAATATCCGTCACCCGGCGGCGGTCATCATCGGCCAGATGGCCCAGGAGGATGCCGCAGGCCTCGCTGGGGTAGCATTTTTGGCCCTCCTGACCAATGGCGGCCAGTAGGGCGGCCGGTAGATCAATCATGGCTCCCCTCCACTTAAACCCCCCAGAAGGAGTCGGACAGATAGCGGGAGCCGCTGTCGCATAAAATGGTGGCCACCAGCGAGCCCGCCGGCAGAGTCCGGGCCAGGCGGAGGGCGGCGGCCACATTGCCCCCGGAGCTGATGCCCACCAGCAGCCCCTCTTCCCGGGCCAGGCGGCGGGTCATGGCGTAGGCTTCCTCGGTGCTGACCGTGACCACCTCATCGGCCAGGTTCGGGTCGTAGATGCCGGGAACCAGAGTGGAGGCCAGGTGTTTGGTGCCCTCCAGACCGTGAAAAGGCGAGTCAGGCTGCACGGCCACGGCCCGGATGGCCCGCTTAAAATCTTTCAGGCGGCGGGCGGTGCCCACAAAAGTGCCGGAGGTGCCCATCAGGGAGATAAAATGGGTGACGGCCCCGCCCGTCTGCTCCCAGATTTCCAGGCCGGTGGTGTCATAGTGGGCCTGGGGGTTGGCCGGGTTGTTATACTGGTCAGGGTAAAAATAGAGGTCGGGCCGGGTTTCAGCCGCAGCCCGGGCTGCCAGGAAAGCCCCGTCGGAGCTCTCCAGAGGGTCGGTTTCCACAATGGCCGCGCCGTAGCTGCGAATCAGGCTTTTGCGCTCCGGGCTGACGTTGGCCGGCATATACAGCTGCACTCCGCAGCCCAAGGAGGCCCCCATCATGGCGTAGGCAATGCCGGTATTGCCGCTGGTGGCGTCAACGATGATTTTGTCCCGGGTCAGCCGGCCCCGGGCCAGGCCGTCCAGCAACATGCTCCGGGCCGCCCGATCCTTGACTGAGCCGCTGGGGTTGACAAATTCAGCCTTGGCCAGCACATTGTGCTCCGGAGCGATCTTATCAAGCTTCAAAAGCGGCGTGTGGCCGACCATATCCAGAATATTCATCATAAATATTCATCCACCGTTAAAACTTCTTCCCTGACCTGGCCCGACTCAATGTGGAAGGCTTTGAGCACCGGCGCGGCCCCGGCCAGCGACAGGATCAGATAGGTCGCGGCCGGATCCAGGGCCAGGCGGATATCCTCGGCCGAGGGCCGGGCCGGGGTGGCCGGGTGAGAGTGGTAGTTGCCCAGGGGGCGGAGACCCCGGGCCCGCATATCCTTGACCGCCGCTAGTTGTTCCCGGGGCTCCAGGGAAAAATGCTCGGGGCTGGCGTCCACATTGGTCAGGGGATAAATTTTTTCAATAATCAGGTCGCCGCTCTGGTCATCTCCCTGGCGCTGCCCGGCGATCAGCCCGCAGACCTCCTGGGGCAAGCCGTCCTGAGCCTGGGCCACCAGGGCCAGATAGTCGGTTTTATGAATCCTGATCGCCATTTTACAGCTCGCAGGCGGCCGGGGGCTCGTGGTCAAAAGGCTCGGTGATGGTCGGCTCCGGGCCGCAGACGGCGCAGTTTTTCCGCCGGGGCAGCTTTATCTTGCGGAATTCCATGGCCAGGGCGTCATAAGTCAGGAGGAAGCCGGTCAGGAGCCGGCCGACCCCCACCAGATATTTGATGGCCTCCATGGCCTGCAAACTGCCGATGACCCCGCCCATAGCCCCCACCACCCCGGCCTGGCGGCAGGTGGGCACGGCGTCCGGCGGGGGCGGGTTTTCAAAGACGCAGCGGTAACAGGGCCCCTCGCCGGGCACATAGGTCAGGAGCTGGCCCTGAAAGCGGATGATGCCGGCGTGGCTGAAGGGCTTGCGGGTCAGGACGCAGGCGTCGTTGATCAGGAATTTGGCCGGGAAATTGTCCGTGCCGTCAATGATGAAATCATAGTCCCTGAACAGCTCCAGGACATTGTCGGCTTTGAGCAGGCCCTGGTGGGTCAGGACTTTTACCTCCGGGTTCAGGGCGGCCAGGGTTTGCCGGGCCGACTCCACCTTGCTCTGGCCGATAGTGCGGGTGCTGTGGATAATCTGCCGCTGGAGGTTGGATAAATCCACCGCGTCCCCATCCACCAGGCCGATGGTGCCCACGCCGGCCGCCGCCAGATAGAGAGCCGCCGGCGCGCCCAGACCCCCGGCCCCGATAATGAGCACCCGGGCCTTGAGGAGTTTGCTCTGGCCCCGGGCCCCGATTTCCTGCAAAATAATATGGCGGGAGTAGCGCTCCAGTTGCTCATTGGTGAAAGACATCAGCCGCCCCCGCCCATGAAATACAGGAACTCCACGCTGTCGCCCTCCCGCAGCACCGTGCTGCCGAAATCGCCGCTCTTGACGAACTCGTCGTTGAGGGAGACCGAAACGTATTGCGGGGTGGCCACCTTTTCCGCTTCAATCAGGCGGCTGACGGTCAGGCCCTCGGGATATTCCTTGGTTTGGCCGGCGATAACCAGGTTCATTCTCTCCATCCTCCCTTAATCCGCGCCCTTGCGCACCAGCAGATCGTAAGTGCCGTCCCCGTTGGCGGCCAGTTTTAGCACCTGGTGGCCCTCGTCTTTCAAGCTGCGGGGCACATTCTGCACCGGCTCGCCGTCGTTCAGGCGGATGGCCAGGACGCGGCCGGGCTCCAGCTCCTCCAGGGCCACCTTGGCTTTGACGAAGGTCACCGGGCAGACCACATCGGTGATGTCCACGGTGGCGTCAATAATAAAATCAGGCATGGGCCGCCTCCTCAACCGCCTGAACCAGGCCCTCCCAGCCGGCCCGATCCAGAGCCTGGCGAAATCGCTCACCCGGCTGGGCTGTGGCGGCGAAGTGGGCCACGGCCGCGTCCATGACCCGGAAGAGTCGGGCCCGGTCGGGGATGAGGGGCAGCAGTTCGCGGCCCGGGGCGACCTGGTTGCCAAAGGTGCCGCCAAAAGAGAGGATATAGGCCGACTCGCCCTGCCAGGCGCCGGTGGGGCAGGCTTTGACGCAGCGCCCGCAGTGGTTGCACTTCTCAGCCGCCAGCTCAATGGTTTCTCCGGTCTGGCTTAAAGCTCCGGCGCGGCAGGCTTTGAGGCAGACCCCGCACAGGGTGCAGTCGTCCGGCGACCACTTCAGACGGTAGCCGCCCTTGACGCCCAGGTCGTTTTCCTCGGTCTTCAGGCAGTTGTTGACGCAGCCGGTGACCCCGAATTTAAACTTGTGGGGCAGGGCCCGGCCAAAATAGCGCTCGGAGATATCCAGAGCCAGGGGGTAGGTGTCAATGCAGCCGCTGGGGCAGATGGCCTGGCCCTGGCAGGCGGTCACCGTGCGCACCCGGGGCCCGCAGACGCCGGTCTCCACCCCGCCGGCCGCCAGCTCGGCTTTGACTTTTTCCACATCCTCCAGCTTGATGAAGGGTATTTCCACCCCCTGCCGGGCAGTCAGGTGAATCTTGTCCCGGCCGTATTTCCGGGCCACTCCGGCCACGGTCAGAAGCTGGTCGGCGCTCAAATCACCCCCCACCACTTTCAGCCTGAGGGAGAAATGGTTCTTTTGTTTCTGGCGCATAAAGCCGCCGTTTTTCAGAGCCTTGTAATCAACATCCATAATTTTATCTCCAGAGTTCCAGCGCCTGCATATCAGCGATATCCCCGGCTATGGAGCTGCCTTTGGCCGTCAGGTAATCGCCGATCATGAGGCCGTTGGCCCCGGCGCTGTAAATCAGACTTTTTAAGCCGCCCAAAGTCATCTCCCGGCCGCCGCAAATCAGAATATCGCTCTCGGGATTTAAGAGGCGAAAGGCGGCGATAATTTTCAGGGCCTCGCCGGGCGGGAGCAGCGGGCGGTCGGCCAGGGGAGTGCCCGGCACGGGCATGAGAAAATTGATGGGCACGGAATTAACCCCCAGCTCGGCCACTAGGGCGGCCAGCTCCAGCCGCTGGGCCCAGTTTTCGCCCACTCCGAAAATCCCCCCGCAACAGACTCTGAGCCCGGCCTCTTTCACCGCCCGGATGGATTTGAGGCGATCCTCGGTGGTGTGGGTGGTGCAGATGTTGGGGAAAAAGCTGGGGGCGGCCTCCAGATTGTGGTGGCAACTGGCAAAGCCGGCCGATTTTAGAGCCCGGGCCCGCTCCGGATCCAGAGAGCCGATGGAGGTGCAGAGCCCCACTTTAAAGCGTTTTTTAAAGGCCTCGGCCGTAACCATCAAGCTGGCGAAATCCGGCTCGCTCAGGCTGGCCCCGCTGGCCACCAGGCCGACATAGTTGGCCCCGGCCTCAACGATATTCTCGGCCCGGCTCAGAATCTCGGCGGGGCTGAGCATGGGGTAGCTGGGGTTGCCCGTCTGGTAGCGGCCCGACTGGGCGCAGAAGGCGCAGTCCTCGCCGCAGCGGCCGGATTTGATGTTGATGATGCCGCAGGTGAAGGGCGGCGGGCCGGTCAGGGAGGCCGACAGCCGGGCCAGGGCCATCAGATCCAGAGGGTCGGCCGAGGCCACCCGCTCCGGGGTAATCTCCTCCCCGGCCGTGAGCCGCCCGCCTCCGGCCAGCCGGCCGGCCAGGTCTTGAAACCAACTCGTCATTATTTGAGCACCTCTACTCCTCTTTCCAGGCTGAGAAAAAATTCCCGGCCGTCCTCAGGACAAAATTCAGGCCCATGCCCAAAATGGCCAGGCTGATGATGCCGGCATACATTTCCGCGATGTTGAAAGTCTCCTGGGAATACATAATCAGGTAGCCGAGGCCGGAGCTGGCCCCGATCATCTCTGCGGCCACCACGGCCATGACGCAGTAGGAGCCGCCCAGGCGGATGCCGGTGAATATTTCCGGCGCCACGGCCGGCAGGATGATCCGGCCGAAGATAAACGTCCGGGAGGCCCCCATGGACTGGGCCGACTGGATCAGCACTTTGTCGATATGCTTGACGCCGTCGCAGGTATTGAGCAGCACCGGCCAGAGGGAAGCCCAGAAAATGATGAGGGCCTTGGACAGCTCGCCCAGGCCGAACAGGAGAATGAAAACCGGAAAGAGGGCGAAGGCCGACATCTGGCGAAAGGCCTGAAACAGGAGATCCAGGTAGCGCTCCACCGTCTTGAAATAACCGATGAACAGCCCGAAGGTCACGCCCACCACCACGGACAGGGACAGCCCGATCAGCACCCGGCGCAGACTGATGAGAAAATGGCGGCCCAGCTCGCCCCGCCACAGGAGCGAGACCAGGGCCTGGAAGACCACTGAGGGCGGGCTCAGGTAGGTGCTGCTGAACCAGCCCAGCCGGGTGGAGGTTTCCCACAGGGCCAGAAACAGAGCCAGGCCGCACCAGCGGGCCACGAGGTTGGAAAATCTCTGGGGGTTGCGGGGGGAACCGGCCGACATATCAAATCCCGCCCGCGTAGCAACTCTCGGCTTTCAAAGCCTCGTCGCGCAATAATATCCAGACCTTTTGCCGGATCTGGGCGAATTCGGCCGAATTCCGCACTTCCTCGGTGCGCGGCCGGGGCAGGTCAATCTCGGTGATTTCCTTGATCTGGCCCTGCCGGGCAGTCATGATGGCCACCCGGTCGGACAGGATAATGGCCTCGTCAATGCTGTGGGTGATGAACAGAATGGTTTTTTTATCGGCTTCCCAGATGCGCAGCAACTCAATTTGCAGGTTTTCCCTGGTCTGGGCGTCCAGGGCACCAAAGGGCTCGTCCATCAGCAAAAGATTGGGGCGGTAGGCCAGCACCCGGGCAATGGCCACCCGTTGCCGCATGCCGCCGGAGAGTTGGCTGGGGTATTGGTTGGCGAAACGGGTCAGGCCCACCAGTTCCAGGTAGTGGCTGGCAATGGCCCGGCGCTCTCTTTTGGGCACCCGGCGGATTTCCAGGCCGAGCTCCAGATTGCCCAGCACCGTGCGCCAGGGCAGGAGGGCGTAACCCTGGAAGACCATGCCCCGGTCGAAACTTCGTTTCTGCAGGGGTTTCTGATCCACCAGGATTTCGCCCCGGTCGTAATCGTCCAGCCCGGCCAGGATGTTCAGGAAAGTGGATTTGCCGCAGCCGCTGGGCCCCAGAATGGAGAGAAACTCCCCCTCGCGGATGTCCAGATCAAAGTGATCCAGCACCGTCAGTTTGACTTTTCGGCCTAAACTGTTCCGGATGGAAAAATTCCTCTCCACCTGCCGCGCTTCGACTTTCAGCATATCCCGGGCCCCGGTCAATCCTTTTTGGCGGTATTATACTGGTTGGTATAGACCTGTTCCAGCTTAACCTGGCCCTCGGTCAGTTTGCCCTCGGCCGTCAGGCGGTCAAGCCAGTATTGGACGGCCGGCTCGGGGATGAGCTGATCCGGGAAGAACTCAAACCGCTCCGTCTCCTCCAGCTTAAAGTTGAAACGTTTGGCCATCAGGGCTTTGGCCTCCTCCGGGTGCTCGTTGTTCCACTTGGCCGCTTTGGAGAGGATATCGGTCAGCTCGGTCAGGGCCTCCGGGTGTTCCTTGGCGAATTTGCCGCTGACCGTGTAGGGGCACATGCCGCTCAGGCCGCCGTCAATGTCGAAATCGCTCAGGAGCAGCCGAAAGTCTTTGGTGTTGGCGCTGGCCCGGCCGGAGGCCAGGGGGTGGATAATGGCGATATCCGTCTCCCCGCGCAGGAGAGGCGCTTCCTGCTGGTTATCCGGGGCGGTGATCATTTTGACGCTGTTTTTATCCAGCCCGTTGTCCGTCAGATATTTCTTGGTCACATATTCCGAGCAGGCCCCGAAGCTGTTGATGCCCAGGGTCTTGCCCTCGAAATCTTTAACGCCTTTGATGGGCGAGTCGGCCTTCACGAAATA
>JAISJK010000015.1 GCA_031261565.1 Candidatus Adiutrix sp. | reverse complement strand
CATCGTTCTCCCAATTAACTAGATACTCATTGTAGCCATACCAACGCCTATATCCGCCACCCTTGCAATATGGAAACCACTTTTGATTAAATTGACCGCTTATTGTTTCGTGCCATAAGCGCAAAAATCTATCATTGTTTCCTGTTGTCATTCCTGTTTTTGGAAAAGCAATGTTGCCAAGTAGTTTCCCTACTTCAAACGCCTGCAACATCTTATCACTCACCCAATACGCCACCGGGCTACCCGGAATCTTCCTAAAATCCCCCGCAGAAGCCCGGAAGAACCAGCCGCAGTCGGGGTTGGCTATGGCTTCAAGAGTTTTTGGTTCCTGATTGTCCGCGCCTTTGAAATCTGATAACCGGACATAGCCCCCCTTGAAATCTGGCTTATACGCATTTTCTATAGTAAAAGTGCAGACAGGAACGGTTGCCCCGTCAAAGCCTGAATATTCAAGCTGTATCAAGGAGGTAATTGTTTTTTGCTGAATAAGAAAATTGCGCAGTTTTTCATACGATGAAATGAACATCCAGACAAAAGGCGACATAAAGCCAAGTTGCCCTTTGGGAAGTGCAAGTTTGGTATTGCGAACTATAAAAGCAGAGAACAGGTCAGATTTTACATCTTCATAATTATCTTTCAGCCACGCGCTCAGCCGTCCATTCATCCCCTTGCCGCCCATATAAGGCGGATTGGCGATGACGACATGATATTTCTGGCCAAGATAGTCAGCTTGATCCAGCACTTTCAGCACTTTTTGATGAGTGCCATGCAACAGCAGGTTGTTACCCACCCCCTTATCTTCCAGCCGGTCTCTGGTCGCGGCCACATCCGTGACTGCCGGGCGGATCAGGGCGCCGAAGTTTTTAGCCTCCTCAAACTGATGCAGGGTCTCGATGAGGGGCAGCGAAAAAAAATCCCGACCTGCCCTGTCCAGGTAAGGCTCAAGCTCATCCTCGGAAAAGGCCACATTCTCCAGCACACAGATATGGGGCTGCACCGGCTTATTAAAAAAACGCCGCTGTTTGGCACGGGCTTTCATTATTAGGGCAAAGGCGGCCAGTTCCCCGGCCCGCTCGTCAATTTCTATGCCATATAAATTAAGCGTGAGAATCTTTTCCGGTATCTCGCCCGGCTCGTAGCCTTCTTCTTCATAGATGGCGTAGAGCAAATCAAAGGCGTAGGTGAGCATGTGGCCGGAGCCGCAGGCCGGGTCGCAAATCTTTATCTCCTCCGGTGAAGTAACGCGCAGGAAGTCGGATTCGGGTTGTTCCGGCCTGATATAATAGGGCATCTGCCTGGCCAGCCCTGAATTAGGCCGGTTGAGTAGCCACAGGCGACCGAGGGAGTTTTCCACCAGATAGCGCACAATCCAGTGCGGGGTGAACAGCTGGGTGGCGGCCGGGATGTTGTCGGGCGTTATTTTTTTGTTTTTCTTGAAATCCGCGAAAACCTGTTCTTTTTTCTCTGAAATATAAAACTGGTATAGCCAGCCGATGACTTCCACATTCTCGCAGGCGTCGGGCGTCATGGCTTCGCGGGTGTAGGCGATGATGGAATTGCCGGAAAGCAGGTCATCCGGCATCAAGAGCTCGGTATAGTCGCTGATCCGCTGGAACAGAAAGGGCATGACCCTATGCCAATAATTGCAGACGGCGACCACCAGCAGACGGTAGGCCTCGCCCTGACCGTCCGGGCTGGATATTTTACCCTGAAGCAGGGCCTGAACTTTTTGGCGCACAGGCTCCGCGACCATTTCCTCGTCAATGTGGCCGCTTTTGGCGTCTGCCAAAATTTCGGGCTGAAACTGGCCCTCGGGCGGGGAAAGGATGCCGACACGGCTGTAGCGGTTTACATCCATAAAACGCAAGGCACAGAAACGGTTGAACCAGATATAGGCCACCCTCTCCACGATCTGTTCTGGCCCGGAAGACTGAAGCGCTTCTTCAAGCTCTTTCACCGCCGCCGGGTTTTCCCGCCGGGCGGCGCTGTTTTCAGTCAGAGCCAGTTTCAGCTTGACAGAGACCTGTTCCATCAGGCTTCGCCGGGCATATTGGGCGAATTTTTTGAGCTTGGAGGTGTCCATCTTTTAAGCTCCTGACGATTGGGAAGCAATTAACCGTTTGACAGGCCAGTCAGGGAAGGTTTTATTCCATGTTTCGACCGATAATACGACACAATCAGCAATATGCCTGCGTTTCCATGGTTCATGGGATTCGCATCGAATGTTTGCCATTAAACGATTTTTAAAATCTGATAGAAGGGCCTTTTTTCGTTTTTGATCGAAAGCGCTCAAACCGATTAAAACAATATACTTAAAAGGTTTCACATCTCTTTCCATGAGATGCAAAAATAAGTATGAGTCTCGCGCCTTGGGTGTCAGATCTTCAGTCAAAACAGAATCGTCCAATAAACGCTTAAAATACTTGTTTTGTTCTTCATGGGGACTTTTTGAGTGAGAAGGGTCTTTAATCTCAATTAGCAACACATCTGTATCCCTCTCAATAACCAGGTCAACCAATTTCATGCCTACAGGCATTTTCAAACCCTGTTTGTCAAATTTTTCCCATTTCAACTCATCCGGAAATTCAAAAAGTAACTCTGATTTTTCTTCTGATTTATATGTTATCATTATAAGTTACCGTAAAGCCCTATTGACTTCTTCATCATATAATTCCGCGAATGTATCAGATATGGCTGATGCGCTCACAGAGATGTAGTCATCTGAGCTTTTTAGCTTAATTTCCTTTGAATTTTTATCTCGATATAGGCTATGGTAACGCACATGGTCCTCCTTGCCTTTGTCCATGAGCAGGTCAAACCACTTGAGCAACACATAGTCGTGGGTCGCCAGAATAATCTGCTGGCCGTTGCGGGATAGTTCCAGCAGTATCTGGACAAGTAATTTCATTAATGCTGGGTTCAGGTTGGAATCCGGCTCATCCCAGAATAGGGGGCCTCTAACTCCCGGTTCGATAACGCCATTTTCAAGCAGGCGAGATAACGCGCCAAATTTACGGAACCCTTCGGCAATGGAGTTTACCGAATACTCATGCCCATTGGCGAAAAACGAAACTTTTATGCCATCAAAAACAAATCTCCCGCCACACACCACCTCAATTTTTTTGATGCTGTCTTTTATTGTCTCCGACATATTTTCTGACCTCAGCGGAGGAATTCCGAGCCAGGCGCAAATATCCGCATAAGTTTCGTCAACTTGAATCTGGTATTGTTTATAGAGCCGTTCAAAACCCTGCATCAACGACAGAACTTCTTTGGTGGGAATGAGTGTGGGTTTTATTTCCATAATTTTTTCAAATGTTCCGGCAATTCGCACCACTGGTTCCATTGGCAAAAACATAGCCTGAAATTCGGCGTTCGGTCCGACAGCAACGGATAAAGACGCCTCGCCATCTGAGCCGACATGATATAGATGGCCTAACATTCCATGCAGGGGCAGAAAAATATCGACAAGTCTCTTGGTAAAGGAGCTGGCAACGGCCATATGGCCATGGTCAGGAAAAACAGTCACCGGGATTATTCCACAAGGTGAGCAAAGGGCATAAGCGGCATTGAGCAGTTTTGTTTTCCCCGTGCCGTTTTCCCCGATAATCACATTGATTCCAGGCGAAAATTCAATCCGTAAATCTTTGAAAGCTGTAAAGTTTTTTAATTCTAAGCTTTTGATCATATCCGCACCCTTTTCCCTTTGCCGATCTCTTCTAAAAGAGCTTTGCGCAGACACTCCAGATAGCGCTCCACATCGCGCGCGTCAGCCAGCCAGGCTTTATCAAAGGCCACCCGGACTGAACTGCCCGGCACATACTCAATGGGCGGTTCGGTCTTGTTCGTTGTTGTCATTTGCGAAAGTTGGCTTTGATAGTCGTTTTCCTCAAAACGCCGGAGGGTATCGCGGATGACGGCGATCAGCTTTTGCTTTTCCACATCGGCGGTAAATCCATCGAAAGGCCCGGTGATTCGCGCTTGTTGCTCACTATTTAAGGATTTGAATTCGGCCAGGCCGGCCAAACGCCCTTTAAGGGCCATGACCGCTTCCCTAACCCTGGTGATTTCCAATTCGACTTGGTCAGCGACCTTCTGTTGCAGCGCGTCAAGATTAGCTTTCATCTGCTGGATACGGTGGCCCTTGAAGCATTCAGGGTCAGTCAGGGCCTTGACTACCTGAGCGGCTTCATCACCCTTAATGTAGGCGAAATTGGGCTCCTGAGCTTGCACAAACTCGCGGGCCTTTTCATAAATGGCTTTTTGCGGCCCGCTCATGAATTTGCGGATGGGGTCAATCACGCCTTCTTTCAGGTCGAGGAGCGCATCCATCCGATGAGGCAACTCGGTCAGATGCCAGCCATAGGGTTGGCCCGAGATTTCGGTGATTTTATCTATCACCGGGCTCAGGGCAATCAAAAAGGGATACTGGCCGGCCTGGGATTGAAGCGGGGTAAGCTGTTGCAGCAAGCCCTGGATGGCGGCCTCTGTTTCCCTCCCCAGGGCCTTGGCTTCGTTGGCTTGCGCCGGAACATCAAAGAAACTTTGGTAAAATTCTTTGAGGGCGCGGACTTGAGAGGCGGTAAACTCTACCTGGGTAGTCAAGACGACATTGCCGTGTCCGTGGGTATTGCGGAGCGCTCTCTCCAGTTCCTGATCTTCCAGGGGGTTGCTGTCGGCGCTGACTTCGACTTTGCCCCGGGCGCAAAGGCTGGCCAGAAGGCAAATAACGGCCCAATAATACCAGCCATAGGGTTTGCGCTCGAAGGTCTCCCAGAGGGTCTTCAGGGTCGTCCGGGCGCCACCGCTATTGTTGCGCTGAATGAAGGCCAGCATTTCCTGTTCTGACTCGGCCAGGGGGCTGGCCTCGTTGCCCAGCAGACCCTCCGGCCCTCTGAGGTATTTAGCGAGGTCGCTCTCAGTGTAAGTAACGCCACGCAGCATACGCAGGTTGGGGTAGGCCAGGGCCATAAGCTCATGAAAGCCCTGGACCACCCTGGACAGCGGATCCCCAAAAGCGATTTGAGCTTCCTGCCCCGCCAGAAACAGCCGGGCCTGGCCAAGGAGGCCCTGAACCCGTTGCTTGAGTTCAGCTTGGCGTTCCCTGTTCTGGGAGCCTTTAGCGTCCAGAATACGCTTGACCGCCTCCTGTTGGGCGACTGAAGTATTCTGGCGGATGTATTTCTCCGTCCGCTTATACATTAAAATATCGCTGACCAGACGATCATCCTGGGCCATCACCACCAGCAGTTCATGCTGTTTGATCGAGCTTTGCAACACCAGCCGGTCAACTTTATCCGCATTTTCATGGAAGGGGCTGATGACGTTGATGGACAGCTCGTGCTCGCGACCCAGCAGACGGTCATCAAGCCTCCGGGAGAAAGGATAGTCCTGTCCGTTTTGGTCATAGCGGATCTTGGGCTGCTTAATGATCTGGTCAAAGACGATGTTTGCGATTTCGGCGGCCACATCAGCCGTCTGCACCTCGGTATTTTTGATCTCGGCTTCAACGTCTTTTTCTTCATCGGTCAGGTATTCGTATAATTCGCCCTGGCGTTGAATATAGGTCTGCTGTTCAAGAAGATTGAGAGATTCCACCACCCGCTCTTTAAGGTCAGGCAAATTTACGCTGAAACTGTCCAGGAGCAGGATGCAAAGGTTGCGGATCGTCGGCTTGAATTCCTTGATGTATTTGACCAGGAAAAGAGCTTTCAGCAGCCTAATGGCGAAAGGGCTCTCCAGGTGGTTTTCCGCCTGAATGATGGCCCGCTGAATCTGGGCTTTCACGGCGGCGCGAATGCCTTCAAACATCAGATCAAAGGTCGCCAGTTGCCCAATCTCATTATTTCCAATTTTAATCGCCACCTGCTGGAACACGCCGAGCATGGAACGCTCGCCCACCGAGCTGTGCTTCCCTTCAAAGGCGTTATGGAGCGATAAATTCTGAATAGCGGCCTGAAAGAGCGCAAACTGGTAGGGAATAAATGGGTAGCTATTGATGAAGTGATCTAAATCAGTGAAATTACGGTAAGTCTGCGAGCCATCCGCAAAGTCGAACAGGGTTTTGAAATTGTTGGCCTGGGCCTGGTAGATGGCCGCCAGCAGACGGTTACCCTCTTCATTTTTGGCGAGCAAACGCTTTTGGATAACCTCGGCCACATCGGCGCTGGTCAGCTTCAGGCGGTTGGCAAAGCGGGCCTGAATCTTGGAAAAATCGTTGGCCTCTCGCTGGCCCATCTCCCCGACGACTGTCCCCATGTCTTCCTGGGCGGTCACGATGATCCAGGCCCGGCCCCGGCACTTGGTGGCCAGGCTTTCAGCTATGGTTTGAAGATTGGTCATCAGTTTGATGTTGTCGGCTATGTATTGGCCGACTTCATCAACAAAGAAATTCAGCCGGAATCCGGCCCCCTGCCGCTGGATATAATCGTCAACTTTCTCGGCAAAATCCTCGATGGAGACCTGGTATTGACTGCGGTATTTATCAAGTATGCCGGTGGCGGAGGCCTCATCTTCCCCGGTAGCCCTGGCATAGGCCCTGGCTATATTCCGGCCCTCCAGCAGGGCTTGCTCGCGGCCCAGGGACCAGGGTTTCCCAACCGTGGCCTCATAGGCAGACTTGAACTGTTCGTAAACCCCGCGGCTGTCCAGGTCACGCTCAAATTGAGCTATATATCCCTGCTTGCCGTAATAGCCGCACATCTCGTCAAAGACTTTAACGAAGACGGCCAGGAGCGCGTCTATTTGGGTTTTGCTGATGACATCCGCTTTCTGGTCAATGTTGAACAGGATGCTTTTAGACGGGATGCCCGCCGCCCGTTTGAGCCCGCCCCGCAAAATGGCGTTGTCGCCGGACTTGGGCAGAAACAAATCGAGAGCGGAGGCCCCGTCAATTTCCCTGTTTTCAATGACCAACGCCAGCATTTTCAAAAGGTGGGATTTGCCGGAGCCAAAGAAGCCGGAAATCCAGACCCCATTGGCCCCCTCATATTTATTGTAGGCCTCCAGAAAAGACTCCAGGCGCTTCTCAACCTCGTTGGTCAGCACATATTCTTCAATTTCCAGGCGAAGGCTGGCCTCATCGTCGGCCTTGATGACCCCTTCTATGGGGCGGTCAACGGGCTTCTTGAAAATGGCGTTCAGAGTCATAGGGCGGCCCCCGATTATGCTTCACAATGAAAAATGTTGAAAGCCCGGTAATACTTATCGTCGTGAAGCCTTCCGAAAAGATCAAGCGAGGCCCCGGACTCCGGGGAGTGGGTGTAAGCCCCGGGAAAGAACAAGACGGTTGGTTTATCTTTGGCCGTGCTCTGCAGGTTATTCAGGACATTGTGAGAACGGACATAGGGGAATACCTCACCGACCCCGGAGAGGAACAGGGCGTCAAAATCCGGGCCGGCCAGCCTGGCGGCAATGGCCGGCGCCAGATGGGTCTCGGGATCCAAAACTCCCTGCAGCAATTCTTTGAACTGCTCCTTGGGGACGGTCGCCTCCATCTCTATGAGTTGAGTCCAGATGCCGCGCTGTTTGAGAATATCTATGGAGAGGTCATAGAGGTTGATTTCCAGAACTCTGACCCCGGCCTGAGCCAAACGGTTGACCAGGCCGCCTTGGAGCTTCTGCATTTCCAGCAAATCCTCCGCTTTGAACGGACAAATGAAAAAGGGCACTTCATTCCCGAGGCCCTGCTTTTGGAGAAAACGCCGGCTGGAGATTACCGCCCAAAGATGGTCAAATCTCTCTTTTATAGGCCTTTGAGAAATATCAGCTTTCATTGCCCCACCGTCTTCAAATCCGGCTCAAACACAGGGAGGAACGAAATACCCCGGCGGTTGCCCCGCAAGAGCAGGCTTAAAAGCCCTTGACCGGGTATGGCCGGATTTATCAGATTTCTCGCGCTCAATATATCCGCCTCTCGGAGCATTTTAAAGAGCACCTGGCGTAATTTGGCTCTTGTGGCCGGAGTGATCTTATCAAGGCCTGAATGGCGCTCTGATTTCTTGTGGAAAAAGGAATCGAAATCATCATAACACAAATCAGCCTTCAGGGTGAGATAGCGCTCGCGAACGACCTCGACCGCGAATTCCCCAATGAAGGTGTAGCGGCGACAAACGGCCAGCCACAGGAGGTAGCCCTGATCCTGAGGGCCGGCCGTGACGAGAAAATGCAGCTCTTCCGGGCTGAAAGTCTTTAGACGGGAGACAACCTCGCTAAAGACGCGCTTTAGGGTACTCAGAGTCCTGGATTGCAGAATATTCCGGCTGATGGCCGCGTTACGCAGCCCGTCCCAGTCGCCAAGCGGGAGATACAGCTCGGCCAGTTTCACGGACTCCCTATGAAAAAGCCCGCCGGTGGTAAATGACAGGCTGTATCTGTCGTTATTCATCTCTGGCTCTGGTCTCTTACAGATTCGATCATCAATACCCAATGGGCCTCAGAAAAATAGCCTCACCCAGCCTCACCCGCAATAATCGGCAAAAGTTGCCCTGTGGTTGTCTAACTTGAAATTTGGCCATCTCAAACGAAAATCAAGGGGTTCAACATTTTGCTGAACCCCTTGATTTATAACTGGTGCCGAAGGGGAGACTCGAACTCCCACGAGGGAACCCCCACTAGACCCTGAACCTAGCGTGTCTACCAATTCCACCACTTCGGCTTTTTATCGACCTGATGACGGTTTCTCTTGCAACCGCACCAGAAAATGACTATATAAATATTGGGAGGAATTGTCAAGATGCTTTGCGAAATTTTTTCAGCCGGGTGGCCCCTGGGGAACTGCCCATGGAACTAATTGACGACTGGTTACAGCAGCCTGCCGGGGCCCGGCCCAGGACGGTCTTTTCCATCGGCGTCTTTGACGGCCTGCATCTGGGGCATAAGGCCCTGCTGGACACGGTTATCAAAAGCGCGGCCCGCCACCGGGCCCAGTCGCTTATTCTCACCTTTAGCCGCCATCCCCTGACTGTCCTGGCCCCGGCGGCCGCCCCGCCCACCCTGACCACCCTGGCCCAAAAGGCCGAAGTCATGGCCGCCTGGGGCCTGGATCGCCTGGGCGTGCTCCACTTTACCAAAGAAATGGCCGCCACCCCGCCCCGGAAATTTCTCTTCCAGTTTTTGGGCAAATTCATTGAGCCGGCCGCCGTGATTTTGGGGCCGGATTTCACCTTTGGCCAGGGGGCCAAAGGTGAGGCCGGAACTGTGGCCGCCTGGCTGGCCCAGGTCAGCCCCAGGGCCAAAGTGACGGTTATTCCCTCCCTGGCCGGCCCTGACGGCCTCTACTCCAGCTCCCAAATCCGCCAGAGCCTGAAATCCGGCCTGGTGGAAAGCGCCGCCCGGGCCCTGGGCCGGCCCTACCGGCTCTCCGGCCTGGTGATGCACGGCCAGGCCCGAGGGCGGATTCTAGGCTTCCCCACCGCCAATCTCGGCCACATCGGCCAGATTATCCCGGCCCCCGGCGTCTATGCCGTCCGGGTCATTCTGGGCGGAGAGACTTTGGGGGGCATGACCAGCATCGGCTTCAACCCCACCTTTAATACCGGCCAGGCCGAGGCTCAGCCCCTGACCGTGGAGACCCACATCTTTGATTTCGACCGCTTCATCTACGGTCAGACCCTGAGTCTTGATTTCATCGCCCACCTCCGCGACATGGTCCGCTTTAAATCGGCCGAGCAGTTGGCCGGCCAGCTGGATAAAGACCGGCGCAGCGCCCTGGCCGCCCTCTGAGAGACGCGCCAGACACCTTTTGGCTTACCTCTTGCATACCTTTAGGTTCGGCTGATGAAGCCGAGACCTCCGGCCCTGGGTGAGCGAATGATTGCCGCTGAAAAGACAAAAATATTAAGGACTTTTTTAGCGATAGCCTCTGTCATATTTTTGGCCGGGGCCTGTCCCGGGCTGGCCCTGGCTTTTAACGGCGAAGAATTTTTAAGCCTCTGCGCCGGGGAGGGCGGCCCGGTGGAGGTTGAAGCCCTCCAAAAGGCCCTGGACGGGGGGGCCGAGGTCAATTTCGCCGGGCCCCGGGGCTTAACGCCGCTGATGGCCTTTGTGGCTGGCCACAGCGACCGCGACCTTTCGGCCGTGGCCGCCCTGCGGGTTCTGCTCCAGGCCGGCGCCAAAATAAACGCCACCAGCCAGGAAGGGGCCACGGCCCTGAGCTACGCCGTGCTGCACAAAGCCGGCCCCCGCCTCATTGCCGCTCTTTTGCAGGAGGGGGCCGAGGTCAACCTGGGCGTGTCCGGCCGGGGCGGCCTGACCCCTCTGATGCTGGCCGCCAGCCTGGAGCCTGACCCGGTGGTCACCGCCCTGCTTTTGGCCGCCGGGGCCGACCCCACAGCCGTGGCCCAAAAAGACGGCCGGGCCATCACCATGCCGGAGCTGGCCCGGAAGAACACCAATCCCAAAGTCCGCGCCCTAATTGAGGCGGCCCTTAAACTGAGCCGGCCGGTTCAGCCGGGCCGGCCCCTTTTCGCCGAGTTGCCGGCCGAGGTTCCGGCCCAGACCATCCAGGCCCTTGATCAGCAGATTCGCCATCTGGCCGGAGCGGACAACTGGCCGGCCTGGCTGGGCTATATCCAATGGCAGACCGCAGTGGCCTCAGCCGTGGAGACCCGCCAAAAAACCCTGGGCAACAGCCTGGCTGAGGCCTGGGTCAATGAATACCAATTTTATCTGCAATCGCTGACAGACAGCCTCGGCCAGGCACCCCGGCCAGGCACCGGCGAAAGTGGGCCGGGGCGGCTGATAATCCAGGGCCGGGCCCCGGAAAGCGGCCCGCTCACCGAGGCGGCCGCCTTTAACCAGCGGAAAATAGTCGTCCTGCGCCAGCCGGGCCAGGGGGCTCTGGTGGCCTACGAAACGGCCACCGGCCGGGAGCTCTGGCGCTATACCCCCAGCGCCCTGTCCGGTTTCCATCTTCTAAACCGGCCGGCCGGCCTGGCGGGCAACTCGGAGCCGCTGCTACTGGTATCTTCCCACTGGGGCGGCCAGTTTGGCGAAGCGGCCATCCTTGATCCCTTGAACGGCGCGGTTTTGTGGGAATCGCCCCCCCTCGACAGCCCCAGGTGGGCGGTGGACGACCGGCAGACCATCCTGGCCGTTTCCACCGATTATTCTCTAGACCTTTTCGATCTCAAAAAAGCCCGCTCCATCCGGCGCTCCTGGTATGACCTGCTGGAAAGCCAGCCCTGGGCTGAGGCTGGGCAGCAGGCCCGGAGGGAACAGAATAAGATATTGGCCAAGCGCTCGCTGAAGCTGGGTCAGGACGGCCAGTTCCTGAAAAATAACACTCTCCTCTTTCAGGACCGGCCTCAGGTATCCACCGCTGCGCTGGATAAAGCCCGGGCCTCGCTGAAAGAGCACACTGACCCCGGCCGGCTGGAAGAGCTGCCTGTTACAGACCGCAGCGGGGCTGACCCCAGCTTCATTCTCGCCTCGGCCGAGCCCGGCGCCCCCCTCTTTCTGGTCAACCAGCGGGACGATCTCATTGATTATCTGATGATAGACAACGACCAGGGCCGGAAGCTGACCCGGGGCACCCTGGGCTGGGCCGGCGAAGGCGGCGGCCGGCGGCCCCTGATTTCTTTTTCACCGTCCGGGGCGGTTCTGGCCCTGACCGAGACCACTGGCGACATTCATTTCTTCGCGGTGGCCGGAGGCAGCCGTTACCTGGGCCGTCTGGCCGGCTCCACGCTGCTGGAGCCGGAGAGCGGCCGCCAGGTGAAGGACTGCCGGTTAACCGCCATCCTGGATGACGATCTCTCCGGCCGGCCCTTTATCGCCCTGGCCCCGGCCGAAGGGGCCAGGGCCCCGCTGGTGGTGGAGGCCGAGCTGGCCCGGAGCCAGATCACCAGCTCTTTCCGCCCGCAGCCGGGGGCTTCTCTGGGGCTGACCGCTTTTGCCGCCTCGTCCGGCGACCAGTGGGCGGTCGGCCTGACCAATGGCGAGGTCTGGCGGATAGATCCGGCCAAGAGCGATCTCGGCCGGGTGGCTCTGCCCGCCGGGCTGAGCTGGACAGCTTTGGCCTTTTCCGGCGATGGCCGGAAACTTCTGGCCGCTGACCGGAAAGGTGGTCTCTACCTCACCGAGCCGGGGCAGGATTTCCGCCACCTGGCTCTGGAGCTGAAAAACATCAGCCGCCTGGCCGTTGACCAAGCCGGGCAATACGCCTGGGTCGCGGCTGACAATAACCGGCTGGCTCTGATTGATTTAAGCGGCCAGGCCAAGCCTCTCTACCGTCAGGCCCGGGGCCCGGTGGTCAGTCTGGCCTTCCACCCCGAGGCCGGTTACGCCGTGGCCGTGGAGGCTCTGCCGGCCAGTCCGGAAGCCAAGGCCCCCGGCCCGGCCGCCCCCCCGGTGACCCGCTGGGCCCAGGGCCGCCTTGATATCATCAGCTATGATTCGGAAAAATCTTTCATCGGCCTCAGCCCGGATCTTTCGGCCGTGCTGTATCAGGAGTTGCGGCCCGGGCGCGCTTTCGTCAATCTGGGGCTGGAGTCACTGAGCAGCCGGGATCAGAGCGAGCTGGCCTCTTTTACCGGCCAGGCCCGTCTGGGCCAGGCTGTTTTTTCGCCCGACCGGCGGCTGGCCCTGCTGCCAGAGGCGGGGCGGGCTGAAGATGGCTCCCCTGTCTGGAATTTTAACAACAGCGGGGCTTTCTATCTCTATGATCTGGCCGGCGGGCGGGAAATCGGCTACCTGGCGGATCGGACTTTGCAGCCCGAGGGCCTCATCGGCGCGGCCTTCAGCCGCCAGCCGGGCCGGGCGGTGACCGCCGGCCGGGACGGCAGTCTGCGGCTCTGGGATATTTCCGGCGTCCAGCCGGTCAATCTTCAGACCTATGTCTTTCTGAAAAACGGCAACTGGGTGATGATGAATCAGGAGGGGCGATTTGACAGCCCCCAGCCCGAGGCGGTGGAGGGCCTGCACTGGGCGGCGGCTGGTCAGACTAAGGCTCTGGAGCCCATTCTGATCGGGCCGGCGGTGAAAATCACCCGCATCAGCCCGGAAAAAGACGGCTCGGCCCGGGTGGCCGTGACCGTGGAAGTTTCGGCTCCCGGCCAGGGGGAAATTTTGGCCCGGGATCTCACCCTCTATTGCGATGGCCGCCCGGTGGCCCGCCACCCGGAGCAGGAGAACCAGCCCCTCAAGCTGACCGATGGCCGGTTCCAGACCACCTTTCACCAGTTGCCCCTGCCTTCGGAACAAAACCGGGCCGTCTTCAGGGCCAGCTTTCTGAGCCACGACCAGAGCCAGCGCCAGTCGGCCGAAGTGGCCGTCAAATATAAAATAAAAGAGCCGGAAGAGCCGCAGTCATAATGATCCTCAACATTGCCGGGACTCATTGGGCCTTAGGCCGCCTTTACACTTCCTCGACATCGCGGTCGCTGGTGAAATCTCCCCGCACCACTTTCAGGCGCAGAGCCTCCAGCACCCCGCCAACGGTTTCAATCCCCAGGCTCCGGCACATGGCCATGACCCCGGTGGTCAGCATGACCGTGGGCAGGGTCTCCAGGCCCTCCTGATCCCCTTCCGCTTCCAGCTCTTTAACCAGGGTCATAAAGGTGTTGAAAAACCGGCGACTGATGCGCTCGTTTGTTTCCAGAGAGGGCTCGCTCATTTTAGCTCCTTGTCAAGTGGTGGACAGGTAGGGCACGCTGCACGACCGGCAGGCGGGGACGGTTTCATATTGCCCGGCCACATGGGCCCGGCGCAGTTTCTGATAGGCCGGGCTCTGCCAGATATCGGCCAGGGGCGTCCCCTCCTGGGCCTGGCCCATGATCAGCCGCCGCTCCCAGTCGCCGCAGCAGGGGCTGGCCGGCCCGTCCCAGAAGACAAACATCCGCCGAAAGAGGTCAGGGCAGACAAAGCCGGGCCAGAGGCCGTAAGTTTTTTCATAATCCCGGCCCATGACCGTGGGCAGGCCGAAGCCGATCTCGGCCACCTTGAGGTCGCGGAAGAGTTTGAGGTAGTCAGCCTTGATCTTTTCCGCCTCGTCCGGCCCGGCCGTCTCCGGCAGCACCATGGAGGCCCGGGTCTGCACCGCCTGGTGGCCCAGGGCCTCTTTGGCCTCCATAAAGCCCTGGATATTGGCCAGAGTCTGGTCAAATCTAGCTCCCAGCCGGATTTTTTCATACTCGGCCGCATAGGGCGAGTCAAAGGAGAAAAAAATATCGGTCAGGCCGGCCTCCAGCAGGCGGGCCGACATCTCCCGGGTCAGCAGGGTGGCATTGGTGTTGATCATCACCCACAGGCCGGCCCTGGCCGCCGTGGCCACCATGTCCACCAGGCGGGGGTGGAGCAGAGGCTCGCCCAGAAAATTGAGCTTGACCGATTTTAGACCCCGGGAGGCGCTTTCATCAATCAGTCTTTGGAAAAAAGTGAAGGACATATCCCCCGGCCGGCCGGTTGGGTTCCACTCGCGGCGGCCCTCCTGAAGATACCAGGTGCGGGGGCACATGCGACAGCTCAGGTTGCAGCGGTTGGTGGGGTCAAGATCGAGATGCAGAGGGAAAGAGCCGGCCTCTTGCCGCCGGGGGCGTTCTTCCCATTCCCGGCGGTAAGCCCGATAGTCCTCGCCTCGGTGGAGCCGCCAGTCCAGCTCGGGCGGGGCGGCCAGCTCATAATAGGTGGGGCTGCGGTAGCTGACGGGCGGCTCCATAAAGCGTTAGTTAAGGTAGTCGGCCAGGAAGTTGGCGATGGTGCGGTCGTATTCGCTGGTGCGCCGGTAAATTTTCTGGGCCAGGTAACGGCGCGTCTCCGGGCTGGTCTGACCGTTGGCCTGCAACTCGGCCGCCACCCGGGGATAGTCGCCGCTGTCGCAGATGGCCGTGACCGAGTCGAAATTTTTGGCGGCCGCCCGCAGGAGACAGGGGCCACCGATGTCAATGTTTTCAATAGCCTCCTCAAAAGTCACCCCGGGCTTGGCAATGGTGGCCTCAAAGGGGTAGAGGTTGACCACCAGCACGTCGATGGGGCCAAAGCCCCTCTCCCGCATCTGGGCCTCATGGGCCGGCAGGTCGCGGCGGTAGAGCAGCCCGGCGTGAACTTTGGGGTGCAGAGTCTTGACCCGGCCGTCCAGAATCTCCGGGGAGCCGGTGTAGTCGGCCACCTCGGTGACTTTAATCCCGCCATTGGTCAGGGCCTTGGCCGTGCCGCCGGTGGAGAGTATCTCGACTCCCAAGACGGCCAGCACCCCGGCCAGCTCCAAAAGGCCGCTTTTGTCGGAAACGCTGATTAACGCCCGCTCCACTTTTTTCATGTTATTCCTCGCTTTCCGGCCGGCTTTTAGCGGCCTGGGCTGGCTCTCGGTTTTTGCGGATATATTCCCAGATGGACAGTTTTAAGGCGGTCAGGCCCTGGCCGGTGACTGAGGAAAAGGGTATAATTTTCGTGCGGGGCCGGGCTTTTTTTAAGGCGGCCAGGGCCGCCTCCCCCTCGGCCAGATCCATTTTGCTGAGGGCGATGAGCTGGGGTTTTTGGGCCAGGGCCGGGTCAAAGGCTTTGAGCTCTTTTTTAATTTTCAGCCAATCCTGGTCGGGCCGCTCCAGGTTGAGGCGGAGCGGATCCAGCACATGCACCAGCACCGCGCAACGGGTGAGGTGCTTTAAAAACCGGTGGCCCAGACCGGCCCCCCGGGCCGCGCCGTCAATCAATCCGGGCAAATCGGCCAGGACAAAAGACGGCCCGTCATAGTTGTCGTCCTCCACAGCCACCACGCCCAGGTTGGGAACCAGGGTGGTGAAAGGGTAGTCGGCTATTTTGGGCCTGGCCGCTGAAACCCGGGCAATGAGGGTGGACTTGCCCACATTGGGGTAGCCCACCAGGCCGGCATCGGCCAGAAGGCGCAGTTCCAGGCG
Organism: Candidatus Adiutrix sp.; assembly: GCA_031261565.1. GTDB lineage: Bacteria > Desulfobacterota > Desulfarculia > Adiutricales > Adiutricaceae > Adiutrix. The sequence goes on along the minus strand of JAISJK010000015.1, from coordinate 5,374 downwards.
CACCCGCAGACTTTGGCCCTCCTCGCCCGGCTGGGCGTAGCGGGGGGTGCGGTGGCCGCCGGAGGCGAAATTGGCGTTGCCCAGGCCCCCGCGCCCGCCTTTGGCCGCCACATAAACCGCCCCGGGCTCGGCCAGGTCGGCCAGCTCGTCTCCGGTGTCGTCATCGAAAATCACGGTGCCCGGCGGCACGGCCAGCCTGACATCGGCTCCGGCCTGGCCGCTTTTGCGGCGGCCCTGGCCCGGCCGCCCATTGCCGGCCTTGAAATGCTGGTTGAGGTGAAAGCGCAGCAGGGTTTCTTTCTGGCTGAGCGCCTCCAGGATGACTTCCCCGCCCCGGCCGCCGTCGCCGCCGTCCGGGCCGCCCCGGGGAATATATTTTTCCCGCCGGAAGCTGACGCAACCGGAGCCGCCGTGGCCCGAGCTCAGATATATTTTGGCCTGATCAACAAATTTCACGATATTTCTTTCCTCAAGGAAGATGCCTGGATAAAAGCCCGAAAGAGCGACCGGGAATGGGCCTCGGCCAACTGCCCCTCCGGATGCCACTGCACCCCGAGGACAAAGCGGGCCTCCCGGTGCTCCAGGGCCTCAATCAGGCCGTCTTCGGCCCGGGCGGCCACCGCCAGCGAAGGGGCCGGGGTGGTCACCCCCTGGTGGTGCCCGCTGTTGACCGTAATCGCCGGAAATTGCAGAATCCCGGCCAGTTTGGAGCCAGCTTCCAGGGTGACCGGGTGGCTGCCCCGGGATCGGGGCCAGGTCTGGCGGTGGGCCACCGGGCCGGGCCGCTGGGTGGGCAGGTCAGCCCAGAGCGTCCCCCCCAGGGCCACGTTCAGCAACTGGAGGCCCCGGCAGATGCCCAGCACGGGTTTATCCAGAGCCAGGGCCGCAGCCAGCAGGGCCGACTCCCAAATATCGCGGGAGCGGTCGGTCTGCTGGTAAAACTCAAGGTTGGCCGCCCCCGGGGGCGGAGCCAGATCGCCGCCCCCGGAGAGAATCAACCCATCCAGAGCTTCCAGATAAACTTTGGCGTTATCCAGGAGGTGGCCGTGGCCGCAACGGGTCTCCGGGCCATGGTCAGCGGCCAGCGGAGCCCGCACTAGGGGCAGCACCAGGGGCAAACCCCCGGCCAGGGCCACGGCCTCGCAGTAGAGACGCCCCTGGCCGTCGCGATCCAACTGCAGGCGGCCATCCCAGTCCGGGGTGGGCAGGTTGGCGGCGGTCAGGCCGATGAGGGGTTTTTTCACCTCAGCGCACCAGGACAGTGGCCGAGCCGTCCAGCACCAACTGCCCGGCCTGGTTTTCGACCCAGGTGCGCAGTTTCAGCTTTTTATGCCGGTCAAATTTTTCCGCTATTTTGACCCGGGCGGTGATGGTCTGGCCCAGGGTCACCGGCCGCTTGAATTCCAGGGACTGGCTGAGATAGATAGTGCCCGGGCCGGGCAGCCGGGTGCCTAAAATGGCGCTGATGGGGCCGGCCACCAACAGCCCGTGGGCCACCCGCTGGCGGAAGAAGCTGCGGCTGGCGTAATCTTCGTCCAGATGCACCGGGTTGGTGTCGCCCACCAGTTGGGCGTAGCACTCCACGGCCTCGGCCGAGATCAGGAGGCTCTGGGCCGCTTCCTGGCCGATTTGAAATTCGTCATAAGTCATTTTGGCGTTCCAGCAGGTGCAGTTCAGCGGTGGAGAGGCCCAGGGAAACCACCACCAGAGTCCAGTCATGGCCGCCCAGGCTGAAGCGGAGACTCCCGCCCAGGGGCAGTTCCTCGGAAATCAGGCGCCCGGCCTCAATAAAATTCAGTTGCACCCTGGCCCGCCTGGCTGTGTTTTCCACCTGAAGCAAGGTGACCACCAGGCGGCCGGAGAAGATTATCCGGCTCTGGCCCGCTCGCAGGTTGAGGGGATTCTGGGGCGGGCCGGCCGCTTCAGCGGCCAGCCGGGTACACTCCAGGAGGGCTGATTGCAGGCGGAAAATTTCCTGGCGCTGGTTGGTGGTTTCCCGGACAGCCTCCTGCCGGATAGATTGGCGGCCGTGATCATAGCTGAAATAGTAAACTAAACCGCAGAGGACAATCAGGGCGGCGCTGCGCCACAGCTTGTCGCCCCTGACCGCCTGGCCCGTAGCCATCTTTAACTGGCGGAAAACCCGGCTTTGGCCACGGCGGCAATCAAAGCGCCCTTATCGGCCTCTCCCCAGACCCGGGCCGATTTGTTTTCCAGGCTCACCTCCACTTTACTGACCCCGGCCAGATGGCTCAAAGCGTTTTTGACTGAGCTGACGCAATGCTGACAGCTCAGGCCCTCAATTTTCAATTCCACTGGTTCCATACATGCTCCTGATAATTTATAGTAAGAGCCCCAGAGCCACTCTGGAGATGAAATCTTCCGTGTCGCTCTGGCCGGAAGGCTTGATCAGGCAGTCATCCACCCCGTTGCCCTGGGTCATGACCAGGCTGATTTTGTCCTGGTTGGCGGTGCAGATGATAAAATAGCAGGGGATCAGCTTGTGGGTGAACTTTAAAGCCTGACAGAATTCAATGCCGTTCTGGCCATCCAGCTCCAGGTCGCTGATGATCAGGTGGGGCTTTTCGCTCAGGGCCAGATTGAGCCCATCGTTCGGGTTGGAGGCGGTCAGCGGCTGAAAATTATAATCCTCCAGGATTTTTTTCAACATCTCCAGCTGGTAGGGAGAGTCGGAAACCACCAGCACCTTCCGGGGCTGGGTGCTGGCCGGGGTGGTCAGCAGATAGGAAATCAGTTTCTGGAAACTGTTGGTCTTGATGCGCAGGTCGCCGCACAGAGCTTCCAGGCGATGAATAACCGCCTCCTCGTCCCCCGCCCCGGCCGCCTCCTGGACTTTCAGGCGCAGCCGGCTCGGCCCGGAGGCGGCCCGCTCCACATAATTGCGCAGGGCGGCCGGCTCGAATTTTCGGGGCAGGAAGGCCCGGGCCCCTTCGTTTAAGGCCATCATCACCTGCTCCCGCTCGGCCTTGGCCTCGGTCTCAATGAAAATAAACTCGGGGTGGCTGGTCAGCTCGGTGACGGCCTGCATGAGCTTGACGCTGGCCGCGTCTTCCGGCTGGTAGTCCATGACCACCACCTGGGGCTCCTGGGCCATAATCCGCCCGGCCACGGTCTCGGGGCTGTCAGTCGGGCCTGGATTCTCCAGGCGGGAGCAGACATGTTTAGTCTCCGCCAGGGCCGTCTCCACATTTTGCAGGACAGCCTGGTCAGTCAGGCTCAATAATACTCTGGCCATTATTTTTCCCTCCGGCCGCGCTATTCAATCAGCATGTTTTCAAATTCGGTCACCTGGTAATAGCGCACCAGTTGCTTTTCAAAAAAACGGTTGACCTCGGCCAAGGAATGGGTGGAGGAAAACATGATCTTGAGCTGGGAAGCGGCCAGGCCGCGTTCAATCTTGTCCAGCGGCGGCACGGTGTCCATCAGATCGGCTATCTGGGCCAGGCGCTTCAGGATCAGATAGATGACCAGGGATTGATCCTGAAAGGACTGGCCGATTTTGATGAAAGAGTTGAAGACGCTGACGCCTTCGGCGGCCAGTTTGGCGAAATAGTGAATGTTGGCCAGAGGCGTCAGGTGGAAAGTGTCGCTGCCGGCCGCCTCTTCGGCCTCCGCAGCTTTGGTCTCCTGGCGGCGGTAGCTGGCAACGGCGGCCAGGAGCTCCGGGTCGGTGACCTCGTAAGAGCGGCCGGCCCGGATCTGGCTGAGGCCGTTTTCCAGATTTTTGACGGAATCGAGGAGAAGGTCGATAATGCTCTGATCAACTTTGAGCTCGTTTTCCCGGATGCGATCCAGGACTGATTCCACCTCATGGACAAAGGCCCCCACATTGGTGAAGCCGGTCATGATAAAGTTGCCCTTGATGGAGTGGAAGTGGCGGAAAATGGTGTTTATCCGCCGGGCGTTGGTCGGCTCTTTCTCCAGTTGGAAGATGTCTTCGTTGAGATCATTTAAAATATTGTGGATCTCCACAAAAAATTCTTCCATCACTGATTCGTCAATATCCGCAGATTTGCCCCCCTCGGCCGGCTGTTCCGGCTTAGCCCCGGTCTCGGCCGGGGTGGCCTGAGCCAATGCCGCCTGATCCGGGGCCGGCCAGGCATCGGCCTCCGGAGCGGCCAGGGGCGCGCCAAAGGCCGAGTGGTCTTCGCCGCTGTCCAGGGTGCGGCCGGTGGCCAGGGCGATCAGCTCAAAAGGATCGAGAACCATGCCCAGCTGGTTGCCGCCCAGGATGGTGGTGCCGGAGACGCCCCGCACAGTAAATATTTCCGGCAGGGGGATCAGCACCAGTTTCTGGGGCCGGATAAATTCCGAGACTTTCAGGGCGATCCGCCCGTTTTTGGCATCGATGATAATGACCGGCAAAGTCTCCGGGCGTTCGCCCAGGGGCGCGCCGCTCAACAGGCCGCGCAGGTCATGGAGGGGAATGATGGAGCCCAGGTATTGAATGCTCTCGGTGGACTCCATGGTGGTGATGATTTCCTGAGGGTCAATGGCCTGGGTGGCCACCACATTGCCGATGGGCACGGCGCAAAAGCTCTCGCCGGTGCGGATAATCAGGGCATCGGTGATGTTGACGGCCGACAACTGGGGAATTTTATAGGTGAAGAGCGTCCCCCGGCCGGGGGCCGTCTCAATGATCACCTCGCCGCCCAGAGTTTCCACGGTGTTTTTGACCACATCCATGCCCACGCCCCGGCCGGAGATCTCGGTGGCCTCGACATTGGTGGAAAAGCCGGGCTGCATAATCAGGCTCCAGCACTCGGCCTGGCCAATGGCTGCGGCGGCGGTGGGCGATAAAAACCCCTTTTCCACAGCCACCTGGCGGATGCGGGCCTCATTGAGGCCCCGGCCGTCATCGGAGACGGAAATGTAGGTAAAGCCCTCTTTTTTATAGGCGGTCAGCACCAGTTGGCCGGTGGGGTCTTTGCCGCTGTGCTGGCGCTCCAGGGGATCTTCCAGGCCGTGGTCAATGGCGTTTCTGATCTGATGGGCCAAGGGCTCGTAGAGCTTTTCGGCCACGGTCTTGTCCACCAGGGTATCTTCCCCGACAATCTCGAAATTGACCTGGCGGCCCTTCTTTTTGGCGATATCCCGAACCAGGCGCCGGAAGCGCAGAAAGGTGTCCTTGATGGGCACCATGCGAATGTCCATGACCAGGTGGTGCAGGTCTGAGGAAATGCGGTTGGCCGTCAGGGCCGCGTTTTTGACCATCTCCATGGAGCTTTTGTCAATGCCCACCAGGGAGGTGGAGAGGTGGCGCTGCAGGATGGAGATATTGGAGGCGGTGATGATGATTTCCCCGGTCAGGCCCAGGAGCTTGTCCAGATGGGAAATTTTGACCGCCATGCGA
>JAISJK010000003.1 GCA_031261565.1 Candidatus Adiutrix sp. | reverse complement strand
CGCCGGTCAGGGAGTCAAGCAGGCTGAAGCCGGTGGGAATGCCGGTCAGGCCCACCTCGCGGTTGCGCAGGTCGTTAATCCGCTGGAAGGCCGCCGCCAAAAGGTCGGGCACTTTCTGGAGGCTGTTGTTGCCCCGCTCATCCCGCACCTTATAGATGAGGGACTCGGCCTCATCCAGCACCTGGTCAACCTCTTTGGGTGCCCCCTGGCACTTTTCGGAGATGACGGCGGAGATGGAAATCAGGCGCCGCAAAATGGAGCGGTCAATAACAATGCGGGCGTAGTGAGCGGCGTTGGCGGCCACGCCTATAGAATCCGTCAGCTCTGAAAGATAGGCGGCCCCGCCGATTTTTTCCAGAGCGCCTTTTTTCTTGAGGCCCTCGGCCAGAGTGACCAGATCAACCGGCTCCCCATGGTCATACATGGCGGTGATGGCCTGGTAAATTTCACTGTGGCCCTCTTTGAAAAAATCAGCCGGGGCCAGGCGTGTTTCCAGCACCTGGGGCAGAGCCTCGGCCGCATCGATAATGAGGGCCCCTAAAAGAGCCCGTTCAGCCTCCAGGCTGGAGGGGGCCTGGCCAACCAGGCCCGGGGTGGGGTCGTAAGTCATAGCTGTTTCAACCTGGTCATAACAGAGCTAAAAACCCGGCCGGAAGACCCGGCCGGGTTATAATGGAGAATTTATTGGCCTGGCCGGAAATCAGGCGGCCGGAGCCGGGGCGGGCGCATCGCTGTCCGACTGCACCGCCACTTTGATCAGGCCGATCACTTCCGGGTGCAGACGCACCGCCACCTCGTAGTCGCCCAGGGCTTTCAGAGGCTCGGCCAGGCGCAGCCGCTTCCGATCCAGGTCAAAGCCCTCGGCCCGCAGACCCTCGGCAATGTCTATGGCCGTAACCGCTCCGTAGAGCTTGCCGGCTTCCCCGGCTTTGCGGCGGAATACCAGCCGGGCCTCGGCCAGTTTATTTTTCAGATCCAGGGCCTGATCTTTTTCGGCCTTGGCCCGGGCCTCAAATTCCGCCCGCTTTTTAGCCAGCATTTTCAGATTGCCCGGAGTGGCCGCCAGAGCCGAGCCGCCGGGCAACAAAAAATTGCGGGCATAGCCCGGGGCCACACTGAGCACCTGGCCGGTCAGCCCGAGGTTGTCAACGTCTTTGATTAAAATGATATCCATGGGGGCCTCCCTTGTTTAATATGAGCTGCCCGACGGCACCATAGCCGTGTAGGGCAGGAGGGCCATGAAACGAGCCCGCATGATGGTCTGAGTCAAAAGACGCTGGTGTTTGGCGCAGTTGCCGCTGATGCGGCGGGGAACTATCTTGCCCCGCTCGGTGACGAAATTGCGGAGAGTTTTGATGTCCTTGTAGTCGATTTCATCAATATGCTCGACGCAAAAACGGCAGACCTTGCGGCGGTGAAACATTCTTTTTTTACCGCCCCGGCCGGCCCGGCGTGGGTTTTTGTCATCCTGATTGTTATCATACATGGCTGCTTCTCCCCCTTTACTCATCGTCGTCGCGGTCGTCGCGGTCGTCGCGGTCGTTGCGGTCGTTGCGGTCATCGTCGACATTTTCATCGTCATCCCGGTCATCGGCCGACCTGTTCAGCCGCTCTTCGACCGCTTCCTGGGCCTTGGCCTTTTCAGCCTCCCGCCGGGCGGCTTCAGCCAGGAGTTTTTCCTTGGCCGCAACTAGGTCGTCATCGGTAAATTTTTTATCCAGAACCAGAGTCAGATACTTGAAGACTTTTTCGTCAATCTTCAGATTGCGCTCCAGTTCCGTGGCCAGGGCCGGGCGGCCCTGAAAATCATAGAGCAGATAGTAGCCGAACATTTCTTTTTTGACCGGGTAGGCCAAGCGGCGCCGGCCCCAGTCTTCCAGTCTCACCAACTGGCCGCCGCCGGTGGCCATGATGTTGTCAACCTTGGTTTTAAAGGTTTCCAACTCCTGGGCCTCCAGGTTGGGGGCCAGCAGGATCAAAGTCTCATACCGTCTCGGGTGCATGTCTTCCTCCTCGTGGGCATTAAGGCCCCGCCGCCAGGGCGGGGCGAGGATGGCGCCGGGATTCAAAAATATAGCCCGGGCTCAAATGAAGTATTGTACTAAATTTAGCGGAAAGACTCAAGGGAAATTATGGCCGGGGCGGAGGTCACCAATGCCGGTCTAGGGCCATGGGCCAATCCGGGGCCGGCTGGAAATGAACCCCGGCTTCCGCCGGGGTGACGGGGCGGTCTGGGGGATGAGTCGATTATTTAAACAGAAGGCTTGTTTTCCTATTGAGACCGGTTACATCGGAAATCAGTAAAACCAACAGATTGTTGCCAGCACCTCCGGCTGGAGCTGCGGATCGCTTTACGAATATCACCACCCTTTCTCTCCACCTCAATACAATCCAAAAAATGAGCAACTGAGTTTTGCGTAGCGGGGAAGAATTTGATTTTGGCCTTGAGGAAATCTTGGGTTAATTGAGACAAGCCAGAATAATCGACAAATAGCCCAATTACAATAAAGAAGGGATTAGAATTGGCATCAGACAAATTGAGGACGCCTGATTCGCCGCTTTCCTCCACATAACAAATGTGCATGGATTTAACTTCCTGAAATAACTATGGCCCCGTTGAGGGGCCATAGACTGCGCTGTTCAGAAACTGGCAAGCCAGCAAACTACCCAGCAATGTATAATCTATGGGTCAAATATACACGCATACCCACAAAAAGTCAATAGATTCTTTCAATTGAAATCAGGGCCGGAGGCCCAGCATATCATTTTACAACCCTCTCGCTCATCAATTAATTTCGGTATTATACTTAACTGTATGCTACATATATCTAAATTAACATATAAAGTATTGATTTATTTCTTTATGCCCCTTGACTTACGGGGAAATTAGAGGTAG